>CAYNDR010000022.1:8189-33113 GCA_964395295.1 uncultured Planctomycetales bacterium
CAGATCTGGGGGGCCGCGGCGGCCGCCACGAAGGAGGCCGTCTCGCGGCTCGACGATCCGCGGCGCGTCCGCGCGGTGGCGGTCACCGGCATGGGCATGGACGGCGTCCCCGTGGACGCGAAGGGCGACGTCCTCTATCCCTTCATCAGCTGGCACGATCCGCGCACGGCGCCGCAGGCGGAGTGGTGGAAGGGGAAGATCGGGGCCGAGCGGACGTTCTCGATCACCGGCTTCCCCCTCTGGCCCTTCATGGCCGCGATGCGCCTGCTGTGGATGCGGGAGCACGAGCCGAAGATCATCGATCGCGCCGACAAGTGGCTCCTCATCGAGGACTTCCTCAACTCCCGGCTCTGCGGGGCCCGCGCGACCGACTACAGCATGGCCTCGTGCACCCAGCTCTTCGACCAGCGGAAACGGGCGTGGTCGGAGGAACTGCTCTCCGCCTCGGGCCTGCCGCGCCGGCTCCTGCCGGAACTCAAGCCCAGCGGGACGCGGCTCGGGACGGTCCGCGCCGCCGCGGCCGCCGCGACGGGCCTCCCCGAGGGGACGCCCGTGGTCCTCGGCGGCCAGGACCACCTGTGCGGGACCCTCCCCGTGGGGGCGCACCGGCCGGGGAACATCCTCGACGTCTTCGGCACGTGGGAGAACGTGATCACCGCCGTCCCGGACGCCCCCCTGACCGAGGAGGTCCGCCGCGCGTCCGTCTGCATCCAGGCGCACGTGGCGCCGGGCGTCTACGCCGCCTGGGGCGGGACGATGGCGGGGGAGTGCCTGGAGTGGTCCCGCCGCGCGCTCGGCGAGGCCGGGGACGCGCCGCCCGGGGCCGGCGGGGTGCTCTTCCTCCCCCACATCGCCGGCGCCGCCTGCCCCGTGGCCGACGCGGACTCGCGGGGCGCCTTCGTGGGGATCGCGCCCTCCACCACGCGCGCCGACCTCCAGCGGGCCGTCGTCGAGGGCCTCAACTTCCAGTTCCTGGACATCCTCGAGACGCTCCAGGCGGGCCTGGGGTGCCGCTTCGACCGGATCACCGCCGCGGGCGGCGGCGCGCGGAGCGACGTCCTCCTCCAGGCCAAGGCGGACATGACGGGGCTTCCGGTGGACGTCCCGGAGGTCACGGACGCCACGGCCCTCGGGGCCGCGATGATCGCCGGGGTGGGCGCGGGAGTCTACGCCGACCTCGACGAGGCCTGCCGTCGCGTGAAGCGGCCCGGCAAGGTTTACGCGCCCCGCCGGGAGTTCAAGGAGACGTACGCGAAATCCTTCGCGCGCTACCGCCGGCTGTATCCGGCGCTCAAGGCGGTGAATATTCCGGAAGACCTCCCACCTTCCTCGTGAGCGGGGTATGAGTAATACTGGGGCCCGGGGGGGCCCCGGAGGAGGCGGTCGATGAAGGACAGGCGCGATCGGCGGGCCGCGAGGGCGGCGTTCGTCGCGGCTCTGGCCGGCCTGGCCGGGGTGTCCGGCGCGCCCCTCGAGCCGCAGGAGCGCTCCGCGTACTCCAGGAAATCCTCCTGGGTGGAGACGATGGCGACCGCGCGGGAGGCCTATCTCCAGACGGCGGAAGGGAGGCAGTTGACCCCTTCCGGTGCGGGGACGCTCCCGTGGGACAGCGGGCCGGTGCGCGGCGACGGGCCGGCCGTGCGGGTGTCCCTCACGGTCTCCGGCGTCAAGACCCTCGCCCTGATCTCGGACACCCTCGAGGGGGTCGCCAACTGCAACATCTGGGGCGAGCCCAGGCTCGTCGGCAAGGACGGCAAGGAGACCCGCCTCACGAGCCTGAAGCCGGCCTACGTGAAGGTGGGGTGGGGCCAGCTCCTCCAGGACAAGAACTGGCAGGACCACCCCCTGCGCGTGGGGGACAAGACCTTTTCCTATGGGATATGGGTCCACTCCGCGAGCGAGGTCCGCTACGAGCTCGGCGGGAAGTACGACCGCTTCGAGGCCTGGGCGGGGGAGGACAAGGACCGCGCCACGGGCACGGTCCGGTTCCGCGTGACCGCCGGCGAGCCGCCGACAAAGCCCGCCTACTGGGAATCCATGACGCGGGATTACCCTCTCGAGACGGCCTGGATGTCGGAGGATCTCGGCGGATCCGGCGCGCTCCTCTGGTTCGCCAACCGCCCGGACGCCGGGCTGGAGCAGTCCTTCGTGGGCCGCATCGTGGGCCAGACGGGCCCGGCCGGACAGACGTTCCAGGCGGAGCTGGAGTCCCTCCGGAAAGGGAACGCCCCCGCCGGCGACCGCCGATGGATCGACCTCTACGTCCGGGCCCGCCGCGTCCTCGGCTGTGCCCTGGTCCTCAAGGGCATCCGGGAGGAGGCCGCACGGAGCGCCCTCGAGAAGGACCTCGAGAAGCTGGTGGCGTTGAAGACGCCTCCCGAGGCCCCCGCGTGGGGGGAACTCCGCCGGAAGGCGGTCTTCGCGGAGGAGATCGACAGCCAGCATCAGACGCTCGCCCACGACCTCTCGCGCCGGGCCGATTTCCAGAAGTTCGCCCGCGAGATCCACCGCCCCGAGTCCCTCATCCAGGCCTCCGACCGCGATCCCCTGGACATCGTCCTCCGCCGGACGGCCGCCCTCCTGGCCGACCTCAAGAGGACTACGGCCGCCCCGAGGCTGGCCGCCGCCGAGGAGCGGCTCGCCCGTCTCCAGAAGGCCGGGTCCGAGACGCCCCCGGCCGACGCCGCCGCCCGGCGAACCCTCTTTGCCGAGGCCTGCGCGGTGCGGCGGCAGGTCGCCTTCGCCAATCCCCTGCTCGACTTCAAGGACATCCTCTTCATCAAGCGGCACCGCGCCCTCTACGACCACATGTGCGACCAGTACTACGGCATGGCGGTGCGGCCGGGGGGCGGCCTCTACGTCCTCTCCGACGCCTTCGGCCCCAATCCCCAGGTGCGCGACGTGCTGGCCGGTTCCGTCGTCCAGAAGGGCCGCCTCAAGGGCCAGAAGCTCTCCGGCGGCCCCGTCACCCCGCCGCCCCTCAACTTCGACGGCGTGGGCAACGTCCACGGGCCCGAGGCCCAGGGCGGATCGTTCCTCTCGCCGGACCTCTCGTACGACGGGAAGACGGCCCTCTTCGCCTACGTCGAGTGCCGGGGCGATCCCCGCCACCGGCACCACACCGACGCCTCGCGCGGCCACTGGGACGAGGGGCGCTGCTATCACGTCTTCAAGGTCGGCCTCGACGGCTCGAACCTCGATCAGCTCACCGACGGGACGTGGAACGACTTCGATCCCTGCTGGCTCCCCAACGGCCGGATCGCCTTCATCTCCGAGCGGCGCGGGGGCTACCTGCGCTGCGGGCGCGTCTGCCCCACCTACACGCTCTACGATATGGCCGCCGACGGAAGCTCCATCAACATGCTGAGCCCCCACGAGACCAACGAGTGGCACCCCAGCGTTTCCCACGAGGGCCGCATCATCTACACGCGCTGGGACTACGTGGACCGCCACGGCTGCACGGCACACCACCCCTGGATCACGACGCTCGACGGCCGCGACTCGCGGGCGCTCCACGGCAACTTCGCCCCGCGGCCCCTCCGGCCCGACATGGAGCTCGACTGCCAGTCGGTCCCGGGCTCCCACAGGTATCTGGCCCTGGCCGCGCCCCACCACGGGCAGGCCTACGGCTCGATCATCATCATCGACCCGTCCGTCCCGGACGACGACGCCATGGCGCCCGTCCGGCGCGTCACGCCCGACGTGGGCTTCCCCGAGAGCCAGGGCGGGCGCGAGGTCTACGGCACGCCGCTGCCGCTCGGGGAGGACTATTACCTCTGCGTCTATGACGCCTCCATGGCGAGGGGCGGATCGCGGCGCGGCGCCCTCGGCGACTACGGCATCTACCTGGTGGACAGCTTCGGGAACAAGGAGCTGATCTACCGCGACCCGGAGATCAGCTGCCTGAGCCCGATCCCCGTGCGGCCGAGGCGCATGCCCCAGGCGGCGCCCCCCGCGGTCGCGAATCCGCTGGCGGCCATCGCCCCCGGGGCGCGCGGCGAGGCGACCATCGCGGTCATGAACGTCTACGACAGCCTCAAGGGATGGCCCTCCGGGACGCAGATCAAGGCCCTCCGGATATACCAGGTCCTGCCGATGCCCGTCCCCTCGGGCGGGCCGCCCCACGAGACGGGCCTGCGCGTGGCCGAGGCCGGCGATTCGGTGGTCCCCGCCCGGTGGGTGCTCGGGACCGTGCCGGTGGAGAAGGACGGGAGCGCCCACTTCAAGGTCCCCGCCTACCGCGAGCTCTTCTTCCAGGCCCTCGACGGGAGCGGGCAGGCCGTCCAGTCCATGCGGTCGGCCACGTACCTGAGGGACGGCGAGTTCCTGACCTGCGTGGGGTGCCACGAGCCCAAGAGCCGCACGCCCCTCATGCCGGGGGTGATGCCGCTGGCCCTCCAGAGGCCGCCCACGACGCCGCGGCCCGACGTGGACGGCTCGAATCCCTTCAGCTATCCGCGCCTGGTCCAGCCGGTCCTCGACCGGAAGTGCGCGGAGTGCCACGCGAAGAGCGCGCCGAAGTTCCCGCTCGGGAAAGACCCGATCCAGAACCGCTGGTTCGCCTCGTACAACACGCTGGTCAAGTACGGCTTCACCCGCTACGGGGACGGCTACCGGACGACGCCGGGGAAGTTCGGCGCGAAGGCATCGAAGCTCCTGGAACTGCTCGGCAAGGGGCACTACGACGTGAAGCTGAGCGAGGAGGAATACCACCGCATCGCGCTCTGGCTGGATTCCTCGTCCATGTTCTACGGCGTCTACGAGAAGGAAGGCGGCGAGGCGCAGTTGCGGGGGGAGATTCCCAAGCCCACGCTGGAGTAGGGGCGGAACCGGGGAGAACGCATGGATTTCAAGGACAGGACGGCTCTCGTCACAGGCGCGGCCGGGGCGATCGGCAGGGGCGTGGCGGCCGGGTTCCTCAAGGGAGGGGCCCGGGTCTTCATCACGGATCTCGATCCCAAGGCGGTCGAGGCGGCGGTCCGGGATCTGGGCGAGGGCTGCCGCGGCCTGGCCGCGGACGTGACCATGGAGCCGCAGGTCGCGGAGGCGGTGGCCGCCGCCGCGAGGACGTTCGACGGGAGGATCGACGTCCTCGTCAACGTGGCCGGCATCGTGGGCCAGGGCAAGGTGGAGGACCTCTCCGCGGACGACTGGGACCGGATGTTCGCCGTGAACTGCAAGGGGACCTTCTTCTTCACCAAGCACGTCGTCCCTCTAATGAAGGCCCGGCGCTTCGGCCGGATCGTCAACTACTCCTCCAAGTCGGGGAAGACGGGCTCGGCCCTCATGAGCCACTATTCCGCCGCCAAGGCCGCCGTCATCGGCTTCACGCAGGCGCTGGCCTTCGAGCTGGCCGACTCCGGCATCACGGACAACACGGGGGTGTGGAGCCACGTGTCGGCGGGCTACATCCGGAACCTCAACCTGCCCCGGGAGGAAGTCGTCAAGAAGTTCACGGAGAAGGTCCCCTTGAAGCGGCTGGCCCGCGTCGAGGACCTGGTCGCCGTGACGCTCTTCCTCGCCTCTCCGGGCGCGGACTACATGACCGGGCAGGCGGTCAATGTCACCGGGGGAAGGGAGATGCACTGATTATAAAACAAACGCTTTGATTTATAACCATGGCGATTATAAATCAAACGCTTTGATTTATCGCGTGGAGAAGACATGTTCACCCGTGAGGAAGTCGCCCGGGCCATCGACCATGCGGTCCTCAAGCCGTTCGCCACCGACGCGGACGTGGTGAAGGCCGCGAGGATGTGCGCCGCGCGCGGCGTGGGCTGCCTGTGCGTGCGTCCGTCGGACGTCCGGCTGGCGGCGGAGACGCTCAAGGGGAGCCCCGTGAAGACCTGCGCCGTGATCGGGTTCCCCCACGGGGCCGCCCGCCCCGAGGTCAAGGCGCTCGAGGCCCGGCTGGCGATCGAGGACGGCGCCGCGGAGCTCGACATGGTCTGGAACCTCGGGAAGTTCCTCTCCGGCGGCCGCGACGCCGCGCGGAGGGACATCGAGGCGGTGGTCCGGGAGGCCAGGCCCAAGGGCGCGCTGGTCAAGGTCATCCTGGAGACCTGTTATCTGTCGCCGGAGCAGGTGGCCGAGGCGTGCCGGATCGCGGAGGCCGCGGGGGCGGACTTCGTGAAGACTTCCACGGGGTTCGGCGACGGCCCCGCCACGCCGGCCGTGATCGACATCATGGTCAGGACGGTGGGGAAGACGATGGGGATCAAGGCTTCGGGCGGCATCCGGGACTGGGAGACGGCGGTGGGCTACCTCAATCAGGGCTGCCGCCGGCTGGGCGTGGCCTCCACCGAGGCGGTCCTGGACGGGGCGAAGCATGAAGGATCGTATTAGGGCCGTCGTCTACCACGCCCCGCGCGACGTCCGCGTGGAGGAGGTCCCGCGGCCGGCCTGCGGCGCGGGCGAGGTCCGCGTGGCGGTGGACGCCTGCGCCGTCTGCGGCTCCGACCTCAAGGCGTACCTCCACGGCAACCCGCGGATCAAGCCCCCCATGGTGATGGGGCACGAGTTCACCGGCGTCGTGGAGGTCCCCGGCGACGGCCTCGCCGCGGGCGACCGGATCGTCATGGCGACGTCCATCTCGTGCGGGGAGTGCGTCTACTGCCGGAAGGGATGGGTCAACCTGTGCGCCCGCCTGGCGCCGATGGGATTCAGCTTCCCCGGCGGGATGGCGGAGGCGGTGACGGTCCCCGCGCTCGCCCTGCGCCGCGGGCATGTGGTCAAGGTGCCTTCGGGGATCCCCGCGGTCCAGGCGGCGCTGGCAGAGCCGGTGAGCTGCGCCGTGAACGCCTGCGAGACCTGCGGCGTCCGCGAGGGCGACGCCGTCGTGGTGGTGGGCGCCGGGCCCATGGGCCTCATCAACGCCTGCGTGGCGCGCGCCTTCGGGGCCCGCAAGGTGATCCTCGCGGAGGTGAACCCGAAGAGGCTCCGGCAGGGGGCGGACTTCGGGCTGGACGTCCTGGTGAACCCCGCCGAGCAGGACCTCGTGAAGGTCGTCCGTGACGCCACGGACGGGGCGGGGGCGGACGTGGTGATCGTGACCGCGCCCGCGGTCCGGCCCCAGGAGGAGTCGCTGGCGCTGGCGCGGAAGCGCGGCACGGTCTGCCTCTTCGCCTCCCTTCCGGAGGGGGGGCACACGGTCGCGCTCAACAGCCGCCTGATCCACTACGGGGAACTGCGCGTCGTGGGGTCGAGCGATTCCACGCCGGCCCACGTGGGGCGGGCGCTCGACCTCATCGGGAGGGGGGCCGTCCCGGCGGGCCGCCTGGCCTCGCACCGGATGAGGCTGGGCGAGGTCCACGAGGCCTTCAAATTGATGGAGCGGGGCGAGGCCCTGCGGGTAGTATTGGAGCCCTGATCGTCCCGGGAGGGCGGCAGTGGACCTCGGACTCAAGGACAAGGTGGCGCTGGTGACCGGCGGATCCCGCGGGATCGGCAGGGCGATCTGCCTTGGGCTCGCCGCCGAGGGGGCCCGCGTGGGGATCAACTACCGCCAGAGCCTCGCGGAGGCGGAGGGCGTGGCGCGGGAGGTCGCGGAGCGGCACCGCGGGAAGGCCGTCCTGCTCTGCGGCGACGTGGGGAGGGAAGAGGACGCCGTGGCGATGATGGACCGGATCGAGAAGGAGTGCTCGCGGGTCGACATCGTGGTCAACAACGCGGCGGCCTGCCCCTCGGGGCCGGTCACGGGATATTCGCGGGAGGAGTGGGACCGGACGTTCGCCGTGAACGTGGCGGGGCCGTTCGTCCTCTGCCGCGAGGCGGTCCGGCGGTGGCAGGCGGCGGGGCGTCCCGGCGCGATCGTGAACGTCGTCTCGACCGCCGCCTACCTGGGCTCGACCACGGGCCACCTCCCCTACGACGCGAGCAAGGGCGCGCTGGTCTCGTTCACGATCGGCCTGGCGCGCGAGGTCGCGAAGCAGGGCATCCGCGTCAACGCCGTCGCCCCGGGCATGGTCCGCACCGAGATGGTGGCGCAGACGTGGGAGAAGAGGAAGGACGGCTACCTGTCCCGAATCCCGATGGACCGCATCGCCGAGCCGGAGGAGGTGGCCCGGGTGGCCGTCTTCCTGGCCTCGGACGCGGCGAGCTACATGACCGGGGCGGTGGTGAACGTCAGCGGCGGGATGAAGATGGGATGAAATTTGGGAGGAGACGGATCATGACCAGGTCGGCTTTGAGGATGGCGGCGGTGGCGCTGGTGCTGGGGGCGTGGGGCGTCTCGTGCAAGGGCGGGCCGCCGTCGTTCGAGGGGATCGCCCCTCCGCGGCTCATCGTGACCCTGCCGGACGAGTGCAACACCCCGGACGGCTGCACGGTGACCGACGGCGGGGACATCATCCTTTCGTGCCCCAACTTCAACAACGGCGCGCTGAAGAAGGCGGGGCTGATCCCGAAGGATTGCCCGGCCCGCATGGTGAAGATCGACAGGGACAACAAGCTCTCCACCTGGTATGAGTTCGCCAAGCAGGACCTCCATCCGGACACCGGCACGGCGTGTCCGATGGGATGCGACATCGGGCCGGACGGGCACCTCTACGTGGCCGACTGCCACATCTTCGAGAATCCCAACCACAAGTCGAGGCTCCTGCGGATCCGGATCCAGGGCGGCAAGGCCGTCGGCTGCGACGTCGTGGTGGAGGGCTTCGTGGTCGCCAACGCCGTGATCTGGAGGGGGGACACGGTCTACGTGAGCGAGACGATCCTGAAGGCCTCCGAGAAGGGCCAGCCCCTGATGAGCGGCGTCTACGCCGTCAGGATGGACGAGTGGAAGAACGGCCCCGTCAAGCTCCAGCCCTGGTCCCCGGAGAAGGCCGACCCGCACCTCATCGCGGTCTACAAGACCAGCAACCGGATCGGCTTCGGGGCGGACGGGCTGACGTTCGACTGCGACGGCAACCTCTATTGCGGGATCTTCGAGGACGGGATCGTCTACCGCACCCGGTTCTCGGGGGGGAAGGCCCTGCCGCCGGAGGAGTTCGCCCGCGACCCGAAGATGGCCTGCTGTGACGGCATCTTCTGGAGCCCGGCGGACCAGGTGATCTTCGTGTCGGACATGCTCAACAACGCGGTCCAGGCGGTGGACCTCAAGGGGCGCGTGGCCACGGTCTGGAAGAACGGGGACACGGACGGGGCGGACGGGTCGCTGGACCAGCCCTGCGAGGTGGCCGTCCGCGGCCGCGAGCTCATCGTCATCAACATGGACATGTGGTGGGAGTGCCAGTGGCTGGCGAACAAGAAGATCGACCGGCCGTTCACGGTGTCGGCGCTCCGGCTCCCGTAGCGCGATGGATCACTCGGGGGCGCGCGCCAGCGCCGCCACGTCCTCGGCGGTGAGGGCCCGGTCGTAGATCCGGACCTCGTCGAGGAAGCCCACGAACATGTCGACCGGCGGGGCCCCCTCGCGCTTGTGCCCGATGCAGAGGGGATCGCTCGTGACGGCGATCCGGAAGGCCTGGCCCTTCTCGAAATCGGCGCCGACCAGCCGGGTCTGGCACTTCGAGCAGTAGAGGATTTCCTGGCCCACGCGTCTTCGGGTCCCGCTCTATCAACCAGTATACGGGACGGGGAGCCGCTCTTTGATCTTGATTCCAATCCCGGCCCCCCTTCTAATAGGGCCGTCCGGAGATCGCCCATGACCTTCGTCGCGCCTTTCCTCCTGGCGGCCCTCGCCGCGGCCCAGGACGCGCCTCCCTCCTGGCCGGAGTTCCACGGGGCGGGACGCGAGAACAAGTCGCTCGAGACGGGGCTCCTGAAGGAATGGCCCAAGGAGGGGCCGAGGCGCCTCTGGAAATTCTCCGACGCCGGCGTGGGCTACGCCGGGATCACGGTCGCCGAGGGGCGGGTCTTCACCACGGGCGATTTCGGCGACGACGAATACGTCCTGGCCCTGGACCTCGATGGGAGGCTCCAGTGGAAGGCCCCCAACGGCCGGGCCTGGAAGGGGCCCCAGGTCGGCGCCCGCACCGTGCCGACGTGCCATGACGGGCTTCTCTACCAGCTCAACGCCCACGGCGTCCTCGCCGCGTTCGCCGCCGGGACGGGGAAGCCGGCCTGGACGGTGGACCTGAAGGACCGGTTCGGGGCGCGCACCGGGACCTGGGGCTTCACGGAGCACGTCATCATCGACGGCGACCTCCTGCTGTGCATGCCCGGCGGGGCCAAGGGGCGGGTGGCCGCCCTCGACCGGAAGACCGGGGCCACGGTCTGGGCCAACACGGAGATCGAGGACCGCGCCGCCTACTCGTCGGCGATCGTCGCGGTCCACGAGGGCGTGCGGCAGTTCATCGCGCTGGCCCACGAGACCGTGATGGGCGTCGACGTCCGCACGGGGAAGCTCCTCTGGACCCACAAGCACCCCAGCACCTGCGACCAGAACGTCACCCAGCCTGTCTTCCACGGCGGGGCCGTCTTCGTCACGAGCGGCCACCGGGGCGGCGGGCGCCTGGTCCGGCTCGCCCCCGACTCCCGATCGGTCAAGGAGGGGTGGTTCGGGACCGACCTCGACAACTGCCACGGCGGCGTCATCCTGCTCGACGGCTACCTTTACGGCAGCGGGTGCCGGCTCTACAAGATGGGGCTGGTCTGCGTGGACTGGGCCACCGGGAAGACGATGTTCAACGCCCAGGAGGTGGGGAAGGTCTCGGTGACCTGGGCGGACGGCCGGCTCTACTGCCTGGGGAACGACGCGACGATGGCCCTGGTGGAGGTGACGCCCAAGGCCGCGAGGATCGTCAGCCGCTTCCTTCCGCCCTGGGAGAACAAGCCGCCGTGCCTCTCCCACCCGGTGGTCTGCGGCGGGCGGCTCTACCTCCGGCACCTGAACGAGCTGTTCGTCTACGACGTCCGGGCCGGGCGCTGATTCTCCAACCCCGCGGAACTTCGTTCGTCCAACTCATCAGGAGTGCCGAACCCCCGGGAGGCTCGTCCGTTAATAGGAATGCTCATGCACTGGGGAGGAGATCCATGAACGTCCGCCACGCCCTTGCCCTTTCCGCCGTCGCCCTCGCGGGCTGTCTCGCCGCCGCCCTCGCGCTCCAGGAGGGGCCGCGCGAGGCCGGCGAGGCGGCCCTCAAGGACCGCGACTGGACCCGGGCCTCCCGCCTCCTCTTGGACGCGCTCGCCCAGGCGAAGGAGAGGCAGGACGAGATCCTCTACCTCCTTGCCACGGCCCACCAGAACGGCGGACAGCACGACCCGGCGATCGCCGCGCTCGACCGCCTCCTCAAGGAGCACCCCGGTTCCGCCCTCCGGATGAAGTCAGTCTTCAAGAAGGGCGACATCCTGGCCGCCCGGAAGGAGTACGCCCTGGCGGCGTCGATCTACGACGCCCAGGTGGCCGCCCTCACGGCCCCCGAGCGCCGCAAGCGCCTGGCCATGATCTACGTGGACGCCGGCCGCGAGTTCCTCAAGCCCAAGGACCCCAAGGACGCCACGTTCCAGCCCGACCCGGCCGCCGCCCACAAGCTCCTCTCCAAGGCCCTGGAACTCGATGCGCTGGGGGCCGACGAGGAGGGCGTCCGCGCCGACCTCGTCGCCTGCGAGCTGAAGGGCTTCCCGCACGAGCAGCTCCTGAAGTCGTGCGAGACGTTCGAGGAGAAATTCCCGGCCTCGCCTAAGATGGACGAGGTCCTCTTCGCCCGCGGCTCTGCGCTCATGGGACTCAAGCGGGCCTGGGAGGCGGAGAAGGCCTGGACGCGCCTCGCCGACCGGTTCCCGGCCTCCAAGCGGGCCCCGGAGGCGCTCGCCGCGGCGGCCCTCCTACACGTCGACGAGAAGGGGATGTGGGCGGACGTCGAGGCCCTCCGCCGGGCGCTCCCGCTCCTCCGCCGCCTGGCGAAGGACTTCGCCGCGAGCGAGCAGGGGCCGAAGGCGGCGCTCCTGGCCGCCCTGGCCCTCTCCCAGGACGAGGACCTGCGGGAGGAGGCCCGGAAGGAACTCATGGCCTTCGTCGAGGCGAACGCAAAGCACGAGCGCGCCCCGGAGGCGCTCCTCCGCGTGGCCGACCTCCACCGCCAGGACCAGGACGACGCCAAGGCGATCGCGGTCTACGAGGACTTCCTCAAGCGGTTCCCGGACAGCCCCCGCTGGCCCGAGGCGCGCCAGCTGATCGCCACCGTGCGCTTCGAGCGGATCGGGCGGGCCATGGCCCTGAAGGACTGGCCCCGCGTGCAGGCCCTGGCCCAGGAGTTCGGGGAGCTCCACGCCACCGACGGCCGCGCCCCGCAGGCGGCGTTCGAGATCGGCGCGAGCCTGAAAGAGGAGAAGAAGTACCGCGAAGCGGTCGAGGCGTGGCTGAAGACGGCCCGGAAGTATCCCGGCGCGGACGCGGGCCTTGAGGCCCGCTACCGGGCCGCCGAGCTCATGGCCGTGGAGCTGGACGACTTCGAGGCGGCGATGAAGGAGGTCGAGAAGGTCGGCGGGAAGCGCGCCGAAATGCTCCGGACGCTGCGGGATCCGTGGCTGGTGATCTCCAGCGAGCGCGTCTTCAAGGCCGGCGAGGCGCCGGCCTTCAAGGCGGCCATCCGGAACATCGAGAACCTCAAGGTCCGGTTCTGGTCGCTGGACCTGAAGGACTACTTCGAGAAGAAGGCCTCGACCGCCGGCCTCCAGGACCTGGAGGTCTCGGTGATCGCCCCCGACAAGGAGTGGGAAGTCCCCGTCAAGGACTTCCGCCGATTCAAGGACCTGAAGTTCGACGTGGAGCTTCCCAAGAAGGACCCGGGGGCCTACATCGTGACCGCCTCGTCCGGGAGGTTCGAATCCACGACCGTCGTCCTCGTGAGCGACCTCGCCATGATCGCCCGCGCCGGCCGCCGGGGCGCCGAGGTGATCGTGGAGAACATGAAGACGGGGGAGCGCGCGGCGAATCCCGCCGTCTCCACCGCGGCCGACGGCAAGGCCCTCAAGGCGTGGACGAAGGAGACCACCGCCTCCAGGCTCTCGTTCCTGGCCGAGGCGGCGGGCGGGATCGCCTTCCGCGACGTGGACGTCTCCGGATTGCCGGTCCCGCCGGAGCGGCCGCCGCAGGCGCTGGTCATGGCGGACCGCCGCATCTACGGGCCGGAGGACGAGGTGAACGTGCGGATCATCGTCCGGGACGCGCGGGAGGGGGCGTGGGCCGCCCCCAGGGAGAAGAAATACCGCCTCCAGGCCGTGAGCCGGCAGGGGGTCCCGTTCACCGAGATGGACCTCGACCTGTCCCCGTGGGGGACGGGGTCCGCCTCGTTCCGCATCCTGCCGGGACTCGATGGGGAAGTCCGGATCGACGTCTATGAGAAGGCGAAACCCCAGGAAAAGCTCGTGGGCCGTCTCGGGGTGCAGGTCGGCATGGACGCCCCGCCGTACGGCCGGATCGAGTTCCTGGCCGACGACAAGCCCGTCTTCGCGGGCGACCCGATCGAGGCGACGGGAATCCTCCGGGACGCCTGGGGCCGGCCGATGCCGGGCCGGAAGGTGGAGGCGCTGACGCCGGACGACGTGAACTGGAAGGAGCTCCGGACGGGGCCGGAGGGGACCTTTGCCGTCTCCGTCCGCGAGACCGTGCGGTTCCCGCGCGGCGGCTTGGCGGAGATTCAGGCGAAGGGGGAAGGCGCAAGCGGATCGCTGGCCGTCCCCGTCCTCAGCCGGGCCGTTTCCCTCGCCTTCGAGGATCCGGGCCGCCGCCGTGAGCCATCGCCGGCGGGGGAGGGCCGGACGGTGGCCTGCTCCGCGCGCCGGGCCGGCGAGGCGCCGGCGAGCCGGCCGTTCCAGTGGAAGGTCGTCCGGACGAACGAGGCGGGCGAGCGCTCGACCGCGGCCTCGGGCGAGGTGACGACGGACAAGGACGGCAAGGGCTCGTTCGCGTTCACCCCCAGGGAGGGGGGCGCTCACGTCGTGACCGTGTCCATGCGGGATGAAGAAGGGATTCCGAACCGCCTCCAGGGATCGCTGGCGGTCTTCGACGACAAGGAGGAGGCCAAGCTCAGGATCCTCTCCGGGGCCGACGACTTCGAGCCCGGCAAGCCCGTCGAGATCCGGGTGGTCTCGCGGTTCGAGAAGGGGCTCGCGTTCGTGACCGTGGAGTCGGAGAAGATCGAGCAGGTCGTCGCGGTGACGCTCGAGAAGGGCCGCAACGCCGTCCGCCTGGGACCGCCGCCGTCCGCGACGCGGGACTTCACCGTCACCGTCATGATGATGCAGGGGAAGGTCTTCCACTCGGAGTCCCGCGACTTCAGCCTCAAGCTGCCGCACCTGAAGGTCGAGCCCTGGAAGAAGGAGTACCGGCCGGGCGAGGAGGTCACGGTGACGGTGACGGCCCCGCCGGGGAGCGAGGTGATCCTGGCCGCGTCGGACCGCCTGCGGACGGGCATCGACGCGGCCGCATTCCTGCCCCGCCGGCCGGGCCGGTATTTCACCGGGGATTCCTCCGCGGCGCTGTCCTTCGTGGGCCAGACGACGCAGATCGACGAGCATGTGCTGGCGGCGCTGGAGCGGCTGGAGGCCCTGGACGCCCGCGCGGGCGTCCGGGTCATGCTGCCCAAAGAGGAACCTGTCATCCAGGATATGCCCGGCGTGGGCTGGGGAGGAGGAGGCCGGCGTGGCGGCCGGCGCGGCGGGAAGAGGGATATGGTGGCCCGGGGCGGCGGCGGCCTCGCCAAGGGGCAGGGAGCCCCCCGGCCGTTCTCGGACCCGGTCCCGCTCTGCTTCGGCTCCGCCGCGGCCGGCCCGGGCGGCAAGGCGGCCTTCTCGTTCCGCCTCCCGCAGGAGCGGGGCGATTACGTGGTGGCGGCGTGGGCCGTGGACGGCTCCAACGCGATCGCGGCGAAGACGGAGGAGATCAAGGCCCGCGCGCCGGTGACCGTGGAGGTCCGCGCCCCGGAGAGCGCGGTCGAGGGCGAGAAGACGAGCGTCGTGGCGCTCCTGACGAACCATTCGAGGCAGGACCAGGAGGTGACGCTCTCGTTCGGCGGCGACGTGAAGGTCTCGGTCCCCGCCCGTTCGACGGCCGAGAGGTCGTTCGAGTGGGCCGCGGCGCCCTCGGCGGTCTTCGCGATGGACGGGATCCGGCAGGAGCTGAAAGTGGAGATGCGGCCCGAGGCGCCCTCCGTCCCGGCGGAGGAAGGGGGGGCGTTCGCGGCGAAGGCGGAGCTGGCGCCGGACGGGCAGGGGAAGATCGCCGTCCGCTACGCGGTCGGGCCGGCGGCCCTGCTGGAGGGCCTGGCCGAGGGGAGGGATCCCCTGACGCCCGCGAGCGACGCGGCCGCGCGGCTCATCGCGCGGATCGCCCGGCACCGCCTTGCGAAGACGGACGCGACGAGGCTGGCCGTGATGGAGTACCAGGCGCGGCGGGCCGCCGGGCTCCAGGATGCCGCGGCGGGGGACGCGGCCTGGCCCGTCCTTCTCTACCTCGCGGAGGCCGAGGCGAAGGCGGCCGAGTTCGACGCGAAGCCGGACGGGGCCTTCCTCAAGCGCCAGATCGCGGTGGCCTTGAGCGACGACGTGAAGGCCGTGGCGATCTTCGCCCTGGCGCGGGGCGGCGAGGCGGACTCCAGCTCCGTCCACCGCCTCTGGCGGGCGGCGGCCACGCACTCGCCGAGGGCCCTCGCGTCGGTGGCGCTGGCGCTCCAGGCGGCGAAGAAGCCGGACGAGGCCAGGGCCGCGGTGGCGCGCCTCGTCAAGGCGGTCAAGGTGGATCACTGGGAGGCGGTCGAAGCCGGGATGCCGGACGCCTCGAACACGCCCTATGGGGCCACGGCCCTGGCGGCGTTCGCGATGGCGGAGATCGACCCGGCGAACCCGCTCCTGGGGAGGGCGCGGGCGTGGCTCCTGGCGCGCGCCCCCTCCACGCCCTTCGAGAGGGCGATGCTGGCGCTGGCGATGCAGTCCACGGGCGACCGGAGCGCCGTCACGGAGCTCCGGATCGGCGGGAGGCCGGTGAAGGGCTTCGGGGAGATCGCGGTCGAGAAGGCGACGATCGAGCCGGTGGGGGAGGGGACCTATTACGCGCTGGCCCGCCGGCCCACGGGGAAGGCGCCGGAACCGCCCGTGAAGGCCGAGGTCAGGGCCGTGAACCGCTGGCCGGCCATGGTGGTCGAGGGAGTGGCCGTGCCCCGATCCACGGTGGTCGAAGGGGCCCTGCCCGAGAATCCCTCGATGGAAAAGGTGGCGGCGGGGGAGACCTTCTCGATCCATTTCGAGGTCAGGGTGGCGGGGCCCACGACGCGCTACCACGTCCTCGACCTCCCGCGCGCGACGGGCCTGAGGGTGGACGGGAAGGGCCTCCGGATCCTCCTCCCGCCGCTGGAGGAAAAGGCACAGCCGCTCAATTTCAACGTGGCGGCCGATGCCGCCGCCCCCGGGATCTACCCCGGGATCGCGGTGCTCCCGCCGGGGGCCGACTATCGGGCCGGCTGGCAGATGACGCCGGGCGAGCGACTGGCGGCGGGCCGCATCCGCTTCGGCCTGAAGCAGTGGAAGGAGGCCCGGGAGGCCCTGGCGCCGCTCTTCGAGAAGGCCGTCCTGATGGAGGGCCCCGCGGTCGAGGCGGCGCGGATGCTGGCCTACTCGGCGATCGAGCTCCAGGAGCACGAGACGGTCGTCCGTTTCTTCGAGATCCTCAAGGAGAAGTCGCCCGCCGAGGTGGTGCCGTTCGACAGGATCCGCGCCGTGGGCCGGGCCTACGCGGCGGCGAACGAGCACGAGCGGGCGATGCAGGTCTATTCGGGGACGTGCGACGCCTATTTCCTCCAGGAGGCGAACGTGGTGGGCGCGCTCGACGGCCTCGGCCGCGCGCGGCAGGCCGTGGAGGAGATGAAGCGCCTCCTCTCGGAGTATCCGGACACCCCGCTCAACCGGGAGATGCTCTACGGGCTGGCGGTGAAGCTCTACTGGGCGGCCCCAGGGGCGCCGCTGGCGGCCGACAAGGACGGGAAGACGCTGACCCGCGGGGAGACGCTGAAGGAGTGCGTCGCGGCCCTGGAGCGGACGCTGGCCTGGTTCCCCTCGGACCCGGACGCCGACCGCACGGCGCTCACGCTGGGGAGCGCGCATCTCGAGGCGGGGAACCACGCGGCGGCGGAGCGCGCGGCGCGCGCGGCGGCGGCGCGGCACCCGAAGTCGAGGCACCTGGACGGATTCGACTACACGGCCGCGTTCGCCTGTTTCGGCCAGCGCCGGTTCGACGACGCGCTCGTCCTCTGCGAGCGGCTGGAGACGTTCGATTACGGCCCCCAGGGGAATCCCGGCCCCGGCGTGATGCGCGACCGGGCGGTGCTCATGAAGGCGCAGATCTTCCACGCCAAGGGAGACCTCGACAAGGCGCTGGAGAACTACAAGAAGCTGAAGGGCACGTCGCCCGACGCGGCGCGCTCGATTGCGTTCCTGGAACGGGAGGCGATCTCGGTGCCGGAGGTGACGGTGGCGCCCCTGGCGAGGCCGGCGGAGATCGAGCTGGAGCACTCGGGCGTGGGCGCCGCGCAGGTGCGGGCCTACAAGGTGGACCTCCCGACGCTCATGCTGCGGCGGAAGGGGCAGGCCACCGCCTCCTCGATCGAGGTGGCGGGGATCAAGCCGGTCCTGGACCGGGCGTTCAAGCTGGACGTGCCGAACGCGCGCCGGCGGGAGCGGCAGAAGCTGGCGCTCGACCTCAAGGACCCCGGCGCCTACGTGGTGAACGTGAAGGCCGGGGACTTCTTCGCCGGCGGGCTCCTCCTGCGGAGCGACCTGGCGATGGCGGTCCAGGAGGGCCGGGACGGGACCGTCCGGGTCAACGTCTCGAACGTCGCGGCCAACGCCTTCGCGGAGGGGGTCAAGGTCACGATCTTCGGGACCGCCGACCAGCAGATCGCCAGCGACAAGACGGACCTGCGGGGCATCTGGGAGGCGCAGGACATCCACGGGACGGCGATGGTGGTGGCGGAGAAGGACGGCCACGTGGCGATGTACCGGGGCCAGACGCCGCTCAGCCCTGCCATCCAGCAGCAGCGGGCCGCCCAGACGGTCGTCCCCGCCCAGATGGACGCCCTCCAGGAGCAGCTCAAGGAGCTGAACAAGTCGGTCGAGGGCCTTTACATGGAAAACGTGGAAAGGAAGCAGAAGGGGGTGGAGGTGCAGAGGACGAAGGATTAGTCAAGCGGGGGAAGCCGGTATCCCTGCGCGTCACGGCCGCAGGAGGCCCTCGGCCCGCAGGCGCGCGGCGATCCCCGCCGCCGCCCGGCTCTGGTCCATCGTGTAGAGGTGGAGGCCCGGCGCCCCGCCCTCGATGAGGCCCCGGCACTGGCGCGCCGCGAAGTCGATCCCGAACGACGCCAGCGCCTCCTTGTCCCCCTCCGGCAGGGCGGCGATCCCCCGGCGCACCTCGTCGGTGATCGTGGCCCCGCAGATCCCGGCGAGCATCTCCATCATCTTGACGCTGTAGATCGGCATGACCCCCGGCAGGATCGGGACGCGGAGGCCCGCGGCCCGGCAGTGCTCCATGAAGCCGAAGAAGTAGCGGTTGTCGTAGAAATAATTGCAGATGATGAATTCCGCCCCCTGGTCCACCTTGAGCTTCAGGTAATCGAGGTCCTTCTTCCTGTCGGAGGCCTCGATGTGCCCCTCGGGGTAGCCGGCCACGCCGAGGCAGAAGCGGTAGCGCGGCCGGAGGAACGCCACCAGGTCGGACGCGTGCGCGAAGGCGGCGGGGTGCGGCTTGAAGCCCTCTTCCTTCGGCGGGTCGCCTCGGACCGCCAGGAGGTTCTCCACGCCGAGCGCCTGGTAGGCGTCCAGGACGGACCGGATGTCGTCCGGCCCCAGGCCGTGCCCGGCGAAGTAGGCGACGACGTCGAGGCCCTTCTGGCGCTTCAGCTTCTCCACGAGCTGGCGCGACCCCTCCCGGGTGGAGCCGCCGGCCCCGAAGGTCACGGAGACGAAGTCCGGCCTCAGGCCCGCCAGCGCGTCGATGGTCCTGTCGAGTTCCGCCGCGGCCTTGGGCGACCGGGCGGGGAAGAGCTCGAAGGAGAGGGTCGGCTTGTTCCCCGGTTTCCAGAGGTCGGTGACTTTCATCGGTCGGTCTCCTGAAAGGCCGGGGCCGCGCCGGTCCCCGCATTCTACCTCACCGGCGCCAATCCGGCCCGAAGAAGAGGGGGAGTTCGGCGGCGCAGACGGGGCCGACCTCGACGGGGCGGCCGAGGCTCTCGGAGACGGGCGCCGCGAGCGGCCCGGCGAGGCCGGGGAGGATGATCCGCCCCGCCCCGGCCTCCGCGGCCCGGAGGGCTTGGGCCACCGTGTCGGCGTTGAGCGTCCCGTAGACCAGGGACATGTCGACCGTGTGGCCGCCGGTGTCCACGGCCAGCAGGCGCATCGGCGCGGCGGTCGTGGAGAGGACGGCCAGGAGGACCTCGTGGGTCAGGCGGGAGTTGCCGGTGACCAGCACCGGCGAGGAGGCGGCGGGGCCGTTCAGCTCGACCAGGCCGGACGGCGCGGGGCGGGGGGCGTCGAGCGACGGGATGGCGGGCAGGAGGCGGCCGCCGTCGAGGGCCGCCCGGAACGCCTGGACGCGTTCGGGGGGCCAGTGGGGGCACTGGCCGGGGCGGACCCGGCCGGACCGGAGCCGGTCGAGGAATTCCTCCGGGGAATCGACCCGGCAGGCGGCGCACGTCTCCGCCCCGGCGTAGCGGGCCCAGTCGATCCGGCCCAGGTAGAGGTCGGCGTCGAGCGGCATGGGCGATCGGGTCCGCTCCCGGCCTCAGCTCGGCCGGGTGGGCTGGCGGCCCGAGGGGCGCCCGGGGGCCTGCCTGGCCTTCTCCTTGAGGTCCCTGATCTTCTCCTCGATCTCCTCGATCTTCTCCAGCAGTTCGGGGGAGGCGCGATGGACGCCGACGAAGCCCTCCCTTCCACTGCAGTGCTCGGGGCGGCGCGCCTTGAGTTCCTCCAGCTCCTTCTGGAGCTTCGCGATCGGATCGTCCTTGTCCGGCATGGCTTCCTCCGAGGTTAGGGGCCCGCTCCAGGGAGCCATTATACCACGAGTCCCGCCGATCGGCCCGCGTCCCGGGGCCCGGGCGGCCCCCTGGCGCGATATTCCTTGACTAATGTAAGTACAGATATTAATGTAGTTCTAGTAACTTATACCTTGATCATCACGGTTCTCTGATAAGAGGGTCTTGCGGCCCGCGCGGATCCGCGGCACGGCCGGGGAGCCGGCCTTCCCGGATCCCCCCATTCCATCGGAGGGCATGTGCTCAGAGCCATCACCTGCGAGATCGCAACGGGAGTCCTCGTCGGCCTTTTGGCGGCGTCGCGCGCCGAGGCGCAAGCCGCCGCCCCCCCCGCCCAGGAACAGGCGCCCCCCCCGGCCCCGCCCGCCAGGAAGGGTCTGGAGTTCGCCGTGGGCGACTGGGCGATCAAGTTCTACGGCTTCATCCGCGTGGACGCCCACTACGACGATTCCCACCCCAACAACACCCAGTTGATCGTCTTCATCAAGCCGGAGGAGGACCTGCCTCTGCCGGGGGCCGCCTTCGAGGAGAAGGACTCCGAGGACTTCACGATCCACGCCCGCAACACGCGCTTCGGGGTGGACGTCGCCGGCCCCCCCGTCGCGGCCCTCGGGGACGCCCGGGCCCTGGGCAAGATCGAGTTCGATTTCCTCGCCAACGGCGGCAGCGAGGCCATCGCGATCTCCCGGGGAGTGATCCGCATGCGGCAGGCCTACGTGAATCTCTCCTGGGAGCGGTTCTCCGTGCTGGCGGGGCAGACCTGGGACGTCGCCGCCCCCCTCATCCCCACCGCCAACGGCGACTTCGTGATGTGGGGCGCGGGCAACCTCGGCGACCGCCGGCCCATGGTGATGGCGGACTTCCGCCCCGAAGCCGGTCCCGGCACCCTCATCCTCCAGGCCGAGGCGGGCCTGAGCGGGGCGGACGACTGCGACAACATCGACGGCGGCACCACCCGCGACGGCGAGGCCTCCGGCCTTCCGTCCTTCCAGGGCCGCCTCGCCTTCAAGGGTCCCTGTTTCTGGCTGGAGAAGAAGAGCTTCGAGATCGGCGGCTGGGGCTACTATGCCGAGGAGCACCTCGACACGATCCCCGCCGCCTGGCCCGGAGAGGACGAGGACGACTTCCGCAGTACCGCGTTCGGGATCGACGTGACGCTCCCGCTCCTGGATTTCCTCGAGGTCCGCGGGGAGGCCTGGCAGGGCAGGAACGTGAACGACATCCGCGGCGGCATCGGCCAGGGGATCGCCTTCGTGGACGGCGATGCGGAGGAGATCGAGTCCCGCGGCTTCTGGGTGGAGGTCCTGGCGAAGCTCCTGGACGGATACACCCTGGTCCTGGGGACTTCGCACGACAATCCCGTCAACAAGGATGTCTCGACGACGCTGTCGGCCTCGCCCGTCAGCGGGGTCGAAGACAACAGCACCTTCTATGTCTGCAACCGCGTCAGCCCGGGCGGCGGGCTCCTGTTCGGCCTGGACTACACCCGCTGGATCACGCTCTGGCGCGGAGGGGACTACGAAGGCACGGACAACCGGGTGTCCTTCTTCGTGCAGTATAACTTCTGAGAGTTCCAAACAATATTCACCACAAAGGCACGAAGACCACAAAGGATCCACAAGGAAATCCTGGATGGGGGCTTCCCCCCTCCCCCCCCGGGGGGGCCAGGGGGGATGAATAATAACTCAATTTCATCTTTGGGATACTTGGTGTCCTTCGTGTCTTTGTGGTGAGAAAAGGTCGTTTTTTCAGGCGTTCCAAGCGCCGGGCCGGCGCCCGCGCTTCAGCCCGTATCCGAGCGCCCCGATCAGGGCCACGGCGAGGCCCCCCGCCACGGCGGACCAGTGGATCCCCCGGGCCGCGTAGGCCCAGAAGAGGCCTCCCCATAAGAACGCCGTGGGGAAGGGGCGCGATATCCCGCGGCCGGCCGCCGCCGCCAGGAGGAATCCTCCCACGCCGGCCAGGATCCGGAGCGAGGGCGCCAGGAACCTCATCCCGACGGCGACGTAGGAGATCAGGAAGACCCCCACGATGAAGAACGGCCCCGCGAGCCACCAGAGGGATTCCGCCGGCGGCCGGCAGGGCGGCCGGGCCTCCTCCGGGTCCCCCATGCCGTTCCTATCCTCTTCCATGGCTCATTTCTTCGGCGGTTCCTTCTGGCTCGATTCCAGGATCTTCCGCGCGGCCGCGTCCTCGAGCGCCCGGCCCCCCGGCGGCAGGTCCGTCCAGAACGTCCCCTGGCCCGCGTAGCGGAGATGAATCTTCAGGTCGTCCGGCAGGCGCGTGGCGAAGATGTAATCGGCATAGGCCTCCGGATCGCCCAGCGCGCCCACGTTCTTCTGGAACTTGTCGGCCTCGGCCTTCTGGACGAGCTCGATGACGTCGGCCTCCGCCTTGCCCAGGATCAGCTGGCGCTGGGCCTCGATCTCCGCCACTTTCTTCTGGATCTCGGCCACGGCGACCTCCAGGTCCCCGGCGATCGTGGCGATCTTCTTGTCCCCTTCCGCGCGGATGTTCGCGATCGTCTTCTCCGTCTCGGCGGCCACCTCGCGGACGCCGCGGGTCACCTCCGCCTTCAGCTCCTCGAGCTCGTTCTGCACGATCTGGGTCTTCCTCTGCTCCTCCTTGGTGAGCTGTTCCTCGGCGGCGATCTTGGACTTCTGGATCGGCTCGCGCAGCTCGAGGGGCACCTGGATGTCGCGCACCAGGCCGATCAGGACGTCGATGCTGCGGCTCTTGGCCTCCTGGACGAGCTGGTCGGTGAAGGTCGTCTGGAACTGCTCGCGCGTGGTCCCCTCGATGAAGTCCTTGGCGCCGTACTTGGACCCCTCGATGCGGCAGATGGACTCCACCTGCGGGCGGATGATCTTGTCGATCACGGCCTCGATGTTCCCGAACCGGTTGATGATGAGGGGCACGTCCTTGGGCTGGACGCCCCAGACCACGGAGATGTCCAGCTGGATCGTGAATCCGTCCTTCGACGGGAAGGAGACGTGCTCCATCGTGATCTGGCTGTAGCCGATCTCCACGTGGTCGACCTTGAACTCGCGCGGGTTGAGGTAGTACATCCCCGGCTGGAGCACCTTCTTCCGGATGCCGCGCTGGCCCTCGTCGGCCAGCTGGCCTTCGGGAGGCGGCTTTCCCGCCAGGGCCGTGACGCAGCCCACCGAGCCGGGCTGGACGATCGTGGCCTGGATCGGGGTGACCTTGAAGGCGAACGGATTGAGCCGCCACTTCCCGGGCGTCAGCGGGTGCCTCACGATTCCCTTGAAGCCCTCGTCCGCCAGGAACTCCCCCGCCGGGAGGGTCTTGCCGCTCATGGATTCCACCAATCCGATCTGCTCGGGCGCGAGATCGATCGTTTTGGACTGGACGACCGCGTTGTACTCCACGGGATTGTAGAAGTGGCGCCCCTCGGCGCGGACATCGCGCCGCACGCCCTTGGTCCCCTCGGGGACGACGCGGGAGGAGTCGGGGTCCGGGTTCACCGCGCCGAATTTGGACGTGACGACGAGGATCTCGTCCTGCTCGACGTAGACGCGGCAGATCATCCACTCCCAGATCCCCAGGTAGAAGACCAGGAAGATCGCCAGGAGGATGCCGAACGACGCGATCAGGTTCTTCTTCATCTCCGTATCCTCCTCACTGCCTCGCCGGCGCCGCGGGGGGCCTCGGGGCGGCCCTCCCCCCCTCGAGGACCCGCCGGATGAAGTCGGCGAAGGGCCCGTCGGTGTTGGACAGGATGTAGTTGATCGAGGGGGCCAGCTTCTGGTTCATGAGGTAGCGCACGTACGTGTGGCCGTCGCCGAAGGCGGCGACGGAGTTCTTGAGGCCCTGGGCCTCCGCCGCGTTCCTGAAGACGATCACCTCGGCCCGGGCCTTGCCTTCGGCCACCTTCGCCTCGGCCTGGTTCCGGGCCGCCTGCAGCTGGAGCTTTGCCACCTCGAGCTTCCGGTTCGCCTCGATGACCGCCACCTCCTTCTCCTGGTTGGCGCGCGTGACCGCCACCGACACGTCCGCCGTGGCCAGGGTGGTGAGGGTCTTCCGCTCCTTTATCTTCTCCTCCATGGAGAGGAGTTTCTGCTGGCGCTCGCGTTCCTTCTCCTGCTCGTACATCTCGCTGAGGCGGATGGCGATCTCGCGGTCCTTGATGGGCCTGGCGATGGCGTCCGGAGGCGTGGTCTGCTTGACGAGCGCGGACTGGATCATGATCCCCTGCGCCGCGCAGCTCTTCTTCACGCCCGACAGGAACTGCTCCTGGAACTTCTCCCGGGTGAGGCCGCCGATGAAATCGCGCGCCAGGTGCTTCGATCCCTCGATGCGGCTGAAGGTGCGCGTGTTGGGAAGGATGATCTCCTCGACCACGCAGGTGATGACGTCCCGCTTGTCCACGTACTTCACGAAGACCTCGGGGAGGCGCTCGGGATTGATGAACCACTCGATGGTCCCCTCCATCGTGATGTCGAATCCGTCCAGGGAGGGGAACCTGATGATCTTCTCGCCCGTCATGTCGAAGCGGTGGGAACGGGCGTCCACGGGGACGATCTGCTCGATGAAGGGATTGAGGTAGTAGGTCCCCGGCGGCTCCGTCCGCTTCTGGACGCCGCGCTCCCCCTCCTCCACGAGGAACTCGTTGGGGTTTGCGGGCTCCCGCCCCGAGACCAGGATCCTCACCCCCACGTGGCCGGGGTCCACGCTGACCGCGTCGTACAGCTTGATCCGGTAGGCGAAGGGATTGATGACGTACCGCCCGGGGCGGAGCACGTCGCGCACGATGCCCTTCTGTCCGTCTTCGGCGATCACCGCCCCCGGCGGCAGGGGCGCGCCGAAATTGCGGATCTTCACGCCCACTTTCCCCGGCGGGATCCCCACCTGGTCCTCGGTCTTCCAGTCCCAGGTGTACGGATTCCGCCAGTGCCATCCCTCGGGGAGGGGCTCCGGCTGGATGCCCTTCTGGCCC
>CAYNDR010000023.1:0-27106 GCA_964395295.1 uncultured Planctomycetales bacterium
CACGGTCCTCGCGCGCGCGGCCGCCACGGGCCGGATGCCCGGCGCGCCGACCGCGGCGGGCACCTTCAGCTTCACGATCCGGGTCCAGGACTCGCTGTTGGTCCAGGCCTCCGCCCCCTTCTCGGTGATCATCGCCCCGAACCCGGTGACGATCACCACCCTCACCCTGGCCGGCGGATCGGTGGGCTCCGCCTACAGCCAGCCGATCGAGGCCACGGGCGGCGTGACGCCCTTCACCTGGTCCACGGTCGCGGGCGCCCTGCCCACGGGGCTGGCGCTCTCCGGGACCGGCCGGACGGCGACCCTCTCCGGGACGCCGAGCGCGGCGGGCACCTTCAACTTCACCGTCCAGGCCCGGGACAGCGTGAACACCACGGACACCCAGGCGTACACGGTCGTCGTCGCCGCGGCCGGCGCGCCGCTGGCGATCGCGCCGGCAACCCTGGCGGCCGGGACCGTCGGCGCGGCCTATCCGAACACGACGCTCACCGCGACCGGCGGGACGCCTCCCTACGCGGGCTGGACCGTCAGGACCGGCAGTCTCCCCCTGGGGATGACGCTCTCCGGCGCGGGCCTGCTCTCCGGCACGCCCACCGAGGCGGGCGTCTTCGGCTTCACCGTGGAGGCCTCGGACTCCGCCGTCCCGCCGGCGACCGACACGGAGGGCTTCTCCCTCACGGTGAACCCCGCGCCCTCGATCTCCACGGCGAGCCCTCTGCCTTCCGCGCCCGCCAACAGCAGTTACTTCGTCCAGCTTCAGGCCGCGGGCGGGACCCTGCCCCTGGTGTGGTCGATCTCGGCGGGGGCGCTCCCCGGGAACCTCGCGCTCAATCCCGCCACGGGCACGATCGGCGGGACGAGCACCGGGGTGGCCGGAGTCGCCGGCTTCACCGTCCAGGCCACGGACGCCAACGGCATCGCGGGGACGAAGCCCTTCACCCTGACGGTCCTGGACGCCGTCGCGCTGGCGGTCGTGACCAACCAGCTGCCGCGCGGGGAGGTGGGCGTGCCGTATTCGACGATCCTCCAGGCGGTGGGCGGCACGCCCCCCTACACCTGGAGCCCGTTGACCGGCGTCCTCCCGGCCGGGCTCGCGCTCGACGGGGCGACCGGGACGATCTCCGGCACGCCGACCGCGGCGGGGACGGCCGTGAACCTGACGTTCCGGGTGACGGACTCCATCCCGGCGACCGCGGATTCCGCGGCGCTGACGCTGGAGGTCCTGAACCCCCTGCTGATCACCACGGCGGGCCTGCCGAACGGGTCGCTGACGTCGGCGTACTCGGCCACGCTGGCGACCTCGGGCGAGGTGCCGCCGGTCCAGTGGACGGTCGTCTCGGGCTCCCTGCCGGGCGGCCTGTCGCTTGACCCGGCGACGGGCCTCATCTCCGGCCAGCCCGTGGCGCTCGGGACGTCCACCTTCATGGCCCAGGCCACGGACAGCCTGGGGAGGACGGCCCAGAGGCAGTTCACGATCACGATCGCCGTGGACGCGGGCGGGAGCGAGAACCGGGAATGCTTCCTGGCGTCCGTGGCGGACCGCCCGGCGGCGGGAGGCGGCGGGTGGGCGCTGGTGGGGCTCGGGGCGCTGCTGCTGCTGGCGGCGTTCCCCCTGCGGCGCCGGAGGGGATTCGTCCGGGTGTAGGGAAACCGAGGAGGGAACGTGAGCTCGATCGTCCTGCTGTTTCTGCGCTCGGCGATGCCGGGCGACCCCGCGGCCGCGGAGCAGGACAAGCGCAAGCGCGTCCAGGAGCTCTTCACGCGAGCCGACCAGGAGAACCGGAAGGGCAACGTGGCCGAGATGAACCGTTGCCTGGCCGAGGCCTGGGCGATCACCGCGGAGGTCTACTTCGAGGAGGGCAAGGTCACCGCCTCGAACGAGGCCTGGACCCAGGCGAAGCGCTACGGCTGGGCCGGCGAGGCCCCCGTGGAGAAGGCCCGCCGGGCGCCTTCCGCGCCGGCTCCCCAGGCCCCGCGGGCGGAGGAGCCCCGGCGGCCGACCAACGGGACGGCGCGCCAGGAGGGGCCCACGCCGCGCCCGGAGCGGCCCTCGGCCGTGCGGGGCAAGCCCAAGGACCCCTGGCCGTACCTGGCCATGGGCCCCTACCACGGCCCGCGGAACAACTGCTGGTCGGGGCTCCTGAACACCCCGCCGCTGGAGGAGGCCCTCGTCCTGCCCGCCGGCGCGTGGCTGGTGCGGGGGATGCTGGACATCTCCTCGGCCGACTGGAGCTCCAGCGGGGAGGGGGGCGAGAGCGCGTTCAACGCCGCGTTCCTCACCCAGAGCCTGGAGGTCGACTACGGGATCTCGGACCAGCTCCTGGCGGGCCTGCGGCTCACCACGGGGGAGGTGGGGCAGGGGGGCGACAACCTCATCCGCGTCTGGGAGGGGGGCCGGCAGGTCGTCCCCTCGGGCGAGCGGGCCTTCGGGTTCGAGAGCCTGGTGGCGCGCGGGAAGTTCACGGGCAGTGCCGGCTTCGCGGACTTCGGGGTCCTCGCGGAGATCAAGTTTCCGCTGGCCAGCGACGAGGACTTCTTGTCGACGGATTCGATCGACATCGGCCTCTCGGGGATCCTCACCAAGCGCTGGAAGGACTTCACGCTGACGCTGAACGCGGGGCTCGTCCTTCCCGTCGGGGACGCCGGGCTCTTCAGCGAGGGCGACGGGCTCGACCCCTACTTCCACGGGGGCCTGGCGGCGGCGCTGAAGGTGCACGAGAGGCTCGCCCTGCTGGCCCAGTTCGAGTTCAACACGGGGGCGTTCGGGGAGCTCTCGGTCCTGGACGGCCTCACGGTCCTGACCGTCTCGGCGGGCGCCCGCTACAAGCTCACGGCCTCGGCGTTCCTCAGCGGCCAGCTCGGGACGGGCCTCACGGAGGAGTCGGGCGACCTCTTCCTGTCGAGCGGGCTGGACGTGGTGTTCTAGGGGATTGGGTCATTGTGGAGATCCCCCAATCCACGAGGGTGATCCCCAAGGCGATCGAGGAGTCTGTTGTTCCTCCCCCCCGGGGGGCATAGGGGGGGACCCTCAATGACTCAATCGCCCAATGGCTAAATCCCTTCTCCCCCGGCGGCGGTGCGCACGCCCTTGAAGGTGCCGGTGACCCGGTCGCGGCCGGAGCGCTTGGCGTGGTGGAGGGCCTCGTCGGCGGCCCGCAGGACCTCGTCGGCACTGCGGATCTCGGGATGGAAGGCGGTGACCCCGATGGAGAGGGTGAGGCGGAGGGGCTTGGCGGGGTCGATCGTGTTGGTGAAGTCCCGGCCGCGGACCGCCAGCCGGAGGCTCTCCGCCTTGGCGAGGGCCTGCTCGTAGCCGGTCTCGGGGAGGAGGAGGACGAACTCGTCGCCGCCGTAGCGGCAGACCACGTCGGCGTCCCGCGTCTGGGAGCGGAAGAGGCGGGCGGTCTCCACGAGCACGAGGTCCCCCTGCTTGTAGCTCATCCGGTCGTTGATCTCCTTGAAGCGGTCGACGTCGAGCATGATGAGCGTGAGGTCGCGGCCGTAGCGGGAGGCGCGGCTGATCTCCTCGGCGAGCTTCTGGTCGAGGAAGCGGCGGTTGTAGACGCCGGTGAGGTGGTCCACGATGGACTGGCGGCGGACCGTCTCGTAGAGGTGGAGGTTGTCGACGAGCAGGCCGATGACGTTGGAGAGCGTCTCGAGGAGGTCGCGGTAGCCCTTGAGGGCGCGGTCGTTGCCCCGGAGGAGCTCGATCTCCTTGGGGTGGAAGAAGACCTCCAGGACGCCGATGTTCCGCTCGCGGCCCTTGAGGGGGAGCATCGCGTCGCGGTCGGTCATGCCTCCCGGCTCGTCGCCCTTGAAGACCCGCACGAGGCGCTGGTCGGCCGAGAGGGGGACCTTGCGCTTGCGGGTCTTGACGGTGGAGTGGACCAGCTCGAGGGCGTCCTCGCGGAGGAGGTAGAAGTTCACGTCCGCGTAGCCCAGGCCCTCGCGGGCGCAGAGGAGCTGGGCGGTGCGCTCCAGGAGCTCCTCCTCGTCGGCGATGTGCAGGAGGCGGGGGGTGAGCTCCGGCACGCGGCGGATCTTCTCGGTGAGGGCGTAGATCCGGTTGTTGGCGTGGCCGAGCTCCTCGATCTTCTCCCACATCTCCTGTTCGAGCTTCTTGCGCTGGGTGAGGTCGCGGATGGCGCCCACGACGACGTCGCGGCCCCCCAGGGTGATGCGGCGGACGGAGAGCTCCACGGGCTTCTTCTCGCCGGAGCGGGTGAGGATCTTGAGGTCGTACCGCTCGGAGGGGGTCATCCGGCGGGTCTCGTGCTTCTGGTAGAAGGTGGGGATCGATTCGCGCGCCACGAGCTTGGGGGCCGTGACCGCGCCGCTGACGAGGTCCTCGCGGGAGTAGCCCGTCAGGTTCTTGAAGCCGGCGTTGACCTCGAGGAACCGCTGGGTCTGCATGTCCAGGACGTACTGGGCGTCGTTGGAGTTCTCGAAGAGGGACTTGTAGACCTCGAGCGACTCGAGGTCGAGGGCGGCGGGGTCGGTCGCGGCGGGGGGGCCCAGGGGGGTGAGGAACTTCCCGGGGATGGGGCGGCCGTCGACCTCGACGCGCGCGGAGCGGAGGACCAGGTCCACGTGGAAGGGGATGCGGACGGCGCCGCCGAGGGCGTGGTTGGCCCCGAGCGCCACGTGGGCGGTGCCGATGGCCTTCTCGTCCTCCAGGACGTTGCCCATGACCGCGGCGCGGGGATTGGCGCCGATGCCGAACTCCGCGAGCCCCGCGGCCTCCGGGCCGTGGGCCTCGATGAGGGCGCGGAGGCGCTCGTCGCCCGCCTCGACGGCGCGGCCGCCGGCGAAGCGGAGCGTCACCGGCTCGAGGGCGAGGCCGAGCCCGCCGATGGAGCCGTCCACGCGGACGGTGCCCTCGGCGGTCCCCTCCAGGGGGGCCACGCAGACCTCGCCGGCGGGGAGGTTCCCGAAGGCGCCGGGCCGCGAGAGGTCCCCGCCGTCGCGGAAGACGGGGCGGCCGGCGATCTCGAAGGAGAGGTCGGTCCCCGCGGCGGAGGTCAGGCGCACGCGGCGGGCGCCTTCCAGGAGGCGGGCGAGTTCCTCGCACCGGGCCCGGAGTTCGTCGTAGTCGATGTCCAGGAGGGCCTCCAGGCGGGCGGGGTCGGCCCCGGGCATGGAGACCGCGCGGAGGCCGTGCTTCTCGGCGGCCACCCGCCGCGCCTCCGTGTGGGTGAGCGAGAAGGAGGTCAGCAGGACCGCGGCGGGGCAGGACTTGAGGGCCTCGGCCACGAGGAGGGGGGGCTCCTCGCCGTGGGCGCGCCGGGGGGGCATGGAGAGGAGGGTGGCCTCCGCGCCCATCGCCAGGGCGTGGGCCTGGAAGGCGCGGGCCGCGGCCTCCATCCCGGGGTCCGTCACCACGAGGACGGGCTCCCCGGGGCGGAGCCCCAGGCACCGCTTCAGGACGATCTCGACAACCCTCGGCTTCATTCCAAGGCCGCGCAGATATTATACTTCCGAAGCCGGGGGGAAGCCCAACAATTATATTACATACACAGAAGTTATGTGCCGCCCCCCGCCGCCGCGCGGGTTCTCCCCCGGCGGAACCCCCGGTCCTTGAGGCCTCAAGTATAGGGATTTCCCGGGGGATTACAACAGGTCCAGTCCCTCGTCCTCGGGGCTGGCGGGGACCGCGATCGCCGCGGCGCTCCGCTTGCCCTGGACCTCGATGACGTCGCCGCGCTCCAGCACGAGAGACTCGATCCGGGCGCGGCCGATGCGGACGATCCCCTTGCCCACGTCCTGCTGCTGGGCCTGGGCGACCTTCAGGCGGAGCGCGCCGCGGTTGGCCATTATTCATGTCCTCCGGGTTTAATGATTGGAAATCGGGGCGGCCCCGTCAAGAATTCGCCTTGATCCCCCGCGGGGCCGGTGATTAAATACTGCTCCCTGATGCCTCCCCGAAAACGCGCCAGAAGGACCGCCGCCGCCCTTCCCCGGAAGAAGGGCCGGGCCCGTCCCGCGCCGAAGCCCGCCGCACCCGTCCCCGCGCCGCCGCCGCGGCCCCCGGCCGAGACGCTGGACCTCCAGCCCGCCGCCCCCCCGGCGCTCGGGAACATCCCCTGGGGGTACGGGGAAGACCGCATCACCGCCATGGCCCGCGACCCTCACTGGATCTTCGCCTACTGGGAGGTCACCGACGGCGGCCTCGCCCGGGCCCGCGAGCGGGCCGGCGCGCCCCACGCGGGCTGTGCCCTGCGCGTCTACGACACCTCGTTCAAGATGTTCGACGGGTTCAACGCGAACACCTCCTGGGACATTCCCGTGGACCGCGCGGCCAACAACTACTACATCCCCGTGAACCGGCCCGCCTCCGCGTTCCACGTGGACATCGGCGTCAAGGGCCCCGACGGCCGGTTCGCCCCGATCGCCCGCTCCGGGGCCGTGGAGACCCCGCGGGATTCGGTCTCGCCGGAGACCCGCCAGGATTGGATGACCGTCCCGCCCGACTGGAACTACCGCGAGTACCGCCACCGCTACGTCCCGCGGCCCTGGACGTTCGCCGCCTCGGGCGGCGGGGACGCGTTCGGCGTCCCGCAGGGGGACCTGGAGCGCTTCCTGGGCGCGCTCGTCGGGGAGGGCTGGACGCGCTCCGAGTGGACGGTGACGGAGATGGGGGGCCGCGTGGTGCGGTGGGTCCGGTGGGCGGGGCCGTTCCGCATGGAGTCGTGGGCCTGGAGCCTCGTGGGGCCCGGCGCGTTCGCCCGTGTCGAATTCACGATGGAGGCGGAGCGGCGGGTGATCCGGTTCGAGAAGGGCGAGCGCGTGGTCTTCGGGCCGTGGCGGGTGACCCTCCACGGGCTGGACGCCGCGGGCGGGCGCCGGGTGCTGGACCGCTGGGGGATGCGCGCCTCGTGGCTGACGGAGGAGGGCTCGGTCAAGGTCTTCACCGACGTGGTCGTCTACCGGATCGTGCAGGGCTACCGCGCGTGGGTGATCCCGCTGGGGTCGGAGGCGCGGCTGGCGCGGGAGGCGTGGTCGAGCGAGGCCCTGCTCCAGGGGGCCAGCGAGTGGCGCTGGCTCGGCGGCAGCGAGGTTCTGCTGGCGGGGGCCTCGGAGACCCTCTTCCGGGGGGCCTCGGAGCGGTTCTTCCTGGGGGCCAGCGAGACGCTCACCCTGGGCGCCAGCGAAACCCTCGGGGCGGGGGCGAGCGAGCGGCTCTTCCTGGGGGCGAGCGGCTGGCTGGGGGCCAGCGAGGCGCTGATGGGAGGGGCCAGCGAGATCCACCAGCCCTCCTCGATCGAGGTGCGGCCGTGACGCGGGGATACCTGGCGCTGGTCCTGCACGCGCACCTGCCCTACGTGCGCCACCCCGAGCATTCCCACTTCCTGGAGGAGAACTGGTTCTACGAGGCGATGACGGAGACGTACATCCCGCTGGTGCACGTCTTCGAGGGGCTCCGCCGGGACGGCGTGGACTTCCGGCTGACGCTGTCGCTCTCGCCCACCCTCCTGGCGATGATGCGCGACACCCTCCTGCTGGAGCGCTACGCGCGGCGGCTGGACCTGCTGGTGGACCTGGGGCACCGGGAGCTGGACCGCACGCGCCACGACGGGACCTTCCACCGGCTGGCGCGGATGTACCGGGACCGGATGGCGCACATCCGGGACACGTTCCGCCGGCACCACGGGGACGTCGTGCGGGCGCTCCGGGGCTTCCAGGAGTCGGGGAACCTGGAGATCATCACCTGCACGGCGACGCACATGTTCATGCCGCTGGCGGACCGCAACTGGGCGGCCTGCCACGCGCAGTTCGAGCTCGGGGCGCGGGAGTACGAGGGCCAGTTCGGCCGCCGGCCGCGCGGGGTGTGGCTGGGGGAGTGCGGCTACGTCCGCGGCGTGGACGAGCTGATGAAGGAGTCCGGGATCCGGTACTTCTTCGTGGACACGCACGGGGTGCTGTTCGCGGACCGGCGGCCGAAGTACGGGGTGTACGCGCCGATCTACTGCCCGTCGGGAGTGGCGGCGTTCGGCCGGGACGTGGAGAGCTCCAAGCAGGTCTGGAGCGCGCAGGAGGGCTATCCGGGGGACGGGGCGTACCGGGACTTCTACCGGGACATCGGGTACGACCTCGACCTCAACACCATCCGGCCGTTCATCCACCCGGACGGCTTCCGGCACTACACGGGGTTCAAGTACTACCGGATCACGGACCGGCGGGTGCCGCTGGACCAGAAGGCGCCGTACGACCCGGACGTGGCGCGGGAGCGGGCGGCCCAGCACGCGGCGAACTTCCTGTTCAACCGGGAGCGGCAGGTGGAGTTCCTCTCCTCGCGGATGGACCGGCCGCCGCTGATCGTGGCGCCGTACGACGCGGAGCTCTTCGGCCACTGGTGGTTCGAGGGGCCGACGTTCCTGGACTTCCTGTTCCGCAAGATGCAGCACGACCAGGAGACGGTGGTCCCGATCACGCCGTCGGAGTACCTGGCCCTGCACCCCACCAACCAGGTGGCCGTGCCGTGCACGTCGAGCTGGGGCTACAAGGGGTACGGGGAGGTGTGGCTGAACGGGTCGAACGACTGGACCTACCGCCACCTGCACAAGATGGGGGAGCGGATGGTGGAGCTGGCGCGGGGCCATCCGAACGCGCGGGGCCTGCGGCGGCGGGCGCTCAACCAGGCGGCGCGGGAGCTCCTCCTGGCGCAGGCGAGCGACTGGCCGTTCATCATGAAGACCGGGACCACGGTGCCCTACGCGGTGGGGCGGGTGTGCGACCACATCAACCGGTTCAACCACCTCTACGAGTCGATCCGCGGCGGGTCCCTCAGCGAGCCGTGGCTGAAGGAGCTGGAGAACCGCGACAACCTCTTCCCCCGCCTCGACTACCGGGTCTACCTGCGGTAGGCGGCCACGCCCGGTTGTGTTCTCCTCGAAGCCCGGGGATCGTATAATTCAATCGTGGGGCACGAGATCGTCTACTGCTCCGAGTGCCAGGTGCGCCTCTCGGGCACCGATTTCGAGAAGGGCAAGGCCTTCCACATCCACGACAGCAGTGTCTGCGCCGACTGCGCGAAGAAGCTCCTGCCGACCCTGCCGCCCGAGGAGCGGGAGAGGATCATCGCCGGGTCCGCCAGGTCCGCCTCCAGCGCCCGGCTCCCCGTCCCTCCCGGCGCCTCCAAGCCTGGATCGACCGCGAGGATGAAGATGGCCCCCCCGCGGCCGCCCTCGCAGAGGATGACCCGGCCGATCGAGAAAGTCGAGGAGCCCGGGGAGGACGAGGAGCCGGAAGAGGCCCCCTCCCCGAAGAGGAAGATCGCCCTGATCGCCGGCATCGGCGGGGGCGCGCTCCTCCTGGTCGTCGTCCTCGTCCTGGCGCTTTCGGGGAAGAAGGAGCCCGGCGGCGCGGCGGAGGATCCGGTGAAGCCCGCGCCCCCGCTGAAGCCCGGCGAGGCGGCCCTCAAGAGGGCGCAGGATTTCTGCGGCTCCAATCCCGCCGACTTCGACGGCCAGGTCCGCGCCTGGGAGGAGGCGGTCCGCCAGGCCCAGGGGACGCCCCGGCACGAGGAGGCCCGCAAGGAACTCGCCGCCCTCGCCGCGCGGCAGAAGGACGTCATCGAGAACCAGTGGATCGCCTTCGAGAGCGAGCTCCGGGGGCCGCTGGAACGGGAGGAGTTCAAGGCGGCCCTGGACGCCTGCGAGCGCTCCGCGCCCCTCTTCAACGCGCGGGCCTGGAAGGACCGGGTGGGCGTCCGGATCAAGGAGGTCCGCGAGCGGCCGGCGGCCCTCTTCCAGCAGGTGAAGGAGAAGGCCGCCGAGGCGAAGGGCCGCGGCGACGCCGACGAGCTGGGGCGACTGCGCGAGCGGCTGGGCCGCTGGGGGGTGGGGAATTTCCTCGCCGACTTCGATTCCGAGTTCGCCATGGCGCCGCCCGCGCCGCCGCCGGCCCCCGCCCCCGCGCCCGGCCCGGAGGCGCCCGCGCCGGCCCCGAAGCCGGCCCTCCCGCCGGCCGCGGCGGCCTACCGCGAGCGGTGGGAGAAGGCGATGAGGCACGCCTCGGCGCGCGATTTCACCGCCGCGGCCTCGGAGATCGTCAACGCCTCGCGGGCGGTCGATGACGCCGACCTGCGCCAGGAGGCGGCGGCGGACCTCGAGGCGGCCAACCTCCTGGACGCCGCCCTCGGGGAGGCGCTGAAGCTCCTGGCGAAGTGGCCCGCGGGGCAGAAGCTGGCCCTGGCCTTCCTGGACGAGGGAGGAAACCCGCGCCGGTTCGAGGGGGCGGTCTTCCAGGCCCGGCCGCACCAGGTCGTCCTCAGGACCGAGGAGGAGACCGTGGTGGTGGAGTTCGGCGAGGTGAGCGGAGCCTCCCTGGCGGAGGTGTTCGCCGCGCGCGCCGACCGGAAGCCCGACGCCGACGCCCGCCTGGCGGCCTTCCTGTGTCTCCTGGACGGCGACGCCGAGGCCGCGAAGAAGTACGTGCCCGGGCCCGGGCCCGCCGTGCACGAGAAGTACTGGGAGTTCGCCCGGGGTCTCGCCGAGGAGCGGGCGAGGACCGACACCGAGGCGGCGAAGAAGGAGGCCGAGGCCCGGAAGGCCTTCTGCGAGGCCGCGCGGGAGATCGCCGTGCCGGGCAAGACCTGGGCGGGCCTCCAGAAGGTGAACGGACTCCTTGCGGACTTCGCCGAGACGGCGTTCGTGCGCCGGAACAAGGCGTCCCTCGCGGCCCGCAAGGAGGCGGGGAAGGAGTACTACTTCCTCCCCTCGGACCTCGTGCCGAGCGGGACGTTCAAGACGGGCCTGAGCCCCAAGGGGACGGATGCGCTGATCGCGGGGGACGACCTGGTGGCCAAGACGAACTACGTGGAGTTCGAGTTCTCCGCCCTGCCGGGCACGGAGTACCGCTGTTGGGTCCTGATGGGGGGGTGCTGCAGGGAGAATTTCACCTTCTACCAGCAGGCCACGGAGCTGACCATGCCGGACCCCAAGAATTCCCGGCAGATCCTCCAGGCGGAGCCGGACGCCAACTGCGCGCAGCTCGTGAAGGTCTCGGTCCAGAACCTCAAGCCCAGCCACGCCGCGCACGGGGGCAAGAAGGAGCCGACGCGCTTCGAATGGGTCCCCCTCCCTTTGCCCAAGTACGGATCGCCGGGGACGAAGGCCGTGCGCCTGCTGGCGGAGGTCAAGGGGGCCGCGATCGCCCGGGTCCTGGTGACGTCGCTGCGCAAGGAATTGCCCAAGGATGCGGAGTTGAAGGAACTCGGAAAGGCGCGGTCGGACGAGGCCGCTCTGGGACTGGGGGGGAAGCGCCCCACGGGGAAGATCCTCCGGGAGTGGTGGAGCGGCTTCGGCGGGACCAGCGTCAACGACCTGCGGGGCCGGCTCAACCAGAAGCCGTCCGGGAGCGACCTCTTGGAGGTCTTCGACGCGCCGGTGGAGTGGGCGAACGACTACGGGACGCGGATCCGCGGCTACGTCCATCCGCCCAGGACCGGGCAGTACGTCTTCTGGATCGCCAGCGACGACAACAGCGAGCTCTGGCTCAGCACCGACGAGGATCCGGCCAACAAGAAGCTGATCGGCTCGGTGCCCGAGTGGACCGGCCACAACGAGTGGGGCAAGGTCCCGTCCCAGAAGTCCGAGCCCGTCAAGCTCGAGGCGGGCCGCCGCTACTACATCGAGGCCCTGCAGAAGGAGGGCGGGGGAGGGGACCACCTCTCGGTGGGCTGGCAGCTCCCCGGCGGCGCCCAGGAGCGCCCGATCCCCGGCGCCCGCCTCTCGGACAAGTAGTGTTAACCCTGTCGAGTCGCGACGGGGTTAACAGGCGGGCCGGAAAAGCTGGAGGGGGGGCTCGGCCGCGTGATAGAATCCACCCGCTTTCGAAGGGGTTTGGAGGGGCACTGAAATGCGCCGGTTCCTGATCCTCGGCCTCCTCCTGGCGGCCGTCTCCTGCTCCGGCCCCGCGGAGGGGCCGGTCACGTACGACCGACCCGAGGACGTCCTCAGCGTGGAGGCCGACGCCTCCGTCCCCCTGCAGTACATCGCCTTCTGCATGGACGAGCGGACGGCCGTGGGCCGGTGGTCGGACAGCGCCTCGGACGCCCGGTCGGCCGGGAGCGAACATGCGGGAAGGCATCCCGACCACTCGTGCACCCTCCTCTGGCGTCAGCGTCCCTGAACCCCTTCCCCCGCGCCTCGGAGGACCCTCGGAATGGCGGACGTGAAGACGAACCTCTCGGCGGTGGTGGTGATCCCCCCGCCGGACCTGTGCGAGCCGATCCAGAGGATCCGCCTGAAGCACGACAAGAAGATCGACCGCTGGATGCCGCACGTCAACCTCCTCTATCCCTTCCTGCCGCGGGAGGCCTTCGACGGGGCGGCCTCGCGGATCGCGGAGGCCCTCAGGGAATTCCCCCCCTTCCCGGTGACGCTCGAAAGGTTCCGGCACTTCGCGCACGGATACGACCGCTTCACGATGTGGCTGGACCCCCAGCCGGCGGCGCCCCTCGCGGAGGTCCAGGCCGCCCTTCAGGCCCTGTTCCCCGAATGCCGGGAGGTCGCGAACTTCGAGAACGGCTTCGTTCCGCACCTCAGCGTGGGCCAGGCCCGGGGGCCGCGCTTCCTCGAGTCGCAACTGTCCGAGATCCGCTCCTGGTGGAGGCCCCTCACGTTCACCGTGGCGGAGGTCGCGCTCATCGCCCGGACGGAGGAGACGCCCTTCAAGGTGGAGCGGACGATCCCGCTGGGCGGCTAGTCGTACACCACCATCGGTCCCGCCAGGTGGATCGTCCCCTGCGTCCTCTGCTGGCGCGCGCTGTCCAGGAGGAACAGCGTGTCCCAGCGGATCGGATAGTGGACCACCCCGTCGTTGGCGCCCCCCCAGTGGCCGGCCTCCGTCCCGTCCATCGCGAAGGTGACGTACCGCCAGCCCTTCCGGGCGACCGGCGGCGCGGCCGGCTGGAAACACTGGCCCGTCGAGTCCACGAACCGCAGGCGCGGGGAGTTTCCCTCTCCGTCCCCGTACACCCAAAGTCCGAAGGCCCTCGGCTTCCCGTCGATGGGCCTTTCGGCCTTCGGCGCCAACCGGATGAACTTCCAGCCGGCGTCGAAGCGATACGCCGCGGGGCGGGGGCCGCAAGGGTTTGTGTTGCAGGCCCCGGCGGCGGACGTCTACAATCCCCGCAGTCTTTGCGGGGAGGCGCGTCATGAAGCGGGCGGCGATCCTGGCGCTGGCGTTTCTGCTGGGCTGCGGGGCTCCGAAGGCGCGGCCGGACGCCCCGGCCGCGGGGCCGGACCTGGACCGCGAGGGGGACGAGGCGGTGCGCCTCCTCCGGGAACTCATCCGGTTCGACACCGTCAACCCGCCCCCGCCGGGCTCCCCGAAGCCGAACGCGGGGGAGACCGCCCTGCTCCTCTACGTCAAGGGGCTCCTCGCGGCGGAGGGGATCGCCTCGGAGATCCTCGAGGCGGCGCCGGGGCGGGGCAACCTCGTGGCGCGGTGGCGGGGGACGGGGGCGAAGCCGCCGCTCCTCCTCATGGCGCACGTGGACGTGGTGAGCTTCGACGCGTCCCGGTGGGAGGTCGAGCCGCTCTCGGGCGCCGTCCGCGACGGCTTCGTCTGGGGCCGGGGGGCGCTCGACGACAAGCACGACGCGGCGGTCTTCGTCCAGGTCCTCAAGGTCCTGGCGCGATCGAAGCCGTCCCTCTCGCGCGACGTGGTCCTGATGCTCAACGCCGACGAGGAGTCCAGCGGGACGCACGGCGCCCGCTGGATGGTCGAGAAGCACTGGGACAAGATCGCCTGCGAGTTCGTCCTGAGCGAGGGCGGCCGGGCCGTTCTGCGGGACGGGAAGGTGGTGGAGTACGGGATCGAGACGGCGGAGAAGATCTACAACGACTTCCGCCTCTGGGTGCGCGGCCGGAGCGGGCACAGCTCGGTCCCCACGGCGCCGAACGCGATCTACACGCTGGGAAGGATGCTGGAGAAGCTGGAGCGCTTCAGGACGCCGGTGCGGCTGACGGAGACCGCGGCGGCGGGCCTGGCGGCGCTGGCGGACCTCCCCGCGAACGCCGAATGGCGGGACGCGATGAAGAAGGCGGCCGCGGGGGACCCGGCGGCCGCGGAGAAGCTGTGCGAAGCGCCCCGCTTCAACGCCCTGCTGAGGTCCACCTTCGTCCCCACGATCGTCCAGGGGGGCATCCGCCAGAACGTCCTGCCGCCGGAGGCGGAGGTCAACTTCAACGTCCGCCTCCTGCCGGGGGACAGGATCGACGACCTGATCAGGGCGCTGATGGGGCACCTGGGGATCCAGAAGTACGAGGTCGTGGAGGGGGACGCGGCGGCGATCGACCGGTGGAAGCGGGAAGGGAAGGACGTGGACGCGGCGGTCTTCCTGGTGGACCGCGGGGTGGACGCCCCGGCCTCGTCGCTCCAGACGGAGATGTACCGGACGCTCGGGGCCGTGGCCCGGAAATTCTCTCCGGGGGCGGTGGTGGCGCCGAGGCTGTCGCCGGGGGCCACGGACCTGCGCTTCTTCCGGCTCAAGGGGGTGCAGGCGTACGGGATCGGGTCCTGTCCCACGGGGCCGGAGGAGGAGAACACCCTGCACGACCATAACGAGCGCGTGCGCGTGGAGAGCGTCAAGACCGGGGTCCGGTTCGTGCTGGAGGCGGTCCTTGAGGCGGCCCGATAAGATTCACCACCAAGGCACAAAGGGCACGAAGCGATCTCGTGTCTAAGATGGGCCTCATCGTCTCTCGGCAAGGGAATGAGAACGGCTTTGTGTGCTTCGTGTCTTTGTGGTGAGTCTTATGCGTCCGGGGGGGTGCTCAGCTTGAGGAGGCTGGCGGCCAGGCCGGCCAGGCCCGTGACGACGAGGCCCGCCGCAAGGCCAGCGGCCCCGATCCCCGCGAAGAGGAAGGGATAGCCTTCGCTCCAACGCACGGCCGCCGCGCCGGGGCGCTGGGACTCGTAGTCGATCGCCTCGATTCCCACCGGGGGCAGGATGCGGATCCGGATCGCCAGCGTGTCGCCCTCCTGGACGGCGTGGAAGATGTCGCTGGACACCATGACCTCCGCCATGCGCATGTCGGAGGGAGGCGCGTTGAGGAAGAGGCGGTACGTGCCTTCCCCCGCGCCCGGGAGGCCGGCGGCGGTCTGGAGCGCCTTGCGGACGACGGGGAAGCTCCCGGAACGGCCCCAGGCCGAGCCGGACAGGCTCCAGAGCAGGGCCGCCGCGACGATCCCCCCCGCGAGACCGATCAGCCTCTTCGTCCGCCGGGTCATTCCGATTCCCTCGCCCGCCATTATATAGATGTTGACCCGCGTGGCGCAAGGCGCCATCATGGCGCGAGCGAAGCGACCGGGGCCATGAGGATCGTCAAGAGATACTCCAACCGCAAGCTCTACGACACGGCGATGAAGCGCTACGTCCGGCTCCAGGACCTGGCGCGGATCGTCCGCGAGGGGCAGGAGGTCCGGGTCGTGGACAACGTGACGAACGACGACCTCACGACGGTCACGCTCTCGCGGGTCCTCCTGGAGAAGGAGAAGCGGCGCAAGCGGCCCCTCCCCCCGGAGCTCTTCGCCTCCCTCCTGCGGCCGGGGCCGGGCGGCGCGCGCCCCGGCGAGATGCTCCGCACCATCGAGCGCCTGAGGGCGCGGGTGGCCTCCCTGGAGAGGCGCCTGGCCCTGCTGGGCCGCTGAGAGACCCCATGACCGGACGAGAGAGGATCCTGGCCGCGCTGGAAGGCCGCCCCGCCGACCGCCTCCCCCTCATGCCGATCACCATGATGTTCGCCGCCGACCACGCCCGCATCCCCTACCGGCGGTACGTCACGGATTTCCGCGCGCTCGTGGAGGCCCAGCTCGCCGCGGCCGAGGCCTACGACTTCGACTACGTGTCGTGCATCTCGGACCCCGCCCGCGAGGTGGCCGACTGCGGCGGGGCCGTCTGCTTCTTCGACGACCAGCCGCCCGCGATCGACGAGGGGCGCGCGCTCCTCGGGGACAAGGCGGCGCTCGCCCGCCTCAAGGCGCCGGACCCCCTCGGCGGAGGCCGGATGCACGACCGCGTGAAGGCCGCCGCGCTCTTCAAGGAACGGGCGGGCGGCCGCATGATCGAGGGCTGGATCGAGGGCCCCTGCGCCATGGGGGCGGACCTCCGCGGCATCAACACCCTCATGACGGACTTCTTCGACGACCCGGGATTCGTCCGCGACCTCTTCGCCTTCGCCAACGAGATGGAACTGGCCTTCGCCCGCGCGCAGGTCCGGGCCGGGGCGGAGCTCATCGGCGTGGGGGACGCGGCCGCATCGCTCGTGGGCCCGGCGATCTACGAGGAGTTCATCTGGGCGCACGAGAAGCGGCTCGTGGACGGGCTCCACGCCATGGGGGCCCGGGTCCGGCTCCACATCTGCGGCAACACGCGGCGGATCCTGGCGGGGATGGGGAAGCTCGCCTGCGAGATCGTGGACCTGGACTATTACAGCCCCGTGGGGGAGGCGCGCGAAAAGATGGGGCCCGGGCCGGCCCTCCTGGGGAACATCGACCCCGTGCGCGTCCTCAAGAACGGGACCCCGGACTCGATCCGGAAGGCCCTGGCGGAGTGCCGCCGCGAGGCGGGCGGCCGGTACGTCGTGGGGGCCGGCTGCGAGGTGCCCCGCGGGACGCCGCCCGAGAACGTCCGCGCGTTGCTCGACTTCGCGCGCGAGGGGCGGTGAGCCCCCGCGGAGCGATCCTGGAGTTTCAGAATTATCCGACACGGGCGCTTTCCGGCGTATATAATATGGATTGGGGCAAGGGATGCCCCTCTCCGGGGAGGAAGATATTTAAGGAGTCTTTCATGCCTGTACGTTTGGGGCTCGCGGTCCTGGCCCTGGCCCTCGCGGCGGCCGGCGGGCCGGACGTCTCCTGGCAGGGCTACGACAACGCCCTGAAGGTGTCGGCCGTCACCGGGAGGGCCGTCTGCATCGTGTTCCAGAACGACAAGGTGGATCCCAACGGGAGCTCCTGAGGCGCCTCGGGGCCTTGAGGCAAGACCGTTGCCTCGGTGAACCGTGCGTTCACCTCCGAAGCGGTCGCCAAGAAGTCCGGGGAGTTCGTCTTCGTCAAGGGGACCCAGAAGCTCGCCAACCAGTTCGAGATCAAGGGCGCGCCCGCCGTGGTCGTCGTCGATCCCGATTCCGAGGAGCTCTTCCGGGGATCCGTCAAGAACGAGTCGGACGTCGCGGGCGCCCTGGAGAAGTCCCTCGAGAAGTACAAGAACCAGGAGATCAGCTGGGGCGCGGAGGTCGCGCCGGCCCCGGGCTCCAGGAAGCTCCTCGTCGTGGGCTTCGACAAGGAAGGCTTCGAGGGCCTGAAGGTCCTCGAGGACCGGATGCTCGCCAAGTACCACGCGAAGTGCCAGTTCGTCCGGTTCCCCTACGAGAAGGACGGCGCGACGGCCAAGAAGTGGGGAATCGTGTCGGCCCCGACCCTCGTGCTGGCCGACGCCGGCTCGGAGAAGCCCGAGAAGGAGCCGTTCGCCAAGCTCGCGGGGGCCAAGAGCGCCGCCTCCCTCAGGATGGAGATCAAGAAGGCGCTCCTGAAGCTCGAGAAGAAGTAGGCCCGGATTCGCAAGGTCCGCGCCTCCCGGCGGGACTGCTTCGCCGGGGCGGCGGGAGGTCCTGCGGGGTCCGTCCCAGGACGATCCGGTCGAACAGCGCCCCGTCCCCGGCGGCGCCGAGGAAGAGCGACTGGACGCGCCCGGGCTTCTTCCCGAACGCCTCCCAGAGGTCCACGCGCTCGACCTTCCAGTCCCCCGGCGGAGCGTCGCCGACCTTCCGCGCGGCCGCCCCCTGCCAGACCTCCGTGGGCTCGCCGGCGTGGAACGCGGTGTTCGGGGCCCCCTCGCCTCCCACCCCCAGCGTGATGCCTTTCGTCTTGCCGGACGCCGCCTTCCACGCGAACTGCAGCCATCGGTACTGCCCGGGCTGGGGCTTCTCGGCGATCTCGAAGTCCCAGTTCGCGATGAAGTGCCCGAACGGCGGCTGATAGAGGGGAGCCACCTTCCGGCCGCCGGCCAGCGCGAGGCACCGGCCGCCCGAGAACGCGGCGTCGAGCTTGAAGGTCAGGCCGTTCCCGCCCCAGATCAGGTCGCGCTTGAGGTCGTCCTGCTCGTCGAACAGGACCGCCGCCGCCTTCTTCGCCGCCGCGTCCGGGTGCGAACAGCCGAGGGACTCGCCGTGGAAGACGACCTCCCCCAGCCGGAGGTTGCCCACCGCCCCCCACGGCAGGAGGATCCGGAACCGGGCCGCCTCGACCGGCCTGGGAAGCTTGTGCGTGTGCACGGGGGCGTCGGCCAGGACCTCCGCCGCCAGCGCCCACTTCTCCGCGGCCGCGTCCCAGTACTCGAACCGGGCGTCGCGCAGCCACGACTCCGGGTGCGCCGCGTCCTCCACGAACGTGACCGCGGTCACCCGGAGCTGGCGGCGGAAGGCGTCGATGAGGACGTAGTTGACGGGCGACGTCTCGGCGAAGAAACCCACGTAGCTCCAGTCGATCCAGGGCTTCGGCGGCGCGTCCGGCTTCCCGTCGAAGAGCGACTTCGGGTCCTGGGAGAACTGCGCCTCGCCGCCCCAGCCGGCGGAGGGCACGAACTTGACGATGAGGGGAGTCCGCGCGAGGAGGTTGGGCTCGAGGGCCGGGGGGGCCGCCTCCGCGGTGCCCCAGCCGGCGACCTTGGCCGTGGGCGCGCCGTCGTCCGCCAACAGGCGCTCGCGCATGTCGGGGGCCTCCGGCTGGAGGCGCGTCTCCCACCGCGTCTTGAAGTCCGCGCCGATCCGGAGCACCCGGCCCATCCAGCCGGCCAGGAGGAGGTCGCCCCCCGGTAGCCACGCGGGCACGGCGCGGGCGCCGAGGTCCGTCTCCCACAGCATCTTGCCGTCCGGGTCGAACACCCAGACGCTGCCGAGGTCGCTCGTGACGGCCAGCCGGCGGCCGTCCGGCGCGAAGCGGGGGAACCGGAGCCGGTCGTCGCCGGCGAACGTCCACTGGAGGCCCTTCGCCACCGAATAGAGCTTGAGCTGGTTGCCCGTGACCACGGCCAGGAGGGCGCCATCGGGGGAGAGGCCGGCGTCCTCGCAGGGCGTCGCGAAGGCGCGCTCGATCCGCGTCCCGCGCAGGACGGTGGCCCGCCCGCCCTCAGTGGTAGCAAGGATGACCGTGGCGGGGCCGCCGAAGGCGATCTTGCGGACCTCGCCGGAGGTCCCCAGGACCAGCTCGCCCTTCGACTTCCCGTCCGAGGCGTTCAGGAAGCGCGCCTTCACGCCCTCGACCGCGAGGAGGGTCTCGGCGTCCGCGGCCGCCAGCGCGGCGACGCCCCGCTTCGTCTTCCACGCGTCCTGCCGCCAGCGAAGCTGTCCCTCGCGCGTCCACATGGCCAGGCCGAGGTCGCCCGCGGCCGCCACCCAGCTCCCGTCCGGCGGGCAGGCGAAATTGTTGATGCGGCCGCCGAGGCCCTGCCGGTCCTCACAGCCGATGCCCGGGACGAACCGGAAGGGGAGGCGCTTGGGCACGCCGTAGAGCGCGAAGCGGCGGTCGAGGCTCCCGTCGTGTCCGACCAGATAGCAGTGGTAGCCTTCGGCGGTCTTGAAGTCGAAGCCCTGCACGGCGAAGCCGTTCGACAGCGCCTGCGGCGCGAAGGCGAAGTAGTGGCCCGCGCGCCGGCGCCAGCGGAGCTTGCCCGTCTCGGCGTCCACGGCGTAGAGGTTGTGGTCCCAGTTCATCGCGTTCATGACCGCGAGCTTCCCCCCCTCGGCCACCACGAGGTCGCGCAGGTGAGGCCCGAAGGAAAGCTCCGCCGCCGGCAGGTCGGTCGCGGCCTGGCCGGCGATACGCACGGACGTCTCCACGGGCGCCGGGGGCGCCGCCGCGGGCGCGGAGCCGGCAACGATCGCCGGCGCGGCGGCGGGCGCCACATCGAGGATCGCCTTCGCCGTCCTGCCGCTGAACATCTCGGTCGCCTCCAGGGCCAGAGGGGCGCCGTGAACGCGTCGCCCGCGCCCCTGGAGCCGCCCGCGGCAAACTCCTCGGCCAGGACGCGGCCATCGGAGGCGAGCAGGCGGACCCGGAACGGCACCAGGGCCGCGATCGGCTGGCCGGCGGCGTCCTGGGCCGCGGCCTGCCAGCGGAAGGAAGCTCCGGCGGGGACCGATTTCGGCGCGCGGACCTCGACCTGCGCGATCGGCGCCGGCAGGAGCGCGTAGAGCCGCGCCGGGAGGCTGCGCAGGTCGGCCGACAGCACGCCGCCGGCGGGGGTCACCGCTTTCATGGCGAACACGTCGTAGACCGCCCTGGCATCGGTGGAGAGGCGCACCGGCGCCACCACCGGCACGCGGGTGGTGACCGCCAGGTTCATCCGCCAGAGCTGGCCGGGATCGAGGCGCGGCATCGTATTGTTCACCACCCACAGGTAGCGGGCGCCTTCCGCCTTGCGCTGGGTGATCAGGATCTCGGGGTCGTCCACGGCCGCCGCGGGTGGGGTGACCGGATCGAGCGCCCGGCTGAGCGCCGGGGCGTTCGCGGTGCCGTAGCCCGAGAAGCGCCAGTAGGCGGCGTCGTCGCCGGCGGGACTGCGGTCCTTGTCGAGCTTGTCGAACGCCGCGTCGAGCGGAGTGAACTCCTTGACCACGGACTCGCGGCAGGTTTTGTCGTAGAAGACGGCCGTGCCCGCCGCCTTGGCCGCGCGCAGGGCGGCCAGGAGCTCGGGCTCCAGATCGACCCGCTCGTCCACCAGCAGAACGGCCTTGAACTTCTTCAGCGTGTCGGGTTTCACGTCTTCCGCGAACACGATCGACGCCGGGTGGTGCGCGTGGAGGCAGGAGATGTAGGCCTCCATCTGCCGGGCGAAGTGATGGCCCGTGACGTGGCTCCAGTCGTCGATTTTGTACATCCGGCCGGAGGCGGCGATCGCCACGCGGTCGTCGCTCTCGGTGGCGGCGAAGAGCGGCCCGTAGGCCCGGAAGAGGCCGTTCAGCGCGCGGTAGACCGAGGCATGGCCGTAGTGGGCCATGCGGGGGTCGTCGGGCAGACCGCCGCCGTGCCCGGCCCAGGGCGGGAGGTCGCCGGAGAAGCCCACGCCGTCGGCGCCGCGCATGGCGATCTGGAAGAGGGAACTCAGGACCTGGCCGCCCGTGCCGTCGTCGTTCCAGATCTCCGGGTGCGCCCAGCCGCGCTTGCCGGGGCGCTTGTAGAAGTCCACGTTGTGCGGGCCGTGGTAGGGCACCGCCATCTGCTCCCACTGGATGTGCAGGTCCGCCTCGTCCACGTTGCCGAAGGTCACCGGCGGGTAGGACTCCACGTTCCGGTACGGCGCCGCCACGGCCGTGCGGTAGCCGGCGTCGGGAGCGACCTTCCTCAGGGTCTGGTTGAAAAGTTCCTGCGCCTCCACCGCGAGGTTGAGCCGGTGGGCGGCCACCTGGTCGAGGACCGGGTCCCACGCGCCGGTCTCGCGGGCCTTCTTGAGCGCGGCCTCGAAGGCGGATTTCTCCGCGGGCGTCTTCGCCGCCGCCGCGCCGCGCTTGTCGAAGACCCACCAGTTGGAGGACCAGGTCCAGCCGCGATAGGCGCCGTACGGCCGGACGGCCTCGGTGTTCTTCCGGATGCACTCCACGAGCAGGTCGGGCTTGCGGTTGTCGAAGCCGGTCCCCAGCGGGAGGCCGGCGTCCATGCCCATCAGGATGCCCATGTGCCGCACCCCGGAGGCCCCGTAGGCGCCGAGGCATTGGAGGAACGGGACGGCGGCGCGGGCCTTGTCCGGGGAGACGGCCAGCGGGTCGGCCGCCAGGCGCTTGGCCAGCGCGTCCATGGCCGGGTTCGAGACGTGGTTGTCCCAGGCGAGGGCGTTGAAGGCCGTCGTGCCGATGCGGTCCACCATGAGGTTGATGCGGAGCTTGTCGAGCCGGCCCGCCTGGGCCGCCGCCGCGTCGGCGGCGTCCCAGAACGTGGCGCTCATGGGGAACGTGAAGCCGTAGTCGCCGTACTGCGTGATGAAGAAGGGCGGGTCGCGGGGGGGCGGCCCCACGACGACCGGCTGGGAGGCGCAGGTGAACCCCGGCGCCTCGGCCGCCAGGACGTAGTTCCCCGGCCGGAGCCCCTGCGTGAGCGCGGCCGGCAGAGCGAAAGACTGAGGAGGGGCGTTGGTCTTGAGCGAGGCCTTCGTCTCGGCCACCGCCCTCGGCCCGTCGAGCAGCTTCAGCGTCACCGGGACGTCCCGGTCCTTCTCTGCGGCCCGGGCCGCCGCCGTGAACGTCACGGGCTCTCCCTGGCCGTAATACGCCCGGTTGCCGGGCGTCATCACCGTGACCGAACCCTTGGCCTCGGCCGGCCGGATCTCCACGACCGCCTGGAGCAGGTACTCCGACGGGACCTGCGCCGCCAGCCCGCGCTCCCACGGCTGGACCTCGGGCGTGAGCTTGAGCCGGTAGAGCCCCGCGGCGTCCGCGGGGACTTCGGCCTGGTCGTTCGCCAGCTTCAGCTCGCGATATTCGGGAAGGTCCAGCGGCCTCAGCCACAGCCGCCAGCGCGGCGTGATCGCCGCTCCGGCGGTCTGGAACTCGATCTTGAAGGGCAGGGCCCGGCCGGCGGTCCAGACCGCGCCGGGGAAGCGCGCCGCGAGCCGCTCGTGGTCGATGTGGACGGAGTTCTTGAAGGCGCCCGTCGCCGCGTTGTAGACCTGGAAAAGCTCAGTGGGGTGCTCGCCGCGGACGAGGAGGTCGCCCCGGCTCGCGCGCAGGCCGAAGAACCAGGCCTTTCCGGGCGGCGGCTTGCGCTCCCCGATCTGGAGCTTCACCTCGCCCGCCGGCCGGCCGTCGGATCCGAACTTCTTGACCGTGTCCGAGCCGTTCTCGAGGACGTAGAGGGTGCCTTCGTCGTCGCAGTCGAAGGCGCGGCATCCGATGTACCAGTTGCCCGCCAGGCCGAATCCCTTGCCCCAGCGGGTTTTCCCGTCGAAGCCCACGCAGCGGATGCCGCCGCCGCGGACGAGGACGTAGAAGACCTGCTTCGCCTCGCAGACGCGCAGGTTCTCCATCTGGCCCTGGGGGGCGGCCGGCTCGCGCGCGATGGCGAAGGCCCGGACGACCTTGCCGGCGGGATTGATCCGCAGGATGCGGTCGCGGTGCTGGTCGATCCCGTAGAAGTCGCCCGCGGCTCCGGCCTCGACCTCGGCGGGCGCGTCCCAGCCCGCCTGGTCGTTTACGAGGAAGTCCGTGACCTCGGTCGTCTGCTGGATCTGCCGGTCGTAGATCGTGACCTTGTGGGCGAAGTGGCCGTTGGCGGAGGCGATCACGCCGTCGGCGTTGGCCGCGGCGTTCTTGGCGGCGTAGACGATCGGCTGGCCGTATTTCCCCTTCCCGTCGCGGCCGAGGCGGAGGACGTAGCTCGTGTTGCCGCCGCTCGCGAGGTACACGAGGCCGTCACGGCCGACATTGAGCGAGGCGGGGGCGCAGGAGAAGCGGGCGTCCTCGCGGGAGATGATCTGTTCGAGGAGCACCTCCGGCTGGGCCGGCACCGCCGGGGGCGGGGCGGGAGGCGGGGCGTCGGCTACGGGGAGGGCACGCTCCATGGCCGCCGGGGGCGGATTGTCGGGCGCCACCAGGGCCCGCACGGCCGCCCCCCCGCCCGCCGCCGCGGCCGTCGCGCAGACGACCAGCGCCACCGCCGCCTTGACCTTGGCCAGGAAGAGGGCCTTGAGGGTGCCCTGGGCCAGGGACGCCGCGCCCACGGAGACGGCCGCCCCCCCGCCCGCCGCCGCGCACGCGGTCACGACGGCCGCCGAGGCCGCCGGGGCCGCCAGGCCCGACAGGCCCGCCGCCAGCGCCGCCGCCGGCAGGACCACGCCCTTGCGCGCGAAGAACAGCTTCAGCTTGCCCAGCGCGGTGGAGATCCGCTCGTGGAGCGACGACTGGGCGCAACCCAGCCGCCGTGCCGCCTCCTGCTGGGGAACGCCCTCCAGGTAGTGCAGGACGACGGCGTCCCTCTGCGCCGCCGGAAGCGACGCGATCCCTTCGTCCAGGTACGGCAGGGCCGTGCCCCACATCTGTTCGCGGGCTTCCATGGGCCGACTCCTTTCCCGACGCCCCGCCGACTCCTCCCGCCGCCGGCGCCGCTCCTCCTCCCGGAGGAGGTTCGCCACCACCGTCCGGGCGATGTGGAAAAGCCACCCCCCCACCGCGTCCGGGTTCCGGATCGATCGGGCCTTCCGGGCCAGGACCATGAAGGCCGCCTGCGTTGCGTCGTCGGCCAGGGCCGCGCGGCGGCCGAGGCCGCGGACGCAGGCGGCATGCACCATCCCGGCGTGCCGTTCCACCAGGGTCCGGAAGGCCTCGTCGGACCGGTCGCGGAGGTAGCGGGCGACCAGGTCCGCGTCGCTCACGGGAAGGGGGGCTTTGTCCATACCGGTTTCGGCTCCGGAGCGTCCATGATAGCGGTCACCGCCGAAAGGTGGAATTATCGGGTGAATCGCCTGGAGGGCACGGGGGAAATGAAGCGGCCCGTGGGCAGGACCAGGATCATAGGGGGGAACTAACGGCTGCGGCTCCTTCTCGATTACCATTGCCAGATCGCACTTGCCGGCACCACATGGAGGTCCGGCCCGAACGCCACGCTCTCCGCTCCCGTGTACAGCAGTATCCCGCGCAGGAATCGTTTGCCCGTTGCCTCCTGAAGATGCCGCAGACCCTTGAAGTCCCCGGCCGAAGGGGACGCCGTCTTTTTCACCTCAAGGCCCACCAAGCGCCCCCGCGCGTCCTCCATCACGATATCCACTTCCTGCTGTTTCTGGGTGCGGTAATGGAAAAGCCCGGGCCGCGTGCGGCTCCACGCCGCCTGCTTCATCAACTCGGTTGCCACGAACGTCTCCAGCACCGCTCCGGCCATCAGTTCGTCGCCCTTCAGGCGTTCGGCGTCGAGGCCTGCGAGATGGCAGAGCAGGCCCGTGTCTCCCAGCAGCAGCTTGGGCGCCTTCGCCAGGCGCGCCGTCAGGTTCCCGCTCCACGCGGGCAGGGTCTGGATGAAGAACACCGCCTCGAGGAGCGCCCAGTGCCGCTGCAGCGTGGACAGCGGCACGTTCGCATCGCGGGCCACCGCGGCGAGGTTCAGCACCCCGGAGGAGCGGGCCGCGATCAGGCGCAGGAGCCGAAGCAGTTCGTGGAGGTGCTGAACGTTCGAGAGGTCGCGCACGTCGCGCTCCAGCAGCGTCGTCACGTAGCTTCCGAACCACGCGGCACGCCGCGCCGCGTCGGGGCGATCCAGGACCTCCGGGAAGCCGCCGCGGACGATGCGGTCCACCAAGGCTGGCCACGCCGAGCCGGGGCATGGGCCCGGCGCGAGTTCACGCGCGAAACACGCGTCGATGAAGCCCTCCCGCCGGCCCTCGATTTCGCCCTGGGAGAAGGGCCGCAGGGTGAGCACTTCCATTCGTCCCGCCAGCGATTCGGAGACTTGGGGCAGCACCAGCGCGTGGGCGGAACCGGTGAGCAGGAACCGTCCCGGCCGGCGCCGTGCGTCCACGCCGCGCTTGATGGCGCGAAAGAGATCCGGCACCCGCTGAACCTCATCAAGGATGACCCGCTCCGGCAGGGCGTCCACGAAGCCGTCCGGATCGCTCCGCGCGGCCGCCAGGACGGCGGCGTCATCCAGCGTCCTGTATTCCCTGGCTTGGCGGGAGTCGCCAAGGCTCCGGACGAGCGTGGTCTTGCCCGACTGGCGCGGCCCCTGCACGAAGACCGCCGGGGTGTCGGACAGGGCGGCCAGGACCTGCGGGGCGATGAAGCGTTCTTTCATGGCTTAAGGATAGCCGGAGGACTGACTATAGTCAACCACCAAGTGGGTTAATATAACCCATATGACAGGTAAATATTGCCCACCCAGCAAAGCTCCCCGTGGCCTCTTCGATCTTTCTGGGGAGGAAGCGGCGCATGCCTTCCTGGCATGCGTTCTGGGAATCTTGAATGTAATCTGCCTCCGTGGAGGGCGCGGTGCGCTCATCCGGCCGTTCGCGGGACGGCCATCCGGTACGCGCGGGCCAGGGCCCGCGCCGCGAGGAGGATCTCCTCGCGCGTCGTCGAGCGTCCGAGGGAAAGGCGGACCGCGCCGAGGGCGGTGGCGGCGTCCAGGCCCATCGCCAGCAGGACCCCCGACGGGGTCTCGCCGCCTTCATGGCAGGCCGAGCCCGTCGAGGCGGCGACCTCGGGCGCGGCCGCCAGGACGGCACTGCCCCGAACACCGGGGAAAGACACATTGAGGGTGTTCGGCAGGCGCTCCGTGGGGTGGCCGTTGAGCTTCAGTCCGGGGATGGCCTCCCGCAGGCTTTGCCACAGCTCGTCTCGGAGCCGGCGCTGGCGGTCGGCCTCGGAGTCCATGTCGCGCGCGGCGACGGCGCAGGCGGCGCCCAGGGCCGCGATGAACGGGACTTTCTCGGTGCCGGGCCGCAGGCCCCGCTCGTGGCCGGCGCCCAGGAGGACGGGGGCGACCCTCGTGCCGCGGCGGACGTAGAGCGCGCCGATCCCCTTGGGCGCATAGAGCTTGTGCCCGGCGACCGAGAGCAGGTCGACGTGCAGGTCGTCGACCCGCGCGGGGATCTTGCCCACCGCCTGCGCGGCGTCCGTGTGCATGACCGCTCCTTGCGCATGGGCCGCATCCGCGATCCGGGGAATGGGCATGATCGTGCCGGTCTCGTTCTGCGCGAGCATGACGGTCACGAGGGCGGTGTCCGTGCGGACGGACGGCTGGAGGGCCTCGGGCGGGACCCGGCCCTCGGCGTCGACCCGCACGCGGGTGACCTCGACGCCCCGCCGCTCTAGCCATTCGCAGGGCCGCGCCGTCGCGGGGTGTTCGACCGTGGAGGTCACGACGTGCCGCCTGGCGGGCGCCGCCTCGGCCGTTCCCCGGATGGCGATGTTGTTGGCCTCGGTGCCGCCGGAGGTGAAGAACACCTCGTCGGGCCGGCAGGCCAGGAGCGCGGCGACCTGCTCGCGGGCGCGATCGACGGCCCGGCGGGCCCTTTGTCCGAAGACGTGCCCGCTCGAGGGGTTGCCGAAGTGCTCCCGGAGGCAGGGGAGCATGGCCTCGACGGCTTCGGGATGCACGGGCGTGGTGGCGTTGTGGTCGA
>CAYNDR010000023.1:27116-33094 GCA_964395295.1 uncultured Planctomycetales bacterium
GGTATAAGGGGGCCGCGTTTGCATCCCCCACAGGCGCACCCGTCATGACTAGAATCCCAGGAAGGCGCTCGACACGAGCACCGCGACCGCGAACTTCAGGCAGATCTCGCAGAGCGCCTTGCGCCGCGCCCGGAGCGCGAAGAAGGCCCTCTCCTCCTCCGGGTCGGGAGGGGAGCCGGGGGAGAAGCGGGACCAGATCGCCCGGAGGCGCGGGTTGATCCGCCCGAAGATGACCGCCATGACGGCCACCATCGCGAGCACGGAGGCGAGCTTCACGGCGAGGGCCGAGAGGGCGACCGCATGAAGGGCCCGCATCGCCCCGTGGAACGCGTAATGGTTGGCGGGCATGGCGATCCCGGTGACGAACAGAGTGACGATGAACGCCAGGCAATAGGGCGCGTTCCCCTGGAGGGTGTCCTCGACGACCTTGTCGAGTCCGTAGTGGAGGCGGGGCCCGTACGGCGCCCGCTTCACGACCAGCGCCCGGTTGTAGAACGGCGCCGCGGCGCATCCGACCAGCGCGATGTTGTGCAGGGCCAGCAGGACGCCGTGAATCACGGGCTCCATGATAGCGCCTCCCGGTCAAAAGACGAGGACTTTGCCGGAATCGAGGGTCAACTGTGTCAGCTCGTCCAGGGAGCTCCGGCGGCAGTCCTGGAGGATCTCGGCGTCCTTGATGCCCCGGGCGTCCATGCAGGCACCGCAGATCAGCACGCGGCCCCCGCGCTTGGCGATGGCCGACAGCATGCGGCCCACGTTGTAATAGCCTTCGGGCGTCTTTTGGCCCGCCTTGGCGGACGACACGGCATCGCCCATGAGGAACACGGCGAGTTCGGCCCCTCCTTCCGCCTGCGCCATGTTGAGGGCGAGGCGCAGGCCGTTGTACGTGCGCTCCGTGCCGTAAGGCGCGTCGTTGAGGATCATCAGGCAGGTCATTGCCGGTCCTCGTCAAAAGGAAACTTGAAAGCCGGCCATCAGGGCATCCTGGTTGTCCGTGAGACGGCCGCGGGTGGTGAGGATTTCCGTTTCGAAGCCCGCCCGCTGGTAATCGACCATGAGCCGCGTATAGGGGGTCGCGTACCAGTTCAGGCCGATCGTCCAGGCGTAGGCCCGGCGGGTGTACACCCCGGGCCGGGAGAGGGGTTCGAGCTCCCGGTCCAGCCAGAGATGCTGGAGGCGGGCGACCAGCTCCACGGCTCCCCAGGAATGGTCGGGACGAAGCCGTTCGTCCCGGGTCTTGCGCTCGCCCGTCAGGATCCACGAGATCCAGGCGCCGTCGGCGGTCATCTCGATGCCGTCGCCGCGCGCCGCGGGGGTCTGGATGTCGGCCTCGATCCGGACCCTCTCATAGCCGATCGACCAGTTCCGCCACAGCAGTTCCACTTCCACGCTGTCCCGGTCGCGTTCCCCGTCGTAGGCGCTCCCGGCGGGAAACCCGAGGATCTCGTTGAGGCTGTCCACCGTGAGCCTGAAGGGACCGAGCGAGTCGTGCGCCCTCCCCCGGGTGAAGGCATAGGCCGCCGTCAGGTTGAAGTCCGGCGCGGGGAAGGGATTGAATTCGACCCGGCCGGCGACGTCCTTGTTCGTGTCCTCGTCGGCATAGCCGTCCTGAACGCCGTTGAAGACGCCGAGGAAATAGCGCAGGTAGAGCCCGCCGAACCCGCCGCCGCCGTACACCATGGCGCCCAGGTCACGCCTGGGGAGCAGGGCGCAGGCGTATCAGCCCGGTTCCACGAAGTCCCAGTATTCACGGGCCGGCAGGTACTGCTGGCCCATGGGGACCTTGAAACGGCCCACGCGCACGTTGATGGGGCGCGTGATCTGGTATTCGAGGAAGAGGTCGAGCAGGGGGTTGGACTGGGCGAAATCGAGGCGCGTGAGGAGCGTCCAGTCGTTGAGGATATTGGCCTGCAGGCCGATCCGGTTGTGGCGCAGGCGGACCGTGTCGCCCTCGTATTCGTTGTCCAGGGACAGGGCCTCGACGAGATGGAAAGTCGACAGGCTCAGGGTCAACGAATGGTCCGGGGCGTCGATCGTGAATCCCGTGCGGTCCCGGTAGTCGAACGTGAACCCCGACAAGAGGCCCTCCCGTGGAGGCTGGCGCGCCGACGCCCCCTTCGCCTCGTCCAGGAATTCGACGATCCCCGCGGCGTCCTGGGGCCCGATCCGCTCCGCGAGCTTGGTCCGGCCGGAGGGGTCGGTGGCCACGAGGTGGGGCACGGACTTGACGCCGAGCTTCTGGGCCAGGACCTTGTGCCTGTCGATGTCGATCTTGACGGCGACGAACCCCTCGGCGGCCTTCACGACCCGGGGGTCCCGGAACGCGACGCGTTCCATTTCCACGCAGTCCAGTCACCACTTGTGCCGGAAGTCGTAGAGGATGGGTCGGCCGGCCTCCGCGGCGGCCTTCAGGGCCGCGTCCGGGTCCGTCTTCCAGGGGACCCCTTCCTCCCCGGCGTCCTGGGGCGGGGCCGGCGTCTGGAGGAGGAAGATGGAAACCGCAAGCCCCAGCGCGCTTCCCGGGATGATCATGGGCGCCTCCTTCTGCCGGGAGCCTAAGGCCGGCGCCCTATAACCGCTAATTGAATATTATTATAAAATCTATAATATAGAGTTATGGGCAACCTGTGGCTGGAGCCCCTCCGGACGTTCCTGGCCGTGGCCCGGACGGGAAGCCAGGCGGAGGCGGGGCGGATCGTCCACCGGACCCAGCCCGCCGTGTGGAAGCAGATGAAGTCGCTGGAGGAATTCGTCGGGTCGCCGCTGTTCGAGCGGAAAGGCCACAGCCGGCGGCTGACGCCGATCGGCCGGGCCCTCTTCGGCGAGGCGGTGGGGCTGATCGACAAGGCCGACGCCGTGGCCCAGCGCCTGCGCGAGATATCCGGCGGCGTGGTCGGGCACCTGGCGATCGGGGCCAGCACGACGCCGGCCCACTACCTCCTGCCGCCCGTGCTGGGACGGTACTCGCGGCGGTTCCCGAAGGTGACGTTCACGGTGACGCTGGGGAACAGCGAGGGCATCGAGGCCGGCGTGACGGAGGGGGAATACGACATCGGGGTCGTGGGGCGGCCCGCGGGTTCCTCGGCCCTGGAATCCGTCCCTTTCTATCACGACCGGCTGGTCCTGGTGTCGGCGGGGGGCCGGCGGGCGACCTGCCGCGGGCTGGAGGACGAGACCTGGGTGGTGCGGGAATCCGGGTCCGCCACCAGGGACTTGACGGATCGCTGGCTTGAAGAGCGGCGGATGAAGCCACGTCTCCGTCTGGAACTGCCGGGTCCCGAGATGGTGAAACGCGCGATTGCCTCGGGCCTGGGAGTGGGGCTCGTCTCACGCGCCGCCGTCGCGTGGGAGGTCTCCTCGGGGCGGCTGAGCGTCGTGCCCGGCCCGGGCCTTCCCGTGCGGAGGACGCTCTACCTGATCTACCGCAGGGGGATCTTCCTGTGCCGGGCCCTGTCGGAGTTGATCGGCCTGTTCAATTACCCTGCCGGCCACCGGTGAGTCGGCCCGGGGCAATCGCGCCGCGCCTACCCTTTCTTCAGCGGGCCGATGCCGCCGCCCTCACTCCCGCACCTCGAAGTCGTCCAGGAGCACGCGGGCGTCATCCTTGCCTTCGAAGACCAGCTTGATGTTGTTGAGCGGGTCCCCCTCGAGGCTCGGGCCGTCCATCGCCCAGCCGGTGCGGACCTCCAGCGCGGAGAATTCGACGTCGCGCCACTCCCCCTTCTTCAGGCCTCGGACATAATAACGGCCGTTGTCCTTGAGGCGGTCCGACCAGACAAGGATCGTGACGTCCCCCACCTCGGCCAGCGGCTTCAGGCGGAAACGGATCGCCGTGGACTCCTGGACCGGAGTAGAGTAGGCGTTCCAGCAGTGGACGCCCTTCGGCGGGATGGCCAGCGCCCCCTCCCGCGCCTCTCCCCCCGCGAACTTCCCGGGGCCGTCCTCGAACTTCTCCGTGAAGACCGGTTTCCCCGCCGGGACGCCGGACCCTCCAGACTGGAGCGCGCTCCGGCCCGGAGTCGCCGCTTTCTTGCCTCCTTTGGGCTTCCCCTGCACCGGGCCGATGTACGCGGTCGCCAGGACGATGTCGTCGAACCAGACCTCGTGGACGCGGTTGGGGTCCGTGTCCTTGTTGTGCTGGGCGGCCTGCTCGGTCACGTAGTAGAGGAGCCAGAACGTGTTCACCTTGAGCTTGTCCGTGGTCCTCCAGCGGATGCCCTTGAACTGGCCCACGGGCTTCCCGTCCACCCAGAAGGCCTGCTCCCCGTCGGCCGCGTCGGGCGAGGAGTTGGCCTTGAGCATCGCCTCCACGCAGGTCCACCGGCCCGGCTCGATCCGCGCGGGCTCGGCCGGATCGAAGAAGTTCCCCCAGTAGTTCCCGCGGCCGTCGGGCTTCATCTCGTGCCAGTAGGAGTAGAAGTGCCAGGCGCCCGGGGCCGGTTCCTTCCCCCACATCCCCCAGGGCTCGATCCCCGTGGTGAAGTGCGAGTCCCCGGGCGGCCGCTTCCCCGCCCCCCCCTTGGGCCAGGGCGTGGGCGTCCGGTCGGCGATCCGGTGGACGAAGTGGTGGATGTACCCGGTCTTCGGATGGAACTTGACATAGAACCGCGCGTGGAAAGCGTCCGCGCCCTTCGTGTGCGTGTAGAGGTGGCCGTTCTTCGAGATGTGGAGCGAGCGCCGTCCCGGCGAGGCCCCGTGGCCGTCCTCCACGAGCTCCAGGTTCTCCGGGTGGGCCGCGTTGCCCCAGCGGTCGGAGGTCTCCTTCACGGTCCCGGTCTCGAAATCCTCGACGAAAAGGACCCGGGTGTCCTTCTCGATCCCCTCGTCGCCAGGGTACTGCGCGGCGATCCCGCCCTGGGGGAGGCAGGCCAGCGCGAGCAGGATCGTCGTCATGGTCCCAGGACCTCCGCCAGCTCGATGTCGTCGAAGTACACGGGGCCGTCCGTGCCCCACACCGTGATGTTCAGCCAGGAGAAGCGGTCCCCCTCCTGGGGATGCATGGAGGGGTCGGCCATCCGGAAGAAGGCGGAGAGCGGGGCCTCCACCGACTCCCACTTGCCGTGGACGGGATTCCTCACCTCGTAGCGGAAGTTGTCCTGGGTGCGCTCGCAGGAGAACTGGATGAGGATCTCGGTCCCGCCGGCCACGAAGTACCGGAACCGGACGACCATGGGCCCGTGGACCACGTTCGCCTTGCTTTCCATGCGGTAGAGCTCCGCGTCGAGCTGGCGCGCCCCTTCCAGGCAGAAACGGTTGGTCCCGCGCGCGGGCGCGGCGGAGACGCGGCCGTTCGTCCAGGGGAAGGGCCGGCGGCCGTCCTCGAAGTCGAAGCGGAAGCGGGCCTTCTCGGGCGGATCCAGCTCCCGGCGCCAGGCGAAGATCCGGTCCGTGTCCAGCGCCCGCGGCTTCGTGGGGGCCGCGCCCTTGCGGACGGCCGTGCCGGTCCCCGCCGGGACGGAGACCTCGCCCTTCTCGTTGGCGACCACGACTTCGCCGCCGGCCACCGCCACCTCCGTGTGGCCGTTGCGGCGGACCGAGAACTGCGTGCCGGTGACCTGGACGCGGGCCTCGGCGGTGAGGATCTGGAAGCGGCCTCCCCGCCTTGCCTCGCAGAAGACCTCGCCCTGCTCCAGGAGGAGGCTCGGCGGCTCCGCGGCGAAGAGCCTCAGCTCCGTCCGCGGGCGGAGCGCCACCTGGGTGCCGCCCGCCAGCACGAGGCGCGCGGGCCGGTCGCCGGACCGGAGGGCGGCGGACTCCCGCCAGTCGAAGGGTTTCGCGGGGAGCTTCTGCCACCGCTTCTCCTCGATGGTCTCGACCGTCCCGTCGACGCGCGCGACGGCGAGGATGGCGGGGGCGGGGCGGGTTTCGCGGGGCGGCGGCCTGGGCGGAGGCGCGGGCTCGATGGGCGCCGGCGGCGGGGGCGGTTCCTCCATCTCGGACGGAACGGATTGCGGGAGGGGCGTGGGCGGCGCTGGAGG
>CAYNDR010000024.1:0-11894 GCA_964395295.1 uncultured Planctomycetales bacterium
CGGCGTTCCCGTCGGCCGCGAAGTAGCCGGGGACGACGTAGGTCAGGGAGCCGTTGGTGAACGTGACCTTCATGGCGTAGTCGAGGAACGGGTTGGGGGTGCCCGTCTCGGAAGCGGAGGGGCCGTTGAGGGTCAGGGTGACCTTGTGCCACCGCTTGAGTTCCCCGGAGATCGAGACGGACCCGTCGCCGTCCTGGGCGAGGGCCTCCCCGGCCAGCGCCGCGAGAAGCCAGGAGACCAGCAGAAGGCGCCTGGACATGGGGACCTCCCTTGTTCGAATCGCGGCAAGAACGTGAGGCATCACTGGGATAGCCCGCGGGAGGCGCGGGCGTGCTGTGATATAACAGGCTGGCTGCCAAGCGGATATGTGCCGCCGGGTGGGGGCTGATAACGCTGGCGAGTCGAGCCGGCGTTAGCAGATGCGGCTACGGCAACCGCCGGCGGGGGACCAGCAGGAGAAAGAGCAGGGCGGCCTCAAGGCCCAGCAGGCCGCAGGCGGAGTCGTTGAGGGAGCCGTCTGGAAGAGGGGGGCGGCCGACAGCAGAAACAGCATCTCTGGCAAGGTCATGATGGAATCCTCCTGGCGGCCTATCCGGCGGTCATTTCCGGGCGTCCTCGTCCTGGGGGACGTAGTCCCGGTCGGGGGTCAGGCAGAGCATGTCGAGGCGCGGGGCGAGGCGTTGCTCGCCGTCCTCGAAAGATTCGCGCTCGCGGACGCGGATCGTGTGGCGCCCCTTCGCGAGGCGCCCGAGGGGGAGGGAGGCGGGCTTCCCGATCTCGATCGTCCCGTCTCCGCCCCAGTGCCAGCGCTGGAAGAAGGAGCGTTTCGTCTCGGGATCGTACTTCAGGTTTCCGAACTCCTTCTCGTCCCCGCCGTCCAGGCTCGCCCAGAAGCTGTTGGGGTCGTTGTCGGTGCCGTCGGCCATCTTGCGGACCTGGTCGCCCTTTCCCGGATAGTAGAAGCGCCCCCAGAGGTGCCATTCCCCCTCCTCGGGGATCTCGACCGTGTACGCGGCCCATCCGCCGTTGGCCCGGCCGTTGACGGTGTAGGTCTTCGAGGGCGAATAGACCGGGAGCCCCGTGAGCGAGCCCTCGGCGTAGAAGCGGCCGGACGTCATCGGGGCGTGGAATTCCGCGTTCGGCGTGGCGGCGGGGATCCAGATCGCCCTGAGCGAGCGGAGCCCCTGGCGGAAGGCCCAGGAGAGGGACTTCTCGGAATCGACGGGTTGGGGCTTCGAGGGCGCCCCCCCGTTCATCGAACACTGGTGACCCAGAGGCACCAGCTGGGCCCCCTTGGCGTTCTTCGCCTCCACCCGGCCTTCCGCCACGGTGACCGTGGAGGAGAGCATGCCCGCCCGCACCGAGAAGACCGTGCCTTTCACGGCCGCCGTCCCGTGGGGGGTCTCGACCACGAACCGGTCCTCGCGGCGGGTCACCCTGCAGGCGACCTCGCCGCGGGAGAGGCGCACGCGGATTTCCTCGTCCTGCCGGACCAGGGCGGCCAGCGTGTCCGCCCGGAGGGCCACGCGGCTGCCGTCGCCGAGTTCGAGGAGCGCCGCGCCGGTGCGGCAGAGGATCGCGTCGCCGAAGGGGATGGCGTCCCCGGGTACCGCGGAGTTCCCTCCCAGATCGATCTTGCCGGTCGCGGCCAGGATCCGGGCGGCCGGGGCCTTGGGCTCCACGCGGGTGGGGGCGGGCCTGGGAGGCGCCGGCGCGGGATCGACCGGGGGCGGCGGGGCCGGGGTGACCGGAGGCTCGACCTTCGGTGCGGGGATCTCGGGCTCGGGGCGCGTCTCGGGGGGGCGCGGTGTCTCGGGCCGGACCGCCGGCGGCTCGGGGGCGGGCGGCACAGGCTGGGGTTCCTCCTCGCGGACCGCCGCGTGGGGTCCGGGGACGGGCGGCGCGGGCTTGCGGGCCGTAAGGACGTAGGTCACGAGGGCCAGAAGGACGGCCGCCGCGGCCGAAAGTCCCACGGCCATCGCGCGGGCCCCGGTCTCGGAGGCGCGGAGGCGGAAGCGCCGGACGGCCGGGATGGCGATCCTGGTGGTTCCCTTGCCTTCGCGGCGCCGTGCGGCCTCGGCGGCGATGGCGGCCCGGATCGCCTGGTCCATCTCGGGTCGGGGTTGGACCGGGGGGGCCTCCGACAACCTCGCGACGAGGCGGATTTCCTCGGCGGCCGCCCGGCAGGAGGGGCAGGACGGGAGGTGCTCCCGGATCGCCCGGTCCCGCTCGGGGCTCAATTTCCCTTGGAGGTGATCGAGGATTTCATCGGACCCGAATACGTCGCACATGGCTCTACCAGAATAGCCGTTTCAGGCGGAAAACGTGCTGGGGAAATTGATTCATCGGATCACCGGTAATCCTGGAGGATCGCCTCGGCCCGCGCCGCGGCGGCGGTCCCCGGGTGGTTTTTCGCCAGGCTCTGGCAGGTCCCCAGCAGGACCTGGACCGTCGCCTGGTTCCGGCGGCGGTAGCCCTCGGATTTCGGATCATGGCTCCCGTTGTGGGGCTTGAGCTGGCCTTTGAGTTCCTCGACCTTCTTCCAGGAGGCCTCCGCCTTGATCTCGCGCTGCACCTGAGGGTCCTGCCGGAGGGTGCGTCCCTCCTCGGCCGCCTTGGTCCCGATGGCGTCGCCGGCGAACTGCGCGGCGGTCTGGTCGAAGAGGCGGACGGCCTCCACGGGGTCCTTGTGGCCGCGCGCCGCGTCGATCGCCCGCTGTCCCGCCTTCTCGATCGCCTCGATCATCGCCTGGGCCTCGCGCGCTTCCTGCGCGTCGGGCGAGCCCTTCTTGTCGCGGAGGATCTTGAGGACCTCTCCGAATCCGCGGCCGGAGCGGACGCGGTCGGCCAGAGAGGCGAGCTTCACATAGGGTCCGGGCCCGGCCGTGGCCTCGAAGAGGGTGGGGGACGGGAGTCTGGAGAGGTCCTCGGCGCCCCGGAGGCCGTCGCGGTAGAGGTGGATGCGGTCGATGCTGAAGTTGATCGACCGCCCGGTGACCGTCAGCGTGTGAGAACCGGCGGAGAGGGAGTATTCGGCGGCGCGCTTGTCGGAGTGACTGTGCTCGTGGCTGGTCCTCCACGTCCACCGGCCGCGCTCGGAGGAGAAGGTCTTCACCCAGGGGCCGTCGTCCATACGCGTGTAACAGTCGTTCTCGAGGGTGCTGTCGGCGTGGTCGTGGCGGTTGTGGATCCTCAGGTGGTAGCGCCCCGCCGCCGCGACCTGGAACCGGTAGGCGAGGGCGGACTTCTCGGACGGCCCGGACAGGTCTGGCCCCTTCCACGTGTAATAGGCGCTCCCGGCGAATCCGGGGAGGGTGGTTTCCTTGACCCACTTGCCGGCGACTGGCGCCGACTCGACCTCGATCACCAGCAGGCCGTCCATTTCCTGAAAGACTGAATCCGGCCCCGCAATCTGCAGGAGCGCCGCCAGGAGGGTTTCGACCATACATCAGGGTAGCTTCTTGAGGGGTGCCGCGTGCTGTGAAATCGATCAACTAGGGTGGTATTACCAATTACATGAAATACCGCTGAGAATTGTTGTGTATTGTATACAGGTAATACCAGTATGGAGAATAACCGTAGCCAATGTGTCGTTGAAGGAATCCTCGATCGCATCCGGCGCGGGGTTTGGCCTCCGGGTTATGCCCTGCCTGGTGAAAGGACCCTGATCACCGAATTCTCGGTCAGCCGCGTGCCGCTCCGGGAGGCGCTTTCCAGCCTCAGGGCCCTGGGGGTCCTGGAGACCCGCCCCGGCAGTGGGACACGGGTGCGGAAGGTGGACGTCGATACCGTCGCCCGCCTCCTCCCTCTCATCGTCACGCTCGAGGCCCCGCGCACGTTCGCTCAGGTCTTCGAACTCCGCCTCCCTCTGGAGACCCGGACCGCATGGCTCGCGGCGGAGCGACGCACCGAGGAGGACGTGGGCGCCCTGCGGGGGCTCGTGGACAGTTTCCGGGCGGACCTCGACGCCGGACTGGAAACGGCCATCGACACCGACCTTGCGTTCCACGTCCGCGTCGCCGAGGCCACGCAGAATCCGCTCTTCAGCGTCCTCATGCGCACGATCGCCGAGCTGGTCAAGCACGTCCAGGCCGCGAGCTGCAAGGACGACCGCGAGCGGCGCCGCCGCGCGGTGCAGTCCCACGAATCCATCGCCGACGCCATCCTGGCCCGGGACGCCGAGCGCGCCCGCGCCGAGATGGAGGCCCACCTCCGGTACAGCGCCAGTCGGATCCCTGGAGGTTCGCCATGATCCCTCTCGTCCTGCTGGGAATCCTGATGTCCCCGTCCCAGGAAGTCCCCCGCATCGACGGGGACCCGTGGACCGTCGCGGGCGATCCCGACCTCGGGGCGGTCACCGATCCCAAACAGCAGCCCGTCGACTTCGCCGTCTGGCCGGCCGCCGACGGGACCTGGCAGATCTGGTCCTGCATCCGGAACACGAAGTGCGGCGGCAAGACCCGCCTCTTCCACCGATGGGAAGGCAAGGCCATCACCGATCGCGACTGGAAGCCCATGGGGATCGCGATGCAGGCCGATCCGTCGCTGGGCGAGACCGCCGGCGGGCTCCAGGCCCCTCACGTCATCCGCGTCGACGGCCGGTACCACATGTTCTACGGCGACTGGGAGAACATCCGCCGCGCGACGAGCGCGGACGGGAAGACCTTCACGCGCGATCCCGCCGAAGCGCTCTTCAGCGAGGCGCCCGGCGGGAACACCCGCGATCCCATGCTCCTCTTCGCGGACGGCCGCTGGCACTGCTACACGACCGCCCACCCGGGGGGGAAGGGGGCCGTCTTCAGCCGCCTCTCCGCCGACCTCAGGACCTGGACCGACCCGAAGATCGTCGCCCGCGGCGGCGCCGCCGGCGGCGGGCCCTATTCCGCCGAGTGCCCCTTCGTCGTCTTCCGCAAGGGCTACTGCTACCTCTTCCGCACCCAGCGGTACGGCCGGAACGCCCAGACGACCGTCTACCGCTCCAAAGATCCCCGCGATTTCGGGGTCGACGACGACCGCTGTCGCATCGGCACGCTCCCCGTGGCCGCGCCCGAGATCGTCACGCACGAGGGACGGGACTACATCGTCTGCCTGCTGGGCTCGCTCAAAGGCATCCAGGTCGCCCGGCTGGCCTGGGATGGGGAATCCCGCGGCGCGCTGCCCGTGATCCCCGTGGGCCTCGATGCCTACCGGATGTGGGACCGCTGGCACGTCCAGCGCCTCGGCCAGCGCGCCTACATGCGGAGCACGTACGACCGCCGCGGCGGGAACGAATCCGCCGACGCCAGCCACTTCCTCTACCAGGAGGCCGACGACTTCAACGTTACGCTCGATGTCCAGGGCCCCGGCGTCCTCGCCTTCGCCCGCTACAACCACTGGCACGGCAGTCCCTGGCACTACGAGGTCGACGGCCGGGACCACATCGTCCAGGAATCGACCTCCGCGGACCCGACGAAGAAGGTGCCCGGCTCCGTCTTTCTCCCCGAGGCCCTGTTCCCCAACCCGCTCACGTGGACGTGGTCGACGACGCAGGGGGCCGACCTGATGTGGGTCCCGATCCCATTCGAGAAGTCCTTCCGCATGGCCTACACGCGCACGCGCTACGGGACGGGCTACTACATCTACCACCAGTACGTGCGCGGCGCGAACCTCTCGCGGCCGATCGCCGCCTGGGACGGCCGGACGCCGCCCGACAAGGAGGTCCTCGATCTCCTTTCCCGCTCGGGCACCGACATCGCCCCGCCCGGCGAAGAGCGGTCGGGCTCCTCGATCGCGCTCGAAGGCCCCGCGACGATCCGCGCCCTCAAGATATCCGCCCCCCGCGATCGGGCGATGGACCTCGGCCGCGCCCGCCTTCGGATCGCCTGGGACGGCCGCGCGGAGCCGTCGGTCGATGCGCCGCTCGCGCTCTTCTTCGGAGCGGGGACGTTCTACAACCGCGACGGCCGCGAGTGGATGGTCAAGGCGTTTCCGATGAGCGTCCGCTTCGACGCCGACCGCCTCCACCTGGCGTGCTACTACCCGATGCCGTTCTTCAAGTCGGCCCGGGTCGAGCTTGTTGGGGCCGAGGGTGCGGTGATGACGGTGCGGACACTGCCGCTGAAGGACCCGCCGAACCACGTGGGGTATTTTCACGCCACGTACCGCGACATCCCCGAGCCCGAACGCGGCCGCGACCTGGTCCTCCTGGACACGAAGGGGGCCGAGGGGAGCGGCGTCTGGACGGGGAGCTTCGTGGGGATGTCGTGGATCTTCTCGCACCGGGCGGCGCTGGGCACGCTCGAGGGGGATCCGAGGTTCTTCTTCGACGACGCGCAGACCCCGCAGGCATACGGCACCGGGACCGAGGAGTGGGGCGGCGGCGGCGACTACTGGGGCGGGCGGAACATGACGCTCCCCTTCGCGGGCCATCCCGCCGGGGCCCGGAACGCCAAGGAGTCGAAGGCGCCCGAGGACCTCGTGAATTCCGCTTATCGTTTTCTCCTGGCCGATCTCATGCCGTTCGGCCGCCGCGCGGTCATCCGCCTGGAGCACGGAGGGCGCAACGAGTCGACCGAGCACTACGAGTCGGTGGTCTACTGGTACGGGCTCCCCGCGGCGTCGCTCGTCCCGACCGACGACCTGGACGTGGGGGACCCGGAGAGCGAGAAGGCGCACGGATATGTCTCGCCGCAGGCGTCGGAACCGTACGAGCTGACGTCGCGCCACGAGCTGGGGCCGGACACGCTCGACGGCAAGGAGGTTTATCCGGCGGTGACGGACCGGGGGCGTCGCACGGCGGGGACGTCGGAGTTCACGGTGAAGCTCGATCCACGCAACGTCGGCGCGCTCCTGCGGCGGACGCTGGACTACGAGTGCCCGAACCAGCGGGCGGAGGTCTTCGTGGCCGCCGAGGGCTCGGAGGACTTCAAGCCGGCGGGGATCTGGTACCTGGCGGGATCGAACACGTGCGTCTACTCGGATCCCAAGGGCGAGCTGGGGGCGACTCTGCATCACGTCCAGACGTCGAACCGCCGGTTCCGGGACGACGAGTTCCTGGTGCCGCGCGACCTGGCGGAGGGTCGGCCGGCGATCCGGGTGCGCGTCCGGTTCACGCCGGTGGAGCGGCCGCTCTTTCCGGGCCAGCCGTTTCCGGGGGAGCGTCTCTGGACCGAGTTCCGCTGCCAGGCCTTTTCGATCGTCCTGCCGCCCTGACCGGTTCAGGGTAACGGTTCTCTTTCCGGCCGGGTCCAACACCGGGAAAGAGGGAAGCGCCGCCCCCACTGGATAAGAAGCGGGGTACTCTGGTACGCCTCCCTTCTCGACCAGGAAGGCATCCCGATCCGGTTCAAGGCATAACGCGATGCAGCGCCGGACCGTCAGAGGATATGATTAGGTAATGTTCAGCAACCCGATCCTCCTCATCGCCTCCGTCGCGGGGATCGCCTTCCTCTCGTGGCTGGCGTGGATCAGCATCCAGAGCCTCATCCAGGGGAAGCTCCTGCGCGAGGCGCGGGAGGGCGGGGTCTCGGGCCTGGAGCCCGGGCGGCGGGTGGCGCTCCACGGCGAGGTGCGCCTGAGCGCGCCGGTCCGGAAGCGCGGCCTGGGGGAACTGCTGTGGTACCAGTGCAAGACAGAGGAGCTGCGGGGGTGGGGGAAGCATCGGCGGTGGAGGACGATCGGGGACGAGACGGAGATGGCGGTCTTCGGGATCGATGTCCTGGGCCGGGAGATCCGCGTGGATGGCTTTCCCACGGAGGTCCAGTCCAAGCAGAGCCGCATGGACTACTCCAGCCCCGGCTTCCTGGGGCTCTTCCACTCGAACGGGGACCAGAGGACGACAGAAACCTACCTCCCGGTGCGGCCGAGGCTGACGGTCGTGGGGCGCCTGGAGAACCGCGGCGCCGGATGGTGGGTGGTGAAGGACGGCAAGGTGGGGTTGCTCCTGTCGCCCGAGGAGCCGGGCGAGGCCGCGTTCTGGGAGACCGTGAAGGGTGCTCTCGGGCTCCTCGCCGTGACGGGGGCGGTCGTGGCGGGGATCGCCCTCTACCTGCAGGGGCGTTGATCCGTGGCGCCGAGGGCCTTGCGGAGCGACTCCAGGGCGTAGCGCATCCGGCTGCGGGCGGTGGCCTCCCCCGTGCCGGTGATCTCCGCGATCCGCGCGTAGTCCAGGCCGTCGTAGATCCTCAGGACGACCACCTCGCGCAGTTCCGGCGAGAGGTCCGTCAGCGCCGCGCGGGCCTTTTCCTCGGTCTCCGGATTGGGGGAGAAGGCCGGTTCGGGCGCGGGGCGCGGCGGGGCCTCGCGGGCGCGGCGGGCGGCGAGCCTCTCGTCGGCGAGGGCACTGCGGGCGATCCGGAAGAGGTAGGCTTCGAGCTTTCCCCGGGGTTCGTAGCGCTCCAGGTTCCGGAAGAAATAGAGGAACGTGGACTGGAAGACGTCCTCGGCGAGCGACCGGTCCCCCGTCATCCGGAAGGCGTAGCCCATGATCCGGGGGCGGTAGCGGGCGTAGAGCTCCAGCAGGGCCTCCTCGGAGCCGGCGAGGGCCCGCTCCGCGAGGGCGTCGTCGTCCGGGGCTGGAACAGGGGAGGGCATCGCGACGGACGATGATGCCTCGGGAAACGCCGCGCCGCAAGACCAATCGCCCGTGGATCAGTTCGCGGTGAATTCCACCGTGACCTCGGGCTCCATGCAGACCTTTACGCCGGGGAAGTCCTTCATCAGCGCCTTGGCTTCGTCCAGGGACTTGGGCTGGGCCTTGGAGAGCTTCTTGAACTTCTCCGTGTCCGCGAACATCTTGTCGAAGTCCATCTCGACGAGCGTCACCGTGGAGCCGTTCACGTGCGGGGTGTTGGTCTTGACGATCTTGCCCGCCACCTCGATCTGGATGCAGATCTTGAAGCCGCCGAGCACCTGTTTCATCATGGCCAGCTGGGCCTCGTCCTGCCCCCCCTCCTTTTCCTCCTTCGCGTCGGGCGCCTTGAAGTCCTTGGTGTCGGGGCTCACGATGGTCAGCAGGCAGTTCCCGCCGGCCTGCTTGGCGAACTTGAAGGTGATGGGGTCCTTCTTGGGCGCTTGCGGCGCGCCGGGGAGGCCCGCCTCGGGGGCGTTCGGCTGGTCGCTGACCTTCAGCTTCGTGATGTCCTTGAACGAATAAACGGCCTTCAGGCCCTCCTCGTCCGCCGTCTTCAGCTTCTCGCACGAGACGAACTCCACGCCCTCGCCCATCTTGGCGGCCGCGGCCTTGGCCTGCTCCTCGGAGAAGAGGTCGGGCGACTTTCCCTCGGCGCCGCCGAAGGCCTTGGCCATCTCGCGCATCTGTTCCAGGGCGGAGTTTTTCATGAGGGTCGTCGTGGCGATCGTCCCGGAGCCGTCGGCGTTGAGCTTGACGACGCGGGTGTCCTTCAGGCAGCCGCCGAGGACGGCGAACGAAGCGAGCAGGCCGAGGAGGGCGAAGCGGCGCATGGTCAGTCTCCGAACATGAATGAAAAATGACCGATAAGGCCCAGGACAGCGGGGTATTTTACCAGAAAGAACGCCCGATGGGGGATATTCTTGTGGTCCGTCACTTCGGCGCGGGCCAGCCCAGGTGCCGGTGCAGGAACTCGAAGGTGCCCGCGCCGTTGATGGAATGGGGGCCGTTGAAGAACTCGATCGCGGTCCGGTCCCCGAGCCCCAGCTTGTCGTAGAGCCGCCGGACCTTGGCGTACTCGTAGGCCACCCACTCGTCCGGCGCCACGCCGTCGTCGTGCCCGCGCTCCACCATGAAGGGGCGCGGGACCATGAGCGCGGAGAGCTCCGCGTAGTTGAAGGTGCTTCCCAGGCCGAATTCGGGCATCTCGTACTCGCCCGTGTACAGGTAGCTGTACCGGCTCGTGACGGAGACGTTCTTGAGGATCCACTCGTTGAAGTCGGCCGAGCAGATCGAGAGGGCGTAGCGGTCCGAGAGGATCGTGGGGACCCGGACCGCGGTCTTGCCCCCGTAGGAGAGGCCGTAGAAGCCGATCCGCTTCGGGTCCACGAACGGCAGGCCCGCCAGCCACTCCAGGGTCCGCTCGTGCTGGCGGACGATGAAGGAGAAGAGGGAGAGCCCCAGCGGGTTGGCCTTGCGCTGGAGGACGCGGAACTTGTCGCCCCCGATGTACGGGTTCTGCGGGGCGTAGGCCACGAACCCGCGCTCCGCGAGATCCGCCGCGAAGGCCTTGTAGTACTTGAACCCCGGCCCCTGGCGGGCGATCGTGTCCTGCGGCCGGCCCTCCAGGCCGTGCTGGCAGACCACCACCGGCCGGCGCTCGCCGGGCTTGAGGTCCTTGGGCACCAGGAGGATCCCATACGCGAAGACGTCCGGGTAGACGTCGAGCACGACTTCGTGGCCCCGCCACTTGGGCTCGTCGTACGCCTGCCGGGCGCGCGGGTTCGCGGGGACCTCCGGGGCGGGGAGCTTCCCGATCACCTCCTCCCAGAGGGAGGCGCGGTACTCCCGGGAGGTCTCCGCGAACTTCTCCGCCGACGAGCGGTCGGCCCTCTCCCAGAACTTCTCGCGGACCGCCTCCGATCCGCGGAACACGCGCTGGGTGTGCTCCACCAGCTGGGCGAACTGGCGGCGCGCGCGGTCGGCCGGGTCGAAGGACTGGCGCTGGTCCTGCGGCGGGTCGCCCGCCGGCTTGAGCGCGCCCTTGAAGAGCCTGCGCCCGAGGAGCTCCGAGAGCGCCTCCTCGCCGATCCCCGGCCCGGTCCCCTCGGGGGCGAGGACGAGCTTCAGCTGTCCCGGTTCCCCGAGGCGCTCGAAGACGGGCCTGGCCCGCTCCATTTCGCGCCGCGCCGACTCGGCCGGAGGCGGGACCAGCCGGCCCGGCGCGGCCCCGCGGCGCCCCTCGCGCGGCTCGGGCGGGCCTTCGACCGCGGGTCCCGTCCCCGCCTCGATCACCAGCGCCCTCGGGGCGATCATCGCGGCCAGCTCCGCGTCCCCGAACTCCTTGAGGAGCCCCCAGACGTTCCGGTAGATCGGCTCCTGCCAGAGCCCCTCGCGCTCCTGGAAGTAGCCGCTCACGACCGCGCCCCGGATCCGCCAGTCGAGCGCGGCGGCGTAGAGCGCCAGGAGCCCGCCCTCGCCGTGCCCCGCGACCGCGATCGGCGGCTCCTCCACCCCGATGTAGAGGGCCATCCAGTCCACGGCGGCCAGGACCTTCTGGACCTCGTAGCCGATGACGTGGCGGCCCAGCTCGTAGGCCTGGCGGTAGATCCATTCGCGGTGCGGCTGGTTGGTGAAGCGGACGGCCGGATTGCCGGATTCCTCGTCCTGCCGGTCGACGAGGGCGGGGACGAGGACCAGGCACCCGCTCTCCGCCAGCCGCCGCGCGTACTGGGCCCGGGGCGGCACGCCGGCGGCGAGCCCCGCGACCTGCTCGGGGGTGACGTCCGCGTCGGGGATCGCCACGACCCGGGCGGCCTCCTTTCCCTCGGGCTTGAGCAGGAGGCCCTCGGCGTCCACGCCCTCGAAGACCGGCCACCGCACGGCGTGCACCGTATAGCCCTTGCCCCGCGCCACTTCCGCGGGCGACTGCAGGCCGGACACGTACTCCAGGGTCAGCACCGGCTTCACGGGATCGACCGCGCCGAGGATGTTCCTCAGCCGCCGCCGGTTGGGCTCCAGGGTGCGCATGTAGGCGTCGCCTCCCGAGAAGTCCGGCTTGGTGAAATTCTTTCGGCCCTCGACCGAGACGGCCAGCGCGCGCATGAGTGCACGGTCGATCCCCGCCACCATCTCGGCGGCCAAGTCTCCCGGCATATCGAGCTTCTTCGTCCCGGGCAACGCCTCTCCCTCCTGCGCGGGAAGCGCCGGGAGGCCGAGGGAGGCGAGGAGGAGCGGCGCGAGAAGCCGGGCGATCATCGGATCTCCTTCAACAGGATCCAGTTAT
>CAYNDR010000024.1:11904-33083 GCA_964395295.1 uncultured Planctomycetales bacterium
TCGGGGAGGACTTGCCTACACTAATGACGAGGTGCCCCATGACCTTCCGTTCCCTGGTTCCCCTGGCGCTCCTTCTGGCCGGCTGCCGCGGCGGCGAGCCCGCGTCCCCGGCGGCCCCGCCGGCGCACGTGCCGGTCCCCCCTTCCGTGCCCACCGGGATGCGCCCCAACATGACGGGCGCCTACGGCCCGTGGCTTGCGGACCGCGTGCTCGGGGACGGCCCCGGCCGGCTCTCCTTCCGCACCGGCCAGTGGAAGAGCGTGGGCGAATGGCGCGCCGCGGCGCGGAAGCGCCTCATCGAATGCATGGCGCCCGTGGACCTCGGGGGCGTGCCCGAGGTGAAGGTCGAGGCCCAGCGCGTCTACGACGGGCTTCACGTCGAGCGCCTCTCCTGGCAGCTCCCCTGCGGGCCGCGGACCGAGGCGGTCTTCCTCAAGCCCGCGGGCGCCCGGGGACGGCTCCCCGGCATCCTCGCGCTCCACGACCACGGCGGGAACAAGTTCATGGGATGGCGCAAGATCGCCCGCGTCGACGACGCGCCCTGGGCCATCCAGGCCCGGCACCAGCAGAACTACTACGGCGGCGTGGCGTGGGCCAACGAGGCCGCCAAGCGGGGGTATGCGGTCCTCGTCCACGACACCTTCCCCTTCGCCAGCCGCCGCGTGCTCGTGGCGGATTGCTCCCCGCGCGTCAGGGCCCAGGGGATCGATCCCGGCCCCGACGACGCGGACGGCATCGCGAAGTACAACGCCTTCGCCGCGGCCCACGAGCACGTCATGGAGAAGAGCCTGCTCTGCGCGGGCACCACCTGGCCGGGCGTCTTCGTCCCGGAGGACCAGCGCGCCCTCGACGTCCTGTGCGCGCGGCCGGACGTGGACCCCTCGCGGGTGGGCTGCGGGGGGCTCTCGGGGGGCGGCATGCGGACCGTCTTCCTCGGGGGGCTGGACGACCGCATCCTCTGCGCGGTCGACGCGGGCCTCATGACCACCTGGCGCGACTGCCTCGTGGACAAGTGCTTCACCCATACGTGGATGATGTACGTGCCGCTCCTGCCGCGGGACCTGGATTTCCCCGAGATCCTGGCCCTGCGCGCCCCCGCGGCCACGATGGTGCTCAACTGCAACGAGGACGCGCTCTTCACGCTCTCCGAGATGAAGCGGGCCGATACGATGGTGGCCGACATCTTCGGCCGCGCCGGCGCCCCGGACCGCTACCGCTGTGTGTTCTACCCGGGCGGCCACAAGTTCGACCTGGAGATGCAGAAGGACGCCTTCGCCTGGTTCGACCGGCACCTCAAGGAGGCCCGCTGATCCCCGGCCGGTGACCGCGACAAAATGGACGGTGCGTTTTGTCGCGCGGGGTGCGGCTACTTCAGCTCCTTGAGCATGATGCTGCGGAACTGGATCGGATCCCCGTGGTGCTGGAGGGCGATCCGCCCGCTCGGCTTCACGCCGGGGAGCTGGGCGTTGTCGATCACCTTCTCGCCGTTGAGGACCACCGTGAGCCGGTCGCCCTTCATGGTGATCTCGAACGCGTTCCACTCGCCCACCGGCTTGTCGGCCTTCTTGGAAGGCGTGACGGCCTTGCGGACCTCCTCGGGCATGTTCTTGTCCGTCCGGTAGCCGTAGACCTCGCCGCTGCCGAGCTTGTCCGTCCAGATGTTGACCTGCGACTTGCTGCTGCCGCGGAGGTAGACGCCGCTGTCGCCGGCCCGGGGCAGGCGCCAGTCGACCTTGAGGATGAAGTCGGCGTGCTCCTTCTCCGTCCAGAGGTCTCCGCCGCCCTTGCCGTCGTAGTCGATGATGCCGTCCTTGACGGTCCAGTGGTCCTTGAAGGCGTCCTTGAACTGCCAGCCGGTGAAGTCCTTCCCGTTGAACAGGGGCGTGAAGCCTTCGTCTCCCTGGGACAGCGCCGGGACGAGCGCGAGGACGATGAGCGAGCGGATCATGGCGCGATCCTCCGTCGGATCCTCGTTTCCCGCTCCGGCTGGATATTTTACGCCGGGCCGGGGAAGCCGGTGGGCGGGCTCCGCGTTTTGTCGCACAGGGCGGGCCGGTTGTGATAGGCTATGCGCGATGGGGCCGAAGACCCGGATCGAGCCGCTTGAAGTCCTGAGATTCCTGCGCGAGGCGACGCGCAACGGCGCCCCCGCCCCGGCCCCCCGGGAGGTCGCCGCCCATTTCGGCCTCTCCCCGGCCGCGGCGCGGGCGGCGCTGGGGGCGCTCCGGGACGGCGGCTACCTCCAGGCGGCGCCCCGCGGAGGCCGCGTCCTCTGGCTCACGGAGAAGGCGGCGCGCCTGGGCGAGCGCGAGAGGGAGATCCGCGCGGCCCTGGAGCCGGCGCTCGAGGAGGCCGTGGACCTCACCACGCTCTTCCACGTGGCCCAGGAGAACCTGCCCCACCAGTTCGGGATGGAACGGGGGTGCCTCTGGCTGAAGGATCCTTCGCGGCGGCGGTTCCTCGGCGCGTACGACCTGGGGCTGGAGCCGGCCAGGGGCTTCCGCGACGAGCTCCCGCTCAAGTGCCAGGGCCTGGGCGACCCGCTCTGGATCTGCGATCGGGCAAAGGAGGCCGACACGGCCATCCCCTCCCTGTTCGATCCCCAGGTGAAGTCCATCCTCATCATCCCCGTCATCGAAGACCTCCAGCTCCTGGGCGTCCTGGCCTTCGCCTCGGGGGCCGTCCTGAAGGGCCCCGGCGAGGCCGCGCGGGAGAACGCGCGGCTGGCCGCGAAGCTCCTGGCGGCGCCGGCCCGCCGCGCGGAGGCACAGTTCCGGGTCCAGGAGGACCTGAAGCTCCACCGGGTGCTGATGGACCTGGTGCGCCAGATGGGGGCCGGGATCGAGATGGAGGCCTTCCTGCGGAGGATCTTCAACGTCCTGGAGAAGCTCGTGCCGGTCGACGCGATGTTCGTGGCCGTCCGGCGCCCGGACGGCCTCTACGACGCGATCCTGGAGGCCGATCTCGACGACGCCGACCGGCGCGTCTTCTTCCCGGTCCCCCGGCTCATGGAGATGCAGAAGTCCAAGGCGCTCGAGTCGGTCGTGGGGCACCGCTACCTGCTCATCTGCCGCACGCCCGAGGAGCTGGCGCGGATCTCGGGGAAGCCCGCCTCGGGGGACCCGTGGTACCCCGTCGGCAATCCCGCGCGCCGCTCGGCCTCGCTCCTCTATGTCCCCATCTGGTGCGGCGAGGACTTCAAGGGCGTGCTTTCCATCCAGAGCTACCGCATGAACGCCTACCGCCACGCGGACGCGGAACGGATCGCGCTGGTGGGGGATTACGTCGGATTGGCGATCCGGATCGCCCGCCTCGGGGAGGAGGGCGGGAAGGGGCGGCGCCGGCCGGACTGAGAGGTGCCTATGGTCCAAGCGCTCTGCTTCGTCCTTCTCGCGGCGGCGGCCCCCCAGCAGGGATCGGCCCCGGACGAGAAGGAGGTCCGCGAACTGGCCGAGAGGCTCAACGCCGACGACGTGGCCGCGCGCGCCCAGGCGGAGGCTGACCTCATCGCGATCGGGGAGGCCGTGGTCCCGATCCTGGAGAAGCTCAAGCCGCAGGCCGGCGCCGAGGCCCGCGGGCGGATCGAGAACGTGATCGCCGACGTGACCCTGGCCCGCCGGTGGCTCAAGGACCTCTCGGAGGAGCCCGATCCCGGCCAGGCCTACCAGAAGCTGGAGGAGGCCTTCCGGTCGAAGGTCCTCGACCGGCGGCAGTTGGCGAGGATCGTGAACCACGCCCTCCTGAGCGATGCGGGGGAGAACCTCAGGCAGTACATGTTCTCGGCGGTGGAGCGCCACAAGCTCAGGGAGGTCTGGCCGGCCCTCGTCCAGCTGGCCATGAGGGAGGAGAACGACAGCCACAACGCCATCTCCTATCTCCAGCGGATCAAGCCCCCCAAGGAGGCCGCGGACGAGGTCCTCAAGCTCCTTCCCCGGATCCGGAACCGGTCGTCCTTCCACCAGCTCCTGGAGCTGGTGATCTCGCTCCGGCCCGACCGCGCCAAGCTCGACGCCGCCGTCCTGGCGCTCCTGGAAGAGGGCGCGGACGACGAGCTCCGGATGAACCTGATGAACTCCATCCAGAGCGGGCGGCTGAACGTGTCCCTGAAGACCGCCCTGTGTTGCTGGCGGGGGAGCCGCGCCTCGCGGCAGTCCTACGGCCGGGAGGCGGTGCTCCGGATCCCCCCGGACGGGTCCGTGAACGAGGTCATCGGCCTCCTCGGCTCCGCCGAACAGGATGAGGTGATCCTGGCCGCGGAGTACGCGGCGCGCCACCGGCTGGCCCAGGCCGCCGTCCCCCTCGCGGAGGCGATCGAGAAGCACCTGGCCGAGGACCGATGGGCCTCGCCGGGGAATCCCGCGTGGGCCTTCCAACAGCGCGCCTACTACGGGCCGGACGGCCAGGTCAAGCCCAAGCTCCTCCAGGCCCTGAAGGCGATCGGGGCGGAAGCGCTGATCCGTTCCTGGCTCGCCGCGCCAGGCGGCAAGCCCTCGCGGGCGGTCGTGGCGGCCCTGATCGGGGAGCTGGAGATCCGCACCCTGGGGGGGGACCTCGCGGGACTCCTTGACGACAAGGATCCCAAGGTGCGCCGGGAGGCGGCGCGGGCCGCGGCCGCCCTGAAGCTCGACGAGGCGGCCTCACCGCTCGAGGCGCGCCTGAAGGACGAGGACGTGACGGTCCGCGTGATCGCGCTCCAGTCCCTCGCGAAGATCCGCGGCGCCGCGGCCACGGCGACGGTCCTCGCCCAGCTCCGCGCGGACCACCCGGACGTCCGGGCGGCGGCGGCGGGGCTCCTCCCCCAGATGGACCTCGACGCCGTCCTCAACGAGCTCACGCGCCCCGAGAGCCTGGGCCAGCCCTTCCTCCGGTACGCGCTGGCGGTGGTGATCTCCTCCGGGGGCGACGCGGCGATGCACCGGGTGATGGCGCGCGCGGGGGACAGGCTCTCGGTCGAGGACCTGCTCGCCCTGGTGAGGCTGGTCCAGGCCGCCCGCGGACGCTGATCTTCCCGGGCCCCGGCTCGACCTCCTCCGGGCCGCGCGCGTCCGAGGCGGCTCCCCGAAGGCCCCTGATCAGTCGCGGGCGAACACGATCCCGATGGTGCGCCCCCCGAATTTCCCGGTGTCCACGTCGTCCTCGCCATCGAACGACAGGGGAATATCCGCCATAAACGCGCGCGTCTCTCCCGGCTTCATCGGCCGGCGACGCTCTCCCTTGTAGGCGCTGTTGACCAGGACCGGGAAGACGTACGCGAAGGTGGCCTGCCCCGGCTTATTGGCCCCTATGACGTCTGCCAGGTGAGGCTTGCCCTTCGGAGTGAGGTAATAGACCTGGAGGTGAAGTTCGTCCAAGGCGCGATCGCCCCCGTTCTTGACCTCGCCCCAGACGCGGCAGTAGGATTCCGCCGAGGCCCCGACCTTGACGTCCCTTTCCGCGCTCTTCCGGATCGTTATGCCGATCTTGGAGGCATAGTCTTCCCGATCCTTGGAGTCGGAAGCGTCCGCCACGCGGACCATCCGAAAACCCTGGCTGAAATCCCCGGTCAACCACCACACGCTCCGCGGCCGGTTGGGGTCCTGGGCAAACCAATCCAGCGGCACGCCCTTACGGTTGGCGGCGCGCAGCTCCTTGGATGGCGTGCACCACGCCCCGCCCCGGAGGACGGGGGCGAGGATCGTCGGGCCCCGCCCCTCGATGCAGTATTCCCACGCGTTCCCCAGCATGTCGTGGAGGCCGAAGGCGTTGGGCTTCTTCTCCCCGGCAATGTGAGTGCGATCCTGGCTGTTGTCCTTGAACTGCGCATGATCGTCCAGCGGGGCCGGCGCCGGAGCCTTGCCCCCCGCCCGGCAGGCGTACTCCCATTCCACCTCGGTCGGCAACCGGTAGAGATGCCCCGTCTTCCGGGAGACTAAATGGCAATACCCCATGGCCGAGTAGTATCGCAGGCAGATCGCCGGGCGGCGGGCCTCCTGGAAGTGGGCCTGAAGACCGGCCTGGCCCAGGAATTCCCTGCCCCGCGTAGGCCGCGTCACCCCGTCGACTTCGGCGCCCTTTGGCGTCTCGTAGTAGAGATCGAATTCCCGCCAAGTGACCTCGTGCTTGCCCATCCAGAGGGGCTTGAGCTCCATGTCCCGGACCTCCCCCTCATCCCCGTCCCGTCCCGGCTCATTCGCAGGACTCCCCATCTTGAACCGGCCGCCGGGGAGGCGGACCATGTCGAACTGGACATCCGTGCCCGGGATGACCACCGTCTCGGATTTCACCCCCTCCTGGGCACGGGCGGGGAAGGGAAGGCCCCAGGCCAGTCCGGCCCCCAGCAACCACACCGCTTCGGCTCTTCTCATGTCCCATTAATCAGTACGCTTGAGCCCCGTTTGGAAACTGACGGGGACGGACCAAGGGTGGTTCCCCGGCTGATGGCGTGAGGGGCTCCGACTGCGAACGCGTAGGGGGGCTCGATTAGGGGGGCGGAGGCCAATTCGACTGAGAGCGTGATGGTATGTGCCTTGGCAAGCAGTTCAACGGAAAACGCTGAGGGCAATAGACACCATAAACCTGGCTAACGAAACTCAGATGTCCACTTTAGGGATCTCCGGGACTCGACCTGCCGCTATGGCATCCTCCCACCACCTCCAGAATGCCAATCGGTCGATAGGCGCCGGACGATCCTCATCCGAAGCGGCCGCCTTGGCCTCAAATCCTGGATCGCAGGAAAGCTCACGTTCGGCATCTTTCAGATACCTGAGGCGCACCTCGGGTAATTCCCGGTCCCACGTGTACTTCCAGCGCCATAGTTGCTCGTCCCCGCGAGCAAACAAGAAGGTGTCCCAGATGGCGGAGTGGCGCCTCCTGTCATCGAAGTCCTGATTCGACAGGTTGCCGCGTAACACCAGACGGATTATCCCACCTCGTACTTCGACTAGGGCGTCGATGGCGGGGCACGTCGTTGGGGATTCGAGCTTCCTCCAGACTCCAGTCGCCCGAAACGTCTCGATCCGGCCCGGCATTTCGCGGAGCTCTTGCTGGAGCGTTAGCGCGACCCCCAAGTCTACCCAGTGGAAGTCCGCCTCTCCCGCGGGAGCGTTCCGGGCCGCCTTCTCGACCTCGGCCCGATCGCCCGCGGGCAGCCCTTGAAACTCCGGGATGTGCCTGAGTCGTTGACACACGACACATATGGGTACGACGCGCGTTGGAGAGGCGTATCCCTCGGGAAGGTCTGGCGCGGGATCGCCATGCTTGTAGCTTTCCATTTGATCCTTGCCCGTCTTGAATTGCTCGACGAGCCAAAACTCTTCGCCGCACCTCTTGCAACGGAGTTGCCGGATCAGGGTCCGATACATTCCCATAAATTACCCAAGGCTTTCGTGACCGCCTTTGCAGTGTTTCCTAGGTGCATAATTCCTCCTTGGATTATTATATTGCCTCCAACGGGAGGGGACGGGGAAATCGGATGGATTGGGCACCTGCTCTCACTGATGCCGTGAGGCGGGTCCGACCGGGAGCGCGGCCCGGAAACACCACAGTTCAGCGGGGAAAGCGGGGGGGAGGAGCCTGCCATGAGCCGGGGTGCGCCCTTCCCTATATGGCCCTGCCGTCAAAGCGGCGTAATTCGAGTGCCTCCAGCCGCAAAAAAAGAGACTTTCGTGATAGGGCTGTGTGTTTAATTGAGTAATACAGGTAAAGGCTAATTGCTGGAGCGACAAGTTCAATGCCTTCAATGCTCAGCCAATTCCTGTTCATCGGCCTGTCGCTGACGGCCCCGCAAGCCGTCGCGGGGGACGACGCCCCGAAGCGCCTCACGCGAGCCGAGAGCTTCCTCGGCGTCCACTTCGACTTCCACGCCGGCAAGGACTGCATGGAAGTCGGCAAGAACACCACTCGGGCGATGATTGAGAACATCATCGACCGGGTCAAGCCCGATTATCTCCAAATCGACTGCAAGGGCCACCCCGGGCTTTCGAGCTACCCGACGAGGGCGGGGAATCCCGCCCCCGGGATCATCGGCGACCCGCTGAAGACGTGGCGCGAGGTCACCGCTGCGCGAGGCGTCGCCCTCTACATGCACTACTCCGGCGTCTGGGATTCCACGGCGGTCACCCAGCACCCCGACTGGGCCGCCGTCGGCGCCGACGGCAAGCCAAGCAACCGGGCTACCTCCTTCTTCGGCCCCTACGCGGACCGTCTGCTCATCCCGCAGCTTCGCGAACTGGCCGGCGACTACGGCGTGGATGGCGCGTGGGTCGATGGCGAATGCTGGGCCTCAGTCCCGGATTGGGGGGAGGCCGCGCTGAAGGCCTTCCGCGAGTCGACAGGCCTCTCCGGTGTGCCCCGCAAGCCCGGCGATCCGCATTGGTTCGAATTCCTCCAGTTCCACCGCGAGGCGTTCCGCCGCTACCTCCGGCGCTACATCGAGGAGGTGAAGAGGACCCACCCCCGGTTCCAAATCTGCAGCAACTGGGCCTATACCGACCACATGGCGGAGCCTGTCGGTGCGCCGACAGATTTCCTTTCCGGCGACTATTCGTCCGACAACAGCGTAAATTCCGCGCGCCTTTCAGCCCGGTACCTCGCGCGGCAGGGGAAGCCGTGGGACCTGATGGCCTGGAGCTTCTCCCGCAAGGGTGGGAAGGGGGCGCCGATCCAGAAGAGCACCGTCCAGCTCCAGCGCGAGGCCGCGGTGGTGGTGGCCCTCGGCGGCGGCTTCCAGGCCTACTTCAAGCAGAAGCGCGACGGCTCCGTCTTCGACGAGCAGATGCCCATGATGGGCGAGGTGGCCGCCTTCTGCCGCGCGCGGCAGGCCTTATGCCACCGTGCGGAACCTGTCCCCCAGGTGGCCCTGCTCCTGTCCACGGCAGGGCACTACCGCCGGATCAACGGCCTCTTCAACCGCGACCTTGGCCGTGTCAGCGGCACCCTGCAGGCCCTGCTCGAGAGCCAGCATGGCGTGGACGTCGTCGGCGAGCATCACCTGGCCGGCCGGATGACGGATTGGCCGCTCATCGTCGTGCCGGAGTGGGACTATCTGGATCCCGCCTTCCGGGACGAGCTGGCCGCGTATGCAAGGGGGGGCGGAAGTCTCCTGCTCGTCGGGCCGCGGACGGCGGCGCTCTTCGCCGCCGATCTGGGCGCGACGCCGCAAGGGCCGCCGAGCAAAGGCCTGCGCCACTTGGCGCACGGGGGCGCGCTCGTCCCGATCCAGGGAGAGGGCCAGTCTGTGACGCTCGGGTCGATGGCGAAGCCGCTCGGACGCCTCCACGCCGCCGCGGATTCCGCCTCGGCAGCCACGCCTGCGGCCACCGTCGCCCCCTTGGGCAAGGGCCGGATCGCGGCCGTGTGGTTCGACTTCGCGCCGGGCTACCTTGCGGCCCGGAACGAGGCCGCGCGGCGGTTCCTGTCGGACCTCGTCCGCGAGATCTTCCCGGTGCCCCTCGTGGAGGTGACGGGCTCGGCGGACGTGGACGTCTCCGTCGCCCGCAAGGACGGCCGGCTTCTCGTGAACCTGGTCAACACCGCCGGGCCTCACGCCGACCGGCAGAATCCGATCCACGACGCGATCCCGCCTGTGGGGCCTTTGACGGTGATCCTCCGCCGGGAGGCGCGGCCCGCCAAGGTTGCCCTGGAGCCTGGCGGGCAGGCCGTGGAGTCCGATTACCGGGACGGACGCCTGCGGATTGCGATCCCGCGCCTGGAAATCCACGCGGTGATCCGGGTGGAGTGACGCTCCAACCGAGCCTTGAGGGGGCCTCCGACCGGCAGCGCGGCGGCAAGACCGGGGCGGGGGAGGGCCTTCAGGAAGCCCGCTGTTCCGGAATCGGCCATCCGCAATCCGGAATCAAGCGGCTGAACGCCTGCGAGGTTTGTTAAATTAGGAGGCCATGAGGAATGACCTCTCCCGGCTCGCCTGGATCGCGCCGGCCCTGATCCTCCTGGGGGCCTCCCAGGAGAAGCCGGGGCGCCCCAATGTCCTGCTCCTCTTCTCCGACGACCAGCGGTTCGACACGATCCGCGCCCTCGGCAACGAGGAGATCCGGACGCCCGTCCTCGACTCCTTGGCGCGCGACGGGACCGCCTTCACCCGGGCCTACATCATGGGCTCGAACCAGGGGGCCGTCTGCGTCCCCAGCCGCGCCACGCTGATGACCGGCCGGAACCTCTTCCACATCGCCAAGGGCATCCCCGAGGACACGCCCCTCTGGGGCGAGGTCTTCCGGCGCGCCGGCTACGTCACGCACGGCATCGGCAAGTGGCACAACGGCCCGCGCTCCTACGCGCGCGGCTTCGACGGCGGCGCCGAGATCTTCTTCGGAGGGATGTCCGACCAGAACCGGGTGCGCGTCCAGGACTTCGACCCTTCGGGGAAGTACCCCAAGTCCCGGGAGCGGATTGGCGAGAAGTTCTCCACCGAGCTCTTCTGCGACGCGGCTGTCCGGTTCATCGAGGGGCACAAGGGGGACAAGCCCTTCTTCCTCTACGTGGCCCTCACCTCCCCCCACGATCCCCGTACGCCACCCCCGAAGTACGCCGACCTGTACGATCCGGGGAAGGTCGCGCTCCCGCCGAACTTCCTCCCCGAGCACCCCTTCGACAACGGGGAGCTCCAGGTGCGCGACGAGAAGCTCGCGCCCTGGCCGCGGACGCCCGAGGCGATCCGCCGCCACATCGCGGACTACTACGGGATGATCTCGCACCTCGACGCCGAGATCGGGCGCGTCCTGGAGGCGCTCCGCAAGGCGGGCCGCGCGGAGGACACGGTCGTGATCTTCGCCGGCGACAACGGCCTGGCGCTGGGCCGGCACGGGCTCATGGGGAAGCAGAGCGTCTACGACCACAGCGTCCACGTCCCGCTCCTCATGGCGGGCCCGGGGGTCCCCAAGAGCAGGCGGATCGACGCCTTCTGCTACCTCCTGGACGTCTTCCCGACCGCCTGCGCGCTCACGGGCGTCCCTCCGCCCGAGGGCCTCGACGGCCTGAGCCTCGCGCCGCTCCTCAAGGGAGACAAGGCGAAGGTCCGGGACACCCTCTTCTTCGCCTACCGCGACTTCCAGCGGGCCGTGCAGGACGGGCGGTGGAAGCTGATCGAGTACGACGTCAAGGGGAAGCGGACGACCCAGCTCTTCGACCTGGCGGCCGATCCCTGGGAGTCGAAGAACCTAGCGGACGACCCGGCGAACGCGAAGGAACTGGCCCGGCTCCGGGAGGAACTGGCCGGGTGGCAAAGGGGGCTGAACGATCCCGCGTTGAAATGATCCCCCGGTGAGGAGGCGATGGCTCTCGACGTCTATGCCGGCCCCCTGACTCGTTACTATGCGGGGAACTGGAAGAACACTGTCCAGCAATGGTCCGAGCAGATGGGCATGAACTACCGCGTGGTCAGGGCCGGGGGGCCTTCCGGGGAGGAGAAGGCTTCCCACGAAGAGGCGCGGGAGGCCGTCCTCCGTTGGCGCCGCCGGCTGTCGGAGGCGCTCGCGCCCAGGATTCACGCGCCGCTGGACTGGGTCGAGGACGCCGCGGCGGATTATTACACGGAAAGGCCGGGTTGGGATCCTTTCTTCGCGCTCCTCCTATGGGCGGCCTACGAAGAGCATCCGGAGATCAGGCGGCCGGCGGACTTCCCGGAGGAACCCTCGGAAGATGCGGCCCTCAAGTCCAGCCGGGATTGCGATTCCCGTTCCCGTTACGGCCAGATCGTCAGCAAGAACCTGGATCTCTGGCTCCCCGGTGACGGCGCCTTCACGTTCAAGGCCGGGGACGTCTGCGGGAACGAGGTCGTCATGGGATTCGGCCTTGAGCTTGTCCGGCAGCTCGAGGATCTGAACCGCCGGACGTGGAAGGCCGGCGTGTCCGACATCGATGCGTGGGCGGCCGCGGATCATACAACCGGTCTGGAAGGCCAGGCCCGCACGGGATTCTTCTGGTTTTACAAATGCGCCCGGTGGGCCGCGACGCGCCGGCTGCCCCTCAAGCTCGATTACTGAATCTCCAGGACCCGGAGTCGACCGCCCCGCGGCCGTGCCTCAATTATCTCTGTGCTCCCCGCGCGCTCTGTGGTGAAATGGGTCCGCCTGGATTTCCGTTGGAGACGGCCCCATGACCGACCCCACCCTCCGCACGATGGGCCAGCAGCAGAACCGCCGCTCCTGGGCGGAGCCCTGGCGCATCAAGATGGTCGAGCCCCTCAAGATGACCTCCCGCGAGGACCGCAAGAAGGCCATCGAGGAGGCGGGCTGCAACACCTTCCTCCTCCGCGCCGACGACGTCTACATCGACCTCCTCACCGACAGCGGCACCGGCGCCATGAGCGACCGCCAGTGGGCCGTGATGATGGTGGGCGACGAAGCCTACGCCGGGAGCCGCAGTTTCTACCGCATGGAGGACGCGGTGCGGAAGTACTACGGCTACCGCCACGTGGTTCCCACCCACCAGGGCCGCGGGGCCGAGCACCTGATGAGCAAGGCCCTCATCAAGCCCGGCCAGTTCGTCCCCGGCAACATGTACTTCACCACGACCCGCCTCCACCAGGAACTGGCGGGCGGCATCTTCGTCGACGTCGTCATCGACGAGGCCCACGACCCCGAGAATCCGCATCCGTTCAAGGGGAACGTGGACCTCGCCAAGCTGGAGGACCTCATCCGCCGCGAGGGGCCGGGGAAGATCGCCTTCATGAGCCTGGCCGGCACGGTGAACATGGCGGGCGGCCAGCCCGTGAGCATGGCCAACGCCCGCGCGGTGCGCGAGCTCTGCGGCCGCCACGGGATCCGCGTGTACCTCGACGCCACGCGCCTGGCGGAGAACGCCTGGTTCATCCAGGAGCGCGAGGAGGGGTACGCCTCGAAGCCCATCGCGGAGATCATCCGGGAGTTCTGCTCCCACACGGACGGGGCCTGGGTGAGCGCCAAGAAGGACAACCTCGTCAACATCGGCGGCTGGCTCGCGGTCAACCACGACGACCTCTTCGAGGTGGTCCGCAACCTCGTGGTGGTCTACGAGGGCCTGCACACCTACGGCGGCATGGCGGGGCGGGACATGGAGGCCCTGGCCACCGGCATCGCCGAGTGCGTGGAGGACGACCACATCCGCGCCCGGATCGGCCAGGTCCGCTACCTCGGCGGGCTCCTGGAAAATTGGGGCATCCCGATCGTCCAGCCCATCGGAGGGCACGCGGTCTTCCCGGACGCGAAAAAATTCTATCCGCACCTGCCGCAGGACGCCTTTCCCGCGCAGACGCTCTGCGCACAGCTGTACCTCGAGTCGGGCGTGCGGGCCATGGAGCGCGGGATCGTCAGCGCCGGGCGGGACCCGAAGACGGGCGACCACCGGAGGCCGTCGCTGGAGCTGGCGCGGCTCACGATCCCGCGGCGCGTCTACACGCAGGCCCACATGGACGTGGTGGCGGAGGCGGTGAAGGCGGTCTGGGACACCCGCGCGCAGGCGCGCGGGCTCAGGATGACCTACGAGCCCAAGTACCTCCGCTTCTTCCAGGCGCGCTTCGAGCCTCTATAAGGTGACGCGATGATCATCGGCTTCTTCCGCCACGGCCCCGCGGTGCCGCCGGGCACGCCGGGGATCGAGGATTCCAAGCGCCCCCTGACGCCCGATGGACGGGAAAAGACCCAACAGGCCGTGCGCGGCGTCCAGCGCCTCGAGATCGGATTCGACAAGATCCTCGCCAGCCCTCTGCCCAGGGCGCTCGAGACGGCGGAGATCCTCGCCAAGGCGCTCAAGATGCCCCGGCCGCAGGTTTCGGACCGCCTCCTTCCGGGCACGGTTCCGCGGACGATCCTCCAGGCGGTCCAGGAACTCGCCTGCAAGGCGCCCGTCCTGGTGGGGCACGAGCCCGACCTCTCCGCGGCGGTGGCCCTGCTCCTGGGATCGCGCCCCGAGGAGTCCCTGGAGATCAAGAAGGCGGGGCTGGCCGTGGTGCAGATCCGCTCGCTGGACCCGAGGCCCGAAGGCACGCTCCTGCAGCTGCTTTCCCCGGCGACGCTCCGCGCGCTGGGGAAGTGACCTCGGCAATTGCCAAGTTGGGAGCTGATGTCGCTTTAAAGCGACATTGCGCATCGTGCTCGGGGCCAAGGGGTTGGGGAGAAACGCTCGTTTTTTGGTGCAAGCCTGGCCCGGGGGGGAGGGGGACACGGCCCCGGAATACCTGCGATCCCGATCCCGGGTGATCCCCTGGCACTCGATGGTCCCCCGTGATAGGATCGCCGGCCTGAGGGTTCGCGGATGCATGAAGTCGGCATCGCCCAGACCATCATCGAGAGCGTGGTGACACGCCTCAGGGAAGGCGAGGTGCGCGGCAGGGTCCGCGCGGTGCACCTGCGCCTCGGACGGATGTCCACGGTCGTCCCCGACAACCTGCGGTTCTCGTTCGGCGTGCTGGCGAAGGATTCGGAGCTCCGGGACGCGAGGCTCGAGATCGAGGAGGTCCCCGTCCGGGCCCGTTGCCGCGCCTGCGGGGAGGGATTCGAGGTCGGGGAGCCGTGCTTCCTCTGCGGGAAGTGCGGATCGCCGGACCTGGAAATCCTCAGCGGGAACGAGCTGGTGATCGACGCGCTGGACGTGGAGGAGCCCTGATGAAAGTGAAGCGGATCCCCGTGGTGGCCCGGGTGCTGGAGGCCAACGACCGGATGGCCGGGGAGAACCGGAAGCGGCTGGCCGCCGCCGGCGTGCGGGCGATCAACCTGATCAGCAGTCCCGGGGCGGGGAAGACCTCGCTCCTGGAGGCCTCGATCCCGAAGCTGGCGCCCGGGATCCGGGTGGGCGTGATCGTCGGCGACATCGCCACCACGCGCGACGCGGAGCGGATCGCGGCGCTCGGCGTCCCGGCCGTCCAGATCACCACCCAGGCGATGGGCGGGGCGTGCCACCTGGAGGCCGCGGCCGTCGGGCGGGCGCTGGAGAAAGTGGACCTTTCGAAGCTCGACCTCCTCGTCATCGAGAACGTGGGGAACCTCGTCTGCCCGGCCGAGTTCGACGTGGGCGAGGAGGCCAAGGTGACGCTCCTGTCGGTGACGGAGGGGGAGGACAAGCCGCTCAAGTACCCGATGGCCTTCCGCGCGGCGGGCCTCGCGGTGATCACCAAGACGGACCTCATCCCGCACCTGCGTTTCGACCTGGACGCCCTGCGGAAGAACCTCCGGAAGGTCAATCCCCGCCTGCCGGTCCTGGAACTCTCGTCGCAGACGGGCCGGGGAATGGACGCCTGGCTCGGCTGGCTCCGGGGCCGCCCCGAACGGAAATGACCCCCGCCGCCCTTTCCTTGGGGGTCATTCTCGTGGGTTTGTCTGTCATCGTGGTGCTTTACGCCTTCTGGCGTCACCGTTGCAGGAAGGCCATCGCCCTTCTGAACGGGCGTCCCGATATCCCGGAGGGGAATTTCCTGTCGGCCTTTCCGGGCGGGGGTTCCCTATGCCGGATTGTCGCCCCGGTATGCAGAAGGATCGTATCCAACCGGATTCCCGTGAGTCCGGAAAAACTGTCGCCGGAGGACCGGTTCTTCGTCGAGATCCCCGAACCGCTGAGGGGCGAGTGGGACGTCGGCATGATTGCCTTGAAGGTGGAAAGGGAAACGGGCCTCCGGATATCCATGGAGGTTTTCGAGAAGTCCTGTCGCGGGATGACGGGGCTTTCCTTGCGCTCGTTGGTCATGGGGATGGTCGATGCCTGTCAGGGACCGGACGCGGGGCTTGCGGGAGATCGCTGAAAGAGGCGCATTTTCCTGTCCAATTCCATGCCCTTTCCGGGAATAGGGGGCAGAAGGGGACCATGGAACCGAACGAGCAGTTCCTGAGGCTCTTCCTCCGGTACCAGGAGGAGGTGAAGGCCTTCGTCGCCTCCATGGTCCGCGACCGGGAGGCCGCCAAGGACCTCTTCCAGGAGACGAGCCTGGCGCTCTGGCAGGGCTTCGGGAACTACGATCCGGCCCGCCCCTTCGGCGCCTGGGCCCGCGGGGTCGCCGCCAAGAAGGTCTTCCACTACTGGGAAAAGTCCCGCAGGACGCCGGCCCCCTTTTCTCCGGAGGCGGGCCAGGCCGTCCTGGATGCCTGCGAGCGGTCCGAGGAGCGCTCGATGGCCCGGCTGGAGGGGCTCAAGGACTGCGTGGACCGCCTCCCCGCCCGCTCCCGCGACCTGCTGGCGCTCCGCTACCAGAGGTCGATGAAGCTCGGCGAGATCGCCCGCGAAGCGGGGTCCACCCTCGACGCGGTCCACAAGCTCCTCTCGCGCATCCGCGCGGCGCTCCAGGAATGCATGAAGCGGCGGTCCGCGACGGGGGAGGAGGGGGGCGCATGACGCCCGGGGAACTGATCCAGAGGCACCTCGACGATGTGTCTTCCGACGCCGAGCGGGCGGATCTCGATCGCCTGCTGGCGGGACACCCCGAGGTGGCCGAGGCCTTTGCGGAGGCGGCGCGGGAGGACGGCGCACTGGCCGCCCTCTTCCAGGAGGAGCGGGCCGCGGCCGCGGAGATGGCCCGGCCGCGCCGGTCCATGGCGATGCGCCTGGGGCGGTTTGCCCGGACGGGATCGGCGGCCTGGGTCTTCTGGGGCACGGCGGCCGCATGCGGGGCGGCCCTCCTGGCCGCGGCGATCCTCTCGCGGCGGCCCGATCCGGGGCGGCCCGTGCAGTTCCCCGCCCCGGTGGCCGAGGCTCCGATTCCCCCGCCGCTCCCGGAACCGCCGGCCCCGGCGCCCGTGAAGGATCCAGAGAAGGGGCCCGCCCCCGCGCCGCGGATCGAGGCGCCTCCTCCCGCCCCCATCCCTGCGACCCCCGCAACTCCGGAGATGCCGCCGGCGCCCCCGGCGCCGCGCGAAACCGTGGCCGTCCCGAGGGAGGAGGCGGGGGCGGAGCTGGAGCGGGTGCGGGGCGAGGTGACCGTGGATTCCTCCGGGGCCTCCGCCGGCCACCGCCTGAGGGCGGGCCAGGAAGTGAAGACCGGAAGGGACGGGGCGGCGGCGTTCCGGTACGAGGACGGCACCCGGATCGAGCTGGGAGCGGAAAGCGTCCTCGGATTCCCGGAGGCCGGTCCGGGGAAGGCGCTCCGCCTGGCGCGGGGAAGGCTCTCGGCCGACGTGGCCCGACAGCCGGCCGGGCTTCCCATGATCCTCACCCCGCCTCAGGCGGAGGCGCGGGTGCTCGGCACCCGCCTGACGCTCGCCGTCACGAAGGACGCCACGCGGCTGGAGGTGCGCGAGGGCAAGGTGCGCCTCACGCGCCTCCCGGACGGCGTGTTGGTGGACGTCCCGGGCGGCCATTTCGCGGTGGCGCAGAAGGGGCTGGCGATGCTGGCGCGCCCCGTCTCCGAGGAGCCGAAGACCATCTCCTTCGAGGTGGAGGAGTTCGGCACCGCGCGGGGCGTCCGGCCGGCCGACGGCATGGTCCGCCGGATCTTCCTGGAGCCCATGGCGGGCGCCTCGGGCGGGACGTGCGTCGCGGTGCCCGGCCTGAACATGGAGGTCGCCGGCGACGTCTCGCTGGCGCGGGGGACGTGGCACCTCTGGGTCCGCTATCGCGACGAGCCCGGTTCCGCCAGGGTGGCCTTCAGCGTCCACGTGGGCGACCAGCTCCTGGGCCAGGCGGCGGGCCCGGGGCGCGGCCTGGAGTGGCACTGGAAGCGGGTCTCCTTCCCGGCCGCGGGGGCGACGAGGATCACCCTGCGGTCCGCGTTCCGGGGCGTGGAGGCGCCGGCGAACCACCGGCTCTACCGGCAGTCGCCCTACGCCGCCCTCAACCGCTGGGACCGGATCGTGCTGACGTCGGAGGAAGGCTTCACGCCGGAGTAAACGGGTCGAGCTGAAACGGTGAAAAACCGTCGGTCTTGGAGTCTGCCCGGAGACGGGCGAGGAGGCATCATGAATCGGGCGGGAACGGGTCTCCTGATGGCGTTCCTCGGCTCGGCGGCCTTCGCGGCCGCGGAGCTGGGCACGGCGGAGGTCTACTCGGTGATCGAGATCACCTTCACCGGTCCGAACTTCGGGGCGGCGGATGCCCCCGCGCGCGACGTGGAGTTCTGGGTGCGTTTCCGCCACGAGGACGGGACCTCGGAGGTCAAAGTCCATGGCTTCTGGGATGGGGACGGAGCCGGAAGCCCCAGCGGCAACGTCTTCCGCGTCCGCTTCTGCCCCACGAAGGCGGGGAAGTGGACGCTCCTGGAGGTCCACTCGAACCGTTCCGAACTCCTCAACGAGAAGGAGGGGGACTTCGTCATCGCCACAGCCTCGACGCGGAAGGGCTTCTGGATCAAGGATCCCTCGAGCCCCGGCGGGCGCTGGTACCGGCGGTCGGACGGCTCCCACGCCTACATCTTCGGGAACACCCACTACTCCTTCCTCTCCGAGCGGCGCGACACCGGTGCCACCGGGAGCACCATCGCCGCGGACATCAACGACGGTTCGGGCTTTTTCAACAAGCTTCGCTTCTCGATCCACGGCGACCGCTACCCCCACCCCACGGACAAGCCGTTCCTCAACGATTCCGGGACGCCCACGGACGACGGCGACTTCGCCCACCGGCCGAATCCGAAGTGGTGGCGGAACCGCGTGGACCTGGCGGTCAAGACGGCGTTCGGCAAGGACATGGTCGCCGACGTCATCCTGGCGGGGCCGGACACGGAGGACTCGCGCGCCACGCTCCGCGCCTCCGGCAACGGCGGCGACAACACCCCCTACCTGCGCTACGTGGCCGCCCGCCTGGGCAGCTACCCGAACGCGTGGTTCTGCCTGTGCAACGAGTACGACATCAAGACACCGACGTACACGAACGCGCAGATCAACGCCGCCGGGGCGACCCTCCGCGGCCATCTCCCCTATCCTTCGCCGGTGAGCGTCCACGCCGCCCCGAACGACTGGGACGGCGGGCTCAACACCAGCCCCCCCTGGCACGACCACTACATCCTCCAGTCGAAGATCAAGGACCTCTCCGACGCCGCGGAGAACATGAAGGCCAACCACCCGCGCGCCGGCGGCGACAAGCCGGGGATCAACGACGAGCTGGGTTACCAGGGCGCCGGCGACGGCTTCAGCGAGGGGGACATCATCGAAGGGCACCTGGGCGCCTTCCTCGGCGGCGGCTACGGGAGCACGGGCGAGAAGTACGGCAACAAGCTCGGGCAGTATTTCTGGGGCGACTTCAACGCCTCCGCGCACAGCGCGGCGGACAACCTGCTGTGGCTCCGGCAGAGGATCGACGCGAACGTCGCCTTCTGGAAGATGCAGCCGGCCTCGCCGGGCATTTTCGGGAACACGGACGGCGGCTTCCGCGCGATGGAGTGGGCTGGGAACGAGTACGTGCTGGGGACCGACGCCGCCCGCGCGGGCGTGACCGCGAGCCTGCCTTCCGGGACCTGGCAGGTGAGGCGGTTCGACGTCATCGCGAAGGCGGAGACGACGCTGTCGACGGCCGCCTCGGGGACATACGCGTTCGACGCGCCCTCGTCCCGCGCCGTGCTCTTCCACTTCAAGAAGACGGGCGGGGGCGGCACCAACCAGCCCCCCTCGTGTGCCATCACCAGCCCCGCGGGCGGGGCGTCCTTCGCCGAGGGGGTGGACATCGCGATCTCCGCCTCGGCCTCGGATCCGGACGGCACCGTGAACAAGGTCGAGTTCTTCGCCGGCGGCCAACTCATCGGCACGGACTCCACGAGCCCGTACGGCGCGACCTGGGCGAACGCGCCGGCGGGGAGCCACACGATCACGGCGAAGGCCACGGACAACGGCGGGGCCTCGACGACTTCGAGCGGCGTCTCCATCATCGTGACCTCGGGAGGCGGGGGCGGATCGAACATGGACTTCGGGCCCGAGGCGGACACGTACGTCTACCAGAGCAATCCGGACGCGAACTACGGCGGCGCGGCCGAGATCTCGGTGGGCGGGGGCACCACGGCGCGCCAGGCGTATTTTAGGTTCAACGTGGCCGGGCTTCCCGCAGGGGCCGCGGTGACGGGCGCGCGGCTCATCCTCGCCTGCAACGGGAGCTCCGCCGAATCGGGCGGGACGATCCGGAAGTACGCCCCCGCGAACGCGCAGTGGGACGAGGCACAGCCCACGTGGAACAGCCCGCTTGGCGGGACGGACGCGTCGGGGGACCTGGCCTCGCTGGGGGCGGTGAATGCGGGCGGCGCGTACGCCTTCACCGGGCTGGAGGCCGCGGTGGCCGGGAACGGCCGGGTGACGTTCGTGATCAGGTCCGCGTTCCAGGACGGGGCGCAGTACCGGTCCAAGGAGCACTCGGCGGCCTCGGAGCGGCCGATCCTGCGCGTGGGCTACACGGCCGGATCGGTGACGGACGCGGATGGCGACGGCCTGGGGGACTCGGACGAATCGAGGTACGGTTATGATCCGGTCAATCCGGACCAGGACGGGAACGGCCTCCCGGACGGGCAGGACGACTGGGACGGGGACGGCGTCTCGAACCAGGACGAGGCCGCGGTGGGGACCTTCCCGGGCGGCGTGCCCCTGCCTGGGGGGGACGACGGCGGGGGCGGCGGCCACTGCGGGGCCACGGGGGCGGAGGCGTTGCTGGCGCTCCTGCTGGCCGGCGCCCGCCGGGCCGCGTCAGCGCCCCGCCGATGAGTCCTCGGGATCGAGCATCGCGGCGGTCCCGGGCTCCCACTTCTCGGCGCCAAAGGGGATGAACCAGAGGATCCGGTAGCGGGTCCACCAGCCGTTCTCGAACTCGCAGTCCCTGGCCACGAGGCCCCCGAGGATCTGGAACTCCAGGGGGGCGTCGGCCGCGGGACGCTGGGACCACCAGAAGGGTCCCACCATGAGACGCGTGGATTCCCCCTCGTTGCGGATCGAGAAAAGGCGCCAGAGGAAGTTGAACTCGCTCCCGTTTTCGGCTTCCTGGAGGACGAAGGGGCGGAATTGCGTAGTCAAGGATGTGTCGAGGCTCGCCCCTTCCCGGTAATGGAAGATCGGCCAGAGGAGGGAGGCCGACGCCTCGGCACCGGTCTTGTCCCGGGTCAGGTTGAACAGCGGGGTGAGCCATGTGGTTCGGGTGCCGTCGTCATAAGTCCAACTCCCGCTGAGAAGGGGGGGGATGGCCCAATAGTCCTCGCCTTGAAAGTAGGGTCCCACGTGGAGGCTGTCGAGGTTCCCTTCCTTGTCGTGGTTCAGGTGGAAGAGCGGGGTGAGCCAAGTGGTGTCCGAGCCGTCGCCGTAGGTCCATCCGCCGGAGAGGAG
>CAYNDR010000025.1:0-32834 GCA_964395295.1 uncultured Planctomycetales bacterium
CAGTTCGACGCGGTCCGCGAGCCGGTCGTCCTGGGCTCGCTGATGTTCGTCCCCTCCTCCGCCACGGACAGCGTCGCCGCCCTGGACACCCGCACCGGCGCCGAGAAGTGGCGGTTCTTCGCGGACGGCCCCGTCCGGTTCGCCCCCCTCGCCTGGGAGGGGAAGGTCTATTTCGTCTCGGACGACGGGCATCTCTACTGCCTCGACGCCCAGCGGGGCGCGCTCCTGTGGAAGTTCCGCGGCGGGCCGTCGGACCGGAGGATCCTGGGCAACGGGCGGCTCATCTCCACCTGGCCCGCCCGGGGCGCCCCGGTGATCGCGGACGGCACCCTCTACTTCGCGGCCGGGATCTGGCCCTTCATGGGCATCTTCCTCTACGCCCTCGACGCCCGCACGGGCAACGTCGTCTGGGTCAACGACGGCGACGGCTCGACCTACATGCAGCAACCCCACCGCGCGGACGCCTTCGCCGGCGTGGCCCCGCAGGGACCGCTCGTCGCGGCCGGCGACAAGCTCCTCGTCCCCGGCGGCCGCTCGGTCCCGGCGGTCTACGACCGCGCGAAGGGGAAGCTCCTGAACTTCGCCCTCGTCCAGAACTCCAAGAAGGGAGGGGCGGACGTGGCCGCGCAGGGGAACCTCTTCTTCTGCGGCGGTTCCGCCTTCGAGATGTCCACGGGCCTGCAGGTCGGCGATGCGGCCCGGCAGGTCGTCCTCGCGGAGGACCGCATCTGGCACGCGGGAAAGGAGGGGGACATCCTCTCCTTCAAGACGCCCGAAGTGGAGTTCGGCGAGGGGAAAGACAGCAAGGGGAAGCCCACCCGGAAGGCCAAGTGGAAGAAGGGCGCGGTCGAGACGATCGAGACGCCGCCGTTCGAGGTCCTGATCCGCGCCGGCTCGCGGTTCTACGCCGGCGGGAAGGGGGAGGTCTTCGCCGCGGACCCCGCGGCCCGCCAGGTCTCCTGGAAGGCCCCGATCGAGGGGACCGCGGCGGCCCTCCTGGCCGCGGACGACCGCCTCTTCGCCGTCACGCTCGAGGGGAAGACCTTCTGCTTCGGGCCCGACCGGGTCGAGCCGAAGGTCCACCGGCGGGAACCGGCCCCGGCCGCGCCGCCCGACGCGTGGACGTCCCGCGCGCGATCCATCCTGGAGACGACAGGCGTCCGGGAGGGGTACGCCGTCGCGTGGGGGGGCGGGACCGGGCGGCTGGCGGCGGAGCTCGCGCGGCAGAGCGACCTGCGCCTCGTCGTGGTGGAACCCGACGCGAAGAAGGTCGAGACCCTCCGCCGGGACCTCGTCGCGGCGGGGCTGTACGGGGAGCGGATCGCGGTCCACGCGGGGGAGGCCCGCACGTTCGCGCTCCCGCCTTATTTCGCCGGTCTCATGGTTTCCGAGGCTCTCCCCGCGGGGATTGAAGGGGGGAGGATCTTCCCCTCGCTCCGGCCGCACGGCGGGGTGGCCTGCCTCCCCGTCCCGCCCGACCGGAAGGCGGAGTTCGCCCGGGGAATCGAAGGGATCGAGGCGCGCGATGCCGGCGAGTTCCTCCTCCTCCGCCGCCCCGGCGCGCCCGCCGGCGCGGGCGACTGGACCCACGAGCACGCGGACGCGGCCAACACGCGGGTGTCGAAGGACTCGATCGTGAAGGCGCCGCTCGGCCTCCTCTGGTTCGGCGGCCCCTCCCACGAGGGCATCCTTCCGCGCCACGGGCACGGCCCTCAGCCGCAGGTGAGCGGCGGCCGGCTGGTCATCGGGGGCGTGGACATGCTCCGCGCGATCGACCTCTACACGGGGCGCCTCCTCTGGGAGGCCTCCCTGCCCGGCGTGGGCCGGTTCTACAACAACACCTCGCACCAGCCCGGCGCGAACGCGGCGGGCACGAACTTCGTCTCCACCCCCGACTCCCTCTACGCGGCCTACGGCAGGGTTTGCGTCCGGCTCGACCCGGCCACGGGGAAGAAGACCGGCGAGTTCTTCCTCCCGGGAGGGAAGGACGCCCCGGTCTGGGGATACCTCAACGTCTTCGACCGCTACCTCGTGGGAGGCGCGGAGCCCCTCATGGAGGCCGGCCCCATCGTCATGGGCGATCCGAAGGAGGGCGACGATCCGGACCCGGACGACGAGGTCGACGAGGTCATGGACAAGAAGCTCGCGGCGCTCAAGGGGGCCAACGACAACCTGTCGTCCAGCCGGACCCTCACCGTGATGGACCGCCGCACGGGGGCGGTCCTGTGGAAGGCCGCCGCGCGGAGCGGGTTCCGCCACAACGCGGTCTGCCTCGGGGGCGGGCGGCTCTACGCGATCGACCGGCTCTCCGGGATGCAGCTGGACCGGATGAAGCGCCGCGGGGAGACGCCCGCCGTCCAGCCCCGGCTGGCCGCGCTGGACCTCAAGACGGGCCGGGAGCTCTGGTCGACCGAGAAGGCGGTCTTCGGCACCTGGCTCGGCTACTCCGAGGAGCACGACATCCTGGTCGAGGCGGGGCGCCGCGCCAAGGATTCGCTCAACGACGAGCCCAAGGGCATGCGCGCGTACCGCGGATCCGACGGCTCCGTGCTGTGGGACAAGGGGCACAGCGGCCCCCCCATGATCAACGGCCGGACCATCCTCACGGAAGGGAAGGCCTATGACCTCCTGACGGGCGAGACGAAGAAGCGGGCGCATCCCCTCACGGGCGTGAGCGCGGACTGGGTCTGGACGCGCACCCACGGCTGCAACACGCCCATGGCGTCGCGGAACCTCCTGACCTTCCGCTCCGGCGCGGCGGGATACTTCGACCTCCTCAACGATGGCGGCACCGGGAACTTCGGCGGATTCAAGTCGGGCTGTTCGAACAACCTGGTGGTGGCGGGCGGGGTGCTCTGCGCGCCGGACTACACGCGGACGTGCACGTGCAGTTACCAGAACCAGACGTCGCTGGCGCTGGTGCCCATGCCGGAGGCGGAGACGTGGACCTTCCTGGGCACGAAGGAGATCAACGGGCCCATCCGTCGCGTGGGCCTCAACCTCGGCGCCCCGGGGGATCGCCGGGCGGAGGACGGGACGCTCTGGCTGGAATACCCCTCCGCGGGAGGGAACTCGCCCGCGCCCTCGATCCATGTCATGCCGGAGAAGCCCGACTGGTTCCGCCGGCATTCCTCGCGCGTCGAGGGCCGCCTGAACTGGGTGGGCGCCTCGGGGGCCAGGGGGCTCGCCTCCCTCAAGATCACCCTGGACAAGGAGGGGAAGGTCGAGCGGCCTTTCACGGTCCGGCTCTTTTTCGCCGAGCCGGGCCCGATCCGGGCGGGGGAGAGGATCTTCAGCGTGGCGATCCAGGGCCGGGAGGTCCTGCGCCGGCTGGACGTGGCCAGGGAGGCGGGCGGTCCCCTGCGCACGCTCGTCCGGGAGTTCAAGGGCATCCCCGTGAAGGGGGATCTCGAGGTGACGCTGACGCCCGTGGCGGGGGAGACCCTCCTCTGCGGGATCGAGATCGTGGCGGAAAGGCCGTAGCCCCTGGGGGCGGCGCCACGGGCCTGGAAGGGCCGCTCCTGATGGGGCTCTCCCTGCCGATCCGGAAACGGGCCCCCCGGCTTCGCCGGCGGCGTCAGCGCTTGAAGAAGGACTCCCCGAGCGCCTCCTCGAGGCGCTTGAGGCGCTCCGCCGGCGAGGGGTGCGTGCGGATGAGGTACTCCCGGCGGCGGGCCGCGGCCACGTCCAGCCGGGCCGCTTCCCCGGGGGCGAGCGCGCCGAGTTCCTTGCGCCGGCGCTCGATTTCCTCGTCGCCGAGGATTCCCTCGGGGAGGGCGGCCTCCAGGAACTCCAGCCGCGCCCCGCGGTCACCGGCCTCTCCTTTGGAGCGGAGATCGAGGAGCCGCCGGCCGCGGTCCACGGTGTTTCCCAGCTCCGCCGGGGTCCGCTGGGCCGCGTGCCGGGCCAGGAGGTTTCCCTCGGCATCGAGGATGACGATATGGGGGAAGCCCCTTCCCCCTTTCTCGCTCATGAGGTTGGGATAGGGGTCGCCGCGGAGGCGCGTCGTCACGTGGCAGAAGAGGACCGCCCGGGCGGCCAGCTCCTGCGGTCCGGGTCCCTGGGCCTGGAGGAGCAGGACGAGGCCGAGGAAGGCGCGCGCGATGCCCATGGTGCAGCCTCGCCGTTGAAACGAACGGGTGTTATTATACTACATTGATAATGTAATTCCAAACGCCCATTCTGGCTGAAGCCTGGCATCCCGGGTGCAGGCGGGACTGGAATGGGGCCGGGAAATGCGGGTCGGTGTGGCCGTTGGGGCATCGGGAAGGGGGCCCGCCGGGGCAGGCCGGAGGGATGCACCATAATAAGGGGATTATCGGGCCATGCCCGACGACGCGGTTTACAGCAGGTGACCTTAACGGAAGAGGACCTCGCCGAGGCCTGCCGCGAAATGTGGGTCAGGTTCCCCCGCGAAGATCGGCTGAAAGACACGAGCGGCGGCACCCCCGCCAAGGCTTGAGCCGTGTCGTCCCGAGGTGTTTCTAACTCAACAGCAGGCCCAAGGGAATCGCCCAGAGACGGCCCTTGAGGTGTACCGCATCGGCCCCGTTGCAGGCCAGGATCGCGGCACGGCAGCGTGGCGTCGCATCCAGGAAGGCCTCCAGCCCCTGCAGGTCGCTCTTCCCCCACTGGGTCGATGATTTCACCTCAATCGCCAGGCATTCACGGCCCGCCTCGATCACGAAGTCCACTTCGTGCCGCCCATGAACTTGCCAGAAATGAAGCCTGGCCTCCGGCCAGTGGGCCGCGAGGATCGCCAGGATATTCTGGGCCACATAGGTCTCGATGAGCGCGCCGCGCATCGGCTCATCCTTGGTGGAATCAAGGTCGGCCACTCCCGCCAAGTGGGCGGCAAGCCCGGCGTCCGCGAAGTAGAGCTTGGGAGACTTCATCAGCCGGCTCGCCCGGTTGCCCAGATAGGGCGGAATACGATGGACGATGAACGATGTTTCCAGGAGTCCGAGATAGCGGCTCGCGGTCATCGCGTTGAGATGGGCGTCCCGCCCGATCCCGCTTTGATTGAGCATCTGTCCCGTCCGGAGGGCCGCCAAACGCATCAGCCTCCGGAAGGCGACAAGATCCGCCACCTGCGAAAGCGACCGCAGATCGCGCTCGAGATAAGTCTGCTCGAATCCATTGAACCAGACGGACCGATCCGGCGCGGCGCCAAGGCAAACGGGCGGCATGCCCCCTGTCAGGACCTCATTCGGCGCGATCGCGGCGGGCATCCGGGTCACCCGGACCCCAAGGGCCTCCTCGCCCGCCCCGGATCCCCGGACAAGCTCGATCCCTCCTCCGGGAAGCGAAGCGCAGCCCCCCGGGGCCAGCTTCTGACCCAGGGAATCGAAGAATGAACGGATAAAGGGCGGATTCCGCACCTCCCCAAGGATCTCGCGGCGCCCGAACGGGTGCAGGGCGAGATACACCGCCCGCCCCGCCAGCGATTCCGACACGCTCCGGAGCAGGGCGAAGTTGGCCGAACCGCTCAGCAGGAATCTCCCCGGCCGGCGCCCCCTGTCGATCATCCTCTTGATCGACGTGAGGATCTCAGGGCACTTCTGTACCTCGTCGATCGAAATCGGATCCTCTCCCGCCAGGAGCGCTTCCGGGTTCTGGCGGGCCGCCTCAAGCTGGGTATAATCATCGAAAGTGAAATACCGGCGCCCCTTGAGGCGAGGATCCCCTTCCAGGAGGGTGGTCTTCCCCGTCTGCCGCATGCCCGTCACGACAACCACGGGCATCGTCTCCAGGGCCCGGACAACCGCAGGGGCTAGATCGCGCGATCTGTAGGGTGTCATTAATTAACAGTATATGTTGGAACATCACACACTTCAAGCCCCCTTTCAGAATTGCCCTGCCGGGATAAAGCTAGGAACTCCGGCTCATGTGGGGGCAAGGTGATTGGTCGCCGCAGCGAAAAGTCAAGGGGTCGAGACCGCGTGAGCGGCGAGAGAGCCAAGTGCGCGGAGGAGGTTCAAAAGCTCCCCCCGCCAGGATTATAGCCCACGGTGGGAGGGTTTGTGGGGCCAATCCGGTGGTCCAAACGGGCCCAGGGGGGGGCTTTCGATGGGGGGTTGCCTGGGGAAGAGACCTAATGCAACGTAAGGGGATCGGACGTTGTGAGAATGCGGAACCCCTGGTCCGCTCACGCGGTTTCGAGGATGCCGCGCCGGCTCCGCACGCGGCGCCTCGGCGGGAAGACCCATCCCCCGCAGGATTTTCCGAACCACCTCCGGCTCGTCGATCGTCGCGATCACCTTCAGCCGGTCCACCTGATCCTTCATCAGCGAGATGAGGGGGGAAACGACGACGGTGAGACCGCCGGCCACGAGCGCGGGCGCCTGGCAGCAGAGCGACTTCCCGCCCCCCGTGGGGAGGACCACGATCGCGTCTCGCCCCTCGAGCGACGCCCGCATGGCCTCCCCCTGGAGGGGCCGCAGGCCGGCGTAGCCCCACGTCTTCCGGACGACCTCCAGCAGTGCGTCCACGGGATTCCAGATTAGCAATTCCCGTGCCACCACCCGCCGGCCGGCGGCGGCCGTCAGCGGGCGCCGCGGTGGGCGGTCGGGCTCCGGCCGAAGCAGCGCCGGAACTGCGACGCGAAGTGCTGGCTCGAGGAGAATCCGCAGTCGAAGGCGATCGCCGTGACGGACGCCGCCGGCTCCTCCACCAGCCGCCGCGCCGCCCGCTCCAGCCGGCACCGCAGGAGGTACCGCATCGGGCTGGCGTTCGAGATCTGCCGGCAGTACTTGACGAACGTGGTCACCCCCACGCCGCACTGCCCCGCCATCTCCTCCAGCGTCCAGGGATGCGCCAGGCTCGCCGGGTTCGCCCGGAGGTCCGCCAGGAAGAGGTCCACCGTCCTCTGCCAGGAGGCCAGGTCCGGGTCCTGCGGCGCCTTCTGCCGGCGCAGGGCCGCCAGGAGGTTCAACAGGAGGTGGTTGAGGTGGACGACGATCGGCGAGACGTGGCTCCGGCCGCGGTTCCGCCGGATCGCCTCGGCGATCTCCTGGAAGTCTCGCCGGATCTCCGGCGTGCCCGGCCAGACCGGCTTCTCGTTGTGCCGCAGGCGCGCCGTGAGCTCCGCCAGGTCCTCCCGGATGAGCGAGACCCACCGCGGCCACCGCCACGGCTGGTCGGGGCGCCGCACGCCGACGTCGAGGACGAACCAGTGGATGCGCCCCGGCCCGATGTGCGGGTCGCCCAGGCGGTGGAGCTGCCAGGGGCGCGTGATCGTGAGGTCCCCCGCCCGCAGGTCGGTCCGCTTCCCGTCCACGATGAAGGGCATCCCTCCTGTCTCGAGGAGCACCACCTCCACGCCCTCGTTGCGGTGCGCCTCGAGGCCCCAGCCCTGCTCCCCCACCGCGTCCCAGTAGCCGATCGTGCTGATCCCCGGCAGGGTGTCCCGGTCCAGGACGGTCCCGGGGTAGTGGCCGTGCGAGAGGGCGTGGAAGTCGATCCTCCCCGCCTCGATCGCCCGGAGCTGGGGCCCGCAGGTGTCGATGAGGTAGGTCCGGTCGTGCGCCTTGTAGATGGGCGGGGTCGGTCTCATGGGCCGTTACGGGCCCCAGACTACCACGCCCCGGCGGCCGGCTCCACGAAGATCGAAGGCCCCGAGCGTGTGCAAAATCCGCCGCCGACGGCTCGCGGTAGACAGCCCGCCCCGGCGGGAGTAAGGGTATTGACTGCCGGATCCCCGGCGATGAGGATAAGGAGGAAGGCCATGATCCTGTGCCGAACGATCCTGATCCTCGCCGCCGCGGCCCAGCCCGACCCCGGCGCCCCCCCGGAGGCCCTGGCCCGCTGGCGCGGCCGGCGCTTCGGGATGTTCATCCACTGGGGGCCCGTGTCGATCAAGGGCACCGAGATCGGCTGGTCCCGCGGCGCCCAGGTGCCCCAGGAGGAGTACGACAACCTCTACAAGCAGTTCAATCCGACCGAGTTCAACGCCGACGCCTGGGCGAAGGCCGCGAAGGACGCCGGCATGAAGTACATGGTCATCACCACCAAGCACCACGACGGCTTCTGCCTGTGGCCCTCCAAGGCGACCGAGTACCACCTCGGCAATTCCCCCTTCAAGCGCGACGTCCTCAGGGAACTCTCCGAGGCCTGCCGCAAACAGGGGATCGCCTTCGGGACCTACTACTCGGTCTGCGACTGGCACCACCCCGCCTTCCCGCGCGGCAGCCCCGGCGGCCGGTCGAAGAAGCCCGACCCGGACATCGACGCCTACACGGAATACCTCAAGAAGCAGGTCGCCGAGCTCATCACGAACTACGGGCCGCTCTCGACGATGTGGTTCGACGTCCCGCAGGAGTTCAACGCCCAGCGCGGCGGGCCCGTGGTCGCGATGGTCCGCTCCCTCCAGCCGGACATCATCGTCAACAACCGCTGCGCGATCCCCGCCGACTACGACACCCCTGAGCAGCACGTGGGCGGGTTCAACCGCGCCCGCCCCTGGGAGACCTGCATGACGATCTGCCACCAGTGGGCGTGGAAGCCCAACGACGGCATGAAGTCGCTCCAGCAGTGCATCCAGACGCTCCTTCAGACGGCCGGCGGCGACGGCAACTTCCTCTTCAACGTGGGCCCGATGCCGGACGGCCGCATCGAGCCCCGGCAGGTCGAGCGCCTGAAGGAGATGGGCGACTGGCTGGCGAAGCACGGGGAGGGCGTCTACGGCACCCGCGGCGGCCCCTTCAAGCCCGGCCCCTGGGGCGCCTCCACCTGCAAGGGCGACAAGGTATTTGTCTTCATCATGAAATGGCCGGGCGAGGAACCGCTCAGGCTCCCCGCGATCCCCGCGAAGGTCGTCTCCCACCGGACGCTGAGCGGCGGGAAGGCCGAGGTGAAACAGGGCGACGAAGGGACCACCGTATCGCTCCCGGCGGCCGACCGCGATCCGATCGCCACCGTGCTGGAGCTGACCGTGGAGGGGAAGGCCTTCGACATCCCGCCCGCCGCCGTCTCGTTCGCCGCGAATTCGCTCTCGTCGAACAAGCCGGCCAAGGCCTCCAACGTGTTCCAGAACCAGAAGGCCCACGGGGCGGACAAGGCCGTGGACGACGACCCCGACACCCGGTGGGCCACCGACGCCGGGACGCACCAGGCGTGGCTGGAGGTGGACCTGGGCCAGCCCGCCGCGATCGACGCCGTGACGATCGACGAAGCGTACGAGGGCCGCGTGAGGAAGTTCGAGCTCCAGGTCGAGGAAGGCGGGTCGTGGAAGACGGTCCTCGCCGGGACCACGATCGGGCGCCACTTCAAGAAGTCGATCGAGGCCGTGACGGCCCGCCGGGTTCGCCTGAACATCCCGGAGGCCACTGAAGGGCCCACGATCTGGGAGTTCCAGCTCACCGGGCCGAAGGGAGGAAAGAAATGAAGCGGGAACTGGCCGCCGGTTTCCTGGCCCTCGCCGCGTGCGCCGGGGCGGCCCCCCAGGGCGAGCCCCGGACCGCCGAGGAGGCCCTCGCCCGCTGGCAGGCGATGCGCTTCGGGATGTTCATCCACTGGGGGCCCGTGTCGATCAAGGGCACCGAGATCGGCTGGTCGCGCGGCGCCCCGGTCCCGGCCCCCGAGTACGACCAGCTCTACAAGCAGTTCAATCCCGCGAAGTTCGACGCCGAGGCCTGGGCGAAGGCCGCGAAGGACGCCGGCATGAAGTACCTCGTCATCACCTCCAAGCACCACGACGGATTCTGCCTGTGGCCCTCGAAGGCCACCGACTACCACATCGGGAACTCCCCGTTCAAGAGGGACGTCCTCAAGGAACTGTCCGAGGCCTGCCGGAGGCACGGCGTCCAGTTCTGCACCTACTACTCGATCTGCGACTGGTACCACCCGGACTACCCGAAGGGCAGCCCCGGCGGCCGGACGAAGAAGCCGAACCCCGACATGCCGAGGTACTACGAGTTCCTCAAGACGCAGACGAAGGAGCTGATCGAGAACTACGGGCCCCTGGGGGTCATGTGGTTCGACGGCGAATGGGAGGAGCCCTGGACGCGGGAGCACGGGAACGGGCTCTACGCGTACCTGAAGAAGCTCCAGCCCTCGCTCCTGGTCAACAACCGCGTCAGCAAGGGCCGCCACGGGATGGCCGGGACGACCAGGGACGCCCACCTCAACGCGGGCGACTTCGACACCCCCGAGCAGGAGGTGGGCAACTTCAACCGCGAGCGGCCGTGGGAGAGCTGTATCACGATCTGCAACCAGTGGGCGTGGAAGCCCAACGACGGGATGAAGCCGCTCCAGAAGTGCCTTCGCACCCTCGTCACCTGCGCCGGGGGCGACGGCAACCTCCTCTTCAACGTGGGGCCCACGCCGGAGGGCGAGATCGAGGCGCGGCAGGTCGAGCGCCTGATGGAGATGGGCACCTGGCTGAAGAAATACGGTGAATCCATCTACGGGACCCGGGGCGGCCCCTTCAAGCCCGGCCGCTGGGGCGCCAGCACCCACAAGGGGAACACGGTCTACCTCCACGTCTACGAGTGGGACGGAGATGGGATTTCGATCGCCCCCTTCGGGCGTAAGGTGAAGTCCTGCAAGGCGCTCACCGGCGGATCGGCGACGCTCAAGCAGACGGAGGAGTCCATCCGGATCGAGCTTCCGGAGGCGGACCGCCAGCCGATCGACACGATCCTGGCCCTGGAGCTGGACGGCCCGGCGGCCGACGTCGCCCCGCGGGCCCTCGCGGCCTCCGCGGGATCGCTCACGGCCGGCGCCAAGGCCACGGCCTCCAACGTCTATCAGAAAAACGCCGACTTCGGCCCGGACAAGGCCGTGGACGGCAACGCCGAGACCCGCTGGGCCACCGACGCCGGGACGAAGTCCGCCTGGCTCGAGGTGGACCTCGGGAAGCCCGTCGCGATCGGCTCGGCGGCGATCCGGGAGTGCGTGGACTACGGCCAGCGCGTGAAAAAGTACGAGATCCAGGCCAAGGAAGGGGACGCCTGGAAGACCGTCCTCGAGGGCGCTTCCCTCGGGGCCGACTTCCGGAAGAAACTCCCGGCCGTGACCGCCCGCCACGTCCGCCTGAACATCCTGGAGGCGAGCGACGGCCCGACGATCTGGGAGTTCGAACTCTTCAAACCCTGAAGGGAGGCATCCATGCGAATCACGGCCATCCTCGCCGCGGCCGCGTTTGCATCGGGGTGCGCCTCGGCGCCCCCCGCCAAGGTCCAGCGGTTCGGCTGGGTGACGGGCGTCAGGCCCGAGAAGATCGAGTACTACAAGAAGCTGCACGCGAATCCGTGGCCCGCGGTGAACAAGATGATCAAGTCGTGCCACATCCGCAATTACTCGATCTACCTCGCGGAGCTGGAGCCCGGGAAGTTCTATCTCTTCAGCTATCTCGAGTACACCGGGGACGACTTCGCGGCGGACATGAAGAAGATGGCCGCCGATCCCGAGACGCAGCGGTGGTGGAAGGAGACCGATCCCTGCCAGCAGCCGCCCGCGACCAAGAAGGACGCCGGCATCTGGATGGACATGGAGCGGGTCTACTTCCTGGAATAGGGCCATGCAGATCCACTGGATCGACCTCGCGATCGTCATCGCCTACATCGCCGGGATCCTCCTGATCGGGGTCCTCTCCTCGCGCCGCCAGGGGGAGACGAGCGCCGGGTACTTCCTGGCAGGGCGCTCCCTCGGCTGGGTCTCGATCGGCCTGGCGCTCTTCGCCACGAACATCTCCACGGTCCACATGATCGGGCTGGCGTCCTCGGGGTTCACCGAGGGGCTGGTGGTCGGGAACTTCGAATGGATGGCCCCCTTCCTCCTGATCCTCCTGGGGCTCGTCTTCGCGCCGTTCTACTTCCGCACGCGGATCGCCACCCTCCCCGAGTTCCTGGAGGGCCGATACGGGCCGGCCCCCCGCACGTTCCTGGCATTCATGGGCGTGGTGGGGGCCCTTTTCATCCACATCGGCGTGACCCTCTACGCCGGGGCGGTCATGTTCCGCAGTTTCGTGGACATCGATATCTTCTGGTCGATCCTGATCGTGTCGCTCGCGACCGTGGTCTACACGGCGCTGGGGGGCCTCAAGGCGGTCGTGATCACGGAGTCCATCCAGGCCGTCCTCCTGCTGGCGGGGGCGCTGGCGGTCACGGTCTTCGGCCTGGCGGCGCTCGGGAAGGCCGGCATCGGATCGCTCGACGCCCTCCGCGAGGCGGCGAAGCCGGGCCAGTTGAGCATGATCCGGACGGAAGGCCCCTACGCCTGGTGGATCATGCTCCTCGGGTACCCCGTCCTCGGGATCTGGTACTGGTGCTCGGACCAGACGATCGTCCAGCGCGTCCTCGGGGCCCGCTCGGAGCGCGACGCCCAGCTCGGCCCCCTCTTCTGCGGCTTCATCAAAGTGCTCCCGCTTTTCGTGATGGTCCTCCCGGGCGTGATCGGCTACGTCCTCCTGCGCGACCGCATCGGGACGAATGCGGACGCCACGCTGATCGAGCTCATGAAGGCCCTGCTCCCCACGGGCCTCCAGGGGGTGGTCCTGGCGGGCCTGCTGGCGGCCCTCATGAGCACGGTGGCGGGGGCCTTGAATTCCGCGGCCACGCTCGTGAGCATCGACATCGTCAAACGCCTCCGGCCGGCCACGGATGACCGGGCCCTGGTGCGGATCGGCCGGATCACGGTGGTGATCGTGATGATCTGCGCCACGGCCTGGTCCATGCTCGGCGAGAAGTTCGGCGGGATCTTCGGGGGGATCAACCAGATGATCGCCGTCCTGGCCCCCCCGATCAGCACCGTCTTCATCTGGGGCGTCTTCTGGAGGCGCGGCACGGCGCGCGCGGCCATCGTCACCCTCGTCGCGGGATTCCTCCTCGGGGTGGCCGTCTTCGTGATCGACTTCCCCGCGTTCGGTCTGAAGATCCTGACCGGACGCTGGGGCATGCCCTTCATGCTGCAGGCGTTCCTCCTCTTCGCCGCCTGCAGTGCGATCTTCGTGGTCGTGAGCCTCCTGACCCCGCCCCCGGACCCGGAGCGCGTCCGGCGCTACTGCTGGTCGAATCCCCTGGCGGCGATCGCGGGGGCGCCTCTCTCCGGCCCCCTCGACCCGCGCGTCCTGGCCGCGGCGCTCGTCGTGGTCATGGCGATCCTCTACGCGGTGTTCGCGTGACCCCCCGCGAGCGCGTCCTCGCGGCGATCGGGCACCGGGAGCCCGACCGGGTGCCCGTGGACCTCGGAGCCACGCCCAGCTCCGGCATCTCCGGCTCGGCCTACGGCCGCCTCAAGCGGCACCTGGGGATCGCCAACGGACACACGCGCCTCTACGACGTCGTCCAGCAGTTGGCCCAGCCGGAGGAGGCGGTCCTTGACCGGTTCGGCATCGACGTCCTGGACATCGGCCGGGCCTTCAACACGGCCGACGCCGACTGGTACGACGTCACCCTCTTCGACGGCCAGCCCGCCCAGTATCCCGCGTGGTTCCGCCCCGAGAGACAGGCCGACGGCTCGTGGGTCGCGCGCCACGGGACCGGCGTGGAGATCGCGCGGATGCCCGCGGGCGGCGCGTTCTTCGACCAGACCTGCTTCCCCTGGGTGGACGGCTACCCCGACGGCCTCACGGGGCTCGACGCGGCGATGGGCAAGGTCCTCTGGGCCGCCCTCGCGCACAGCCCGTGGGACCATGCCGGGGAGCCGGGCTTCTGGACCGCGCTCCGCGAGCGGGCGCTGGCGCTCCGACGCTCGTCCGACCGCGCCCTCATGATCGTCTGCGGCTGCAACCTCTTCGAGTGGGGCACCTTCATCCGTAGGCTGGACAACTTCCTGATGGACCTCGCGTCCGACCCGGTGAACGTGGAGCGTCTGCTGGACGCCCTCCTGGAGCGGCACCTGGCGACCCTGGAGAAGGTCTGCGCCGCGGTGGGGGACGCGGCCGACGTCCTGCGGTTCGGGGACGACCTCGGGATGGACAGCGGGCCGCTCATGGCGCCGGCCACCTACCGCCGGCTCTTCAAGCCCCGCCACCGGAAGCTGTGCGACTACGTCCACGCGCACAGCCGCATGAAGACGTTCCTCCACTCCTGCGGCTCGCTCTACCGCCTGATGCCCGACCTGATCGAGGCGGGCTACGACGTGATCAATCCCGTGCAGACCTCCAGCCGCGACATGGAGCCGGAGCGGCTCAAGCGGGAATTCGGGAAGGACATCTGCTTCTGGGGCGGCGGGTGCGACACGCGGCGCGTCCTCAACCGCGGCACGCCCGCGGAGGTCCGCGACCACGTCCGCCGGCGGATCGAGGTCCTCGCCCCGGGCGGCGGATTCGTCTTCAACACCGTCCACAACATCCTGCCCGAGGTCCCGCCGGAGAACGTGGTGGCGATGTTTGAAGTCCTCCGGGACTAACCAACCGACAAAACGCACCGTCTATTTTGTCGTGCCTACGACAAAACGCACGGTGCGTTTTGTCGTCAGGCCTCGTAGAAGGAGGCGGGCCTCAGCTCGGGATATCCCCCCGCGCGGTGCAGGTGCCTCCGCACGTCCTGGCAGAGGTCGCACGGGCTGACGTAGCCGCCGGGGCGCTCCTCGTAGCCGTGTCTCTCCGCCGCGAGGTCCATCAGCCCGCACGGCCCTTCCGCGATCAGGCGGTGGAAGACCGGATGGGTCTCCGCGCCGATCACGGGGTGGAGGTCGTCGACCGTGGCCGGGCTGAGGCCCGCGCAGAGGCCGGTGAAGAGGTTCCCCTGGTGGTCGATGTGGAAGTGCGTCGTCCCGGTGAGGTCCCCGGCGCAGTCGCCGCCGCGGAACGCCTCGGCGGGCCGGGCGGGCCAGCAGTCGCGCAGGGCCTCCACGGCGCGGCCCCCGGGGATGACCGAATAGAGCCGCGCGAGGACCTCCGGCTTCCCCTCGATTCCCGCATGGCGGCAGAACTCGGCGAGCGTATGGCGGCCGTCGTCCGGCATCCGCGAGAGGAGGTCGTACAGGTGGGGCATGTAGACATGGGTGCGGCCGGGCCCGAAGACCTCATGGGCCGCCTCCACGGCGTGGCGGCTGTGGCGGAAGGGGACGAACTCGTTGTGGAACATCGAGACGCTCACGAGAACGCCGGGGAGCCCGGCCTCCCTGAGGCGCCTCATTCCCCGCAGGGCGGTCTCGGGGTCGGAGCACCAGTGGGCGTTGGTCTCGACGTAGGAGAGCCGGACGCCGCGGCGGCGGGCGATGCGGACGACCTCGACGAGGAGGTCCATCCGGATCGTGGGCTCGCCGCCGGCCAGGTGGACCGTCTGGAGGCAAGGCTCCTTCGAGAGGGCCCCGAAGACGCGGTCCGCCATCTCCGGGGTCATCCACTCATCCGGCTGGTTCGGGGAGCAGCGGTAGAGGCAGTGGCGGCAGGCGTTGGTGCAGAGGTACGAGAGCATGACGCCGCCGTCGACGAGCGGCGGGATGGCGACGCCGGCCCAGCCACGGGACATGGAGGGGAAAGATAGCCGAAAGGGCCCCGAAAAGCCACCCGCGTACGGCGTACTAGTATCCGTAGGGGGCACGCCATGAAACCGACCCGGAGGGGATTCCTGGGAGCGTCGGCCGCCCTGGCGGCGGGCCCCGGGCCGCGGCCGCCCCGGGAGCCGCTCCCGGGGATCCACCACGACCTGCACACGCACACGAACTTCTCGGACGGGGCGCATTCCGTGGCGCTCCATGTCCTCGAGGCGCGGGCGTTCGAACTCGAGGCCATCGCGATCACCGACCACTACACCCCCGCCAGCAAGATCGGCGCCTCGGAGGAGGAGTTCGACCGCTACCTGGCCGAGATCGAGCGCGAGCGGTCGGCCCAGCAGGACCTCATCGTCCTGAAGGGCGTGGAGGCCGGGGCTCTGGACACCTCGGGCCGCCTGACGCTGGACGGGCGCCGCGCGGCGAGGCTGGAGTGGGTCCTGTGCGACCTCACCGGGATCTCCGAGGGGACCCTGAGGAACCCCCCGGCCGACAAGGCAAGATATGCCGAAAACGTGATCCGAACGTACCTGGGTCTCTGCGACGTCCCGTTCCTGGACGCCATCGCCCACCCCTTCAACACGGGCAACACCACCCCCGCCGCCCTGCCGGAAGACTACCCGCCGCCCCTCCTGCGCGAGCTGGCGGCGAAGATGGCGGAGAAGGGCAAGGCGTTCGACGTGATGAACGACACGATCTACTGGTTCCAGCGGTCGGGCGTCAACCCCAGGACCCTCACGGCCCAGTACGTCGAGCTGGTGAAGGCCTTCGCCGCGGCGGGCGTCCGGTTCCAGGTCTCCTCGGACGACCACCGCACGGGGCTGGGCAACACCCGGTGGTCGCAGATCGTGCTCTCCCGGGCCGGCGTCCCCGCGAAGCAGATCGTGGATCCGACGAAAATCCGACGGGTGCGCTGAGGGGGCGCGGCTCAGCCCTTGAGGGCGGTACCCGCTCAGTTCCCGAGCTCCGCGATCAGGGCGCCCATCCGGGCCCGCCACTCGTCGAGGCGCTTCTCGGCCGCGCGGGACCCCTCGTCGTGGGGGAATTCGGGGACGGCCTTGCGGATCTCCCCCTCCCTGGATACGCTCCCGCCCCGCAACGGACAGGGTGAATCCCGTCCGGCCGTCTGCGACAGGGAATCGGGGGCCCCGCGACTCAAGCCCTACCGGTCGCCCCGCCAGCCCTTCAGGACGCGCATGTACTGGCCGCGCTCGTAGGCCTTGGGATTGGGGCACTTCTCCAGGCTCATGCTCCCCCGCATCTGGCCCACCGAGGCGTACTCGTGCTTCTCCATCCAGGCGGCCATCTCCAGGCGCGTCTTCCTGAGGTGGCCGGGGCCGTTCTTCAGGATCGCCGCGACCATCTGGACGGCGTGCGCGCCGCACATCACCGCCTTGACGGCGTCCACGGCGGTGTGCGCCCCGCCGGTGGCGGCGAGCGACGCCCTGACCTTCCCGGAGAGGACCGCCAGCGCCCGCAGGCGCAGGAGCAGATCCGAGGAGTCGGAGAGCTGGAGCGTCCGGACGACCTCCAGGTTCTCGACGTCGATGTCGGCCTGGTAGAACCGGTTGAAGAGGACCAGGCCGTCGGCCTCCGCGTCGTCCAGGCGCTTGGCGAAGTTGGCGATGGCGGTGTAGAAGGGGGAGAGCTTGACGGCCACGGGGATGCGGACCAGCTTCTTGACGGAGCGGACCAGCTCGATCGTGCGCTGTTCGATGGCCTGGGGCGTGTCCTTCGGGTCCGCGGCCACGTCGTAGGTGTTGAGCTCCAGGGCGTCCGCGCCGGCCTGCTCCATGAGCCGGGCGTACTCCAGCCAGCCGCCCGGGGTGGTGCCGTTGAGCGAGGCGATCACCGGGACGCGGACCGCCTTCTTGATCTTTCCGACCTGCTCCAGGTGCTCCTGGGGCCCCAGCCGGAACTCCTCCGGGGAGGGCAGGTAGCTGGCGGCCTCGGCGAAGGACTCCTCGTGCGCGTCGACGGTCTCCCGCACGCGGAGCTGGTCGCCCACGATCTGCTCCTCGAAGAGCGAGTGCATCACGATCGCGGGGGCCCCGGCGTCCTCCAGCTGCTTGACGGCGTCCAGGTCGTGCGTGAGGGGCGAGGAGCCCGGGATCAGCGGGTGGGCCAGCTTCAGCCCCAGCCAGGTCGTGCTCAGGTCCATGGGCGTGCCCTCCCTAAGCCTTCTTCTCCCCGGCCGGGATGCTCAGGCCGGCCAGGAGCTGGTAGAGCGCGGCCCGCTGGGCCACCGACCGCTCCGCCTGCTCGATCAGGTCCTGGTACCTCTTGGGATCGAAGACCTCCGCCATCTTGAAACGGGTCTCGTTCTTCATATATTCCCGCGGCGAGATTTTCGGCGGGGGCGAATCGAGCTGGAGCGGCGGCTTCCCCTGGGCGATGAGCCGCGGGTCGAAGCGGTAGAGGGGCCAGACCCCGGAGTCCACGGCCAGCTTCTGCTGTTGGGGCCCCAGGGCCAGGTCGTACCCGTGGGCGATGCAGTGCGAGTAGGCGATGACGAGGGAGGCCCCGGGGTAGGCGTCCGCCTCCCGCAGGGCGTTCACCGTCTGGACGTCCCGGGCGCCCATGGCCACGCGGGCCACGTACACCGTCCCGTAGCTCATGGCCATCAGGCCCAGGTCCTTCTTGGCACTGCCCTTGCCCGCCATGGCGAACTTGGCGGCCGCCCCCAGCGGCGTGGCCTTCGAGGCCTGCCCGCCGGTGTTGGAGTAGACCTCGGTGTCGAGGACCAGCACGTTCACCTTGCGCCCCAGGGCCAGGACGTGGTCCAGGCCGCCGTAGCCGATGTCGTAGAAGGCCCCGTCGCCGCCGAGCATCCAGACGCTCTTGCGGACCAGGTAGTCCGCCAGCAGGTCGAGGTCCCTGGCCTCCGGCTCGTCGATCTCCCGGAGCTTCGTCCTCAGGGCCTTCACCCGCTCGCGCTGGGCGGCGATCCCCGCCTCGTCGCCCTGGTCCGCGCCCAGGAGCTCGGTGACGAGGCGCTCGCCGATCCTGAGGCCGAGGCGCTTGAGGAGGACCGTGGCCCGGTCGATGTGCTGGTCCACGGCGAGGCGGAACCCGAGGCCGAACTCCGAGGGGTCCTCGAAGAGGGAGTTGGACCAGGTGGGTCCGCGGCCGTCCTTGTCGGTCGTATAGGGCGTGGTGGGGAGGTTGCCCCCGTAGATCGAGGAACAGCCCGTGGCGTTGGCGAGCATGAGGCGGTCGCCGAAGAGCTGGGAGAGCAGTTTGAGGTAGGGCGTCTCGCCGCAGCCCTGGCAGGCGCCCGAGTACTCGAAGAGGGGCTCCATGAACTGCGTCCCCTTGACGTCGAGCTTCAGGGTCTTGCGGTCCGGGTTGGGGAGGCCCAGGAAGAACCGGTAGTTCGCCCGCTCCGCCTCCCGGAGCGGAAGCTGGGGAGCCATGTCGAGCGCCTTGTGGCGCGGGTTGGACTTGTCCTTGGAGGGGCAGACCTCGACGCAGAGGGTACAGCCGGTGCAGTCCTCCGGGGCCACCTGGAGGGTGTAGCGCATGCCGGGGACCTCGCGGACCTTGAAGTCCGTGGACTTGAAGGTGGCCGGGGCGTCCTTGAGCAGCTCGGGGGAGTAGTACTTGGGCCGGATGGCCGCGTGCGGGCAGATGATCGAGCACTTGTTGCACTGGATGCAGATCGCGGGGTCCCAGACGGGGATCTCCTGCGCGATGTTCCGCTTCTCCCACTTGGCCGTGGCCACGGGCCAGGTCCCGTCCGGCGTGAAGGCGCTCACGGGGAGGCCGTTGCCCTTGTCGGCCAGCAGGGGGGCGGTCACCTTCCTGACGAAGTCCGGCGCCTCGTCGGGGACGATGGGGGGGCGGGGCTTGCCCGTGGCCTTCCGGCCCGCCGTGGGGATCTCGTGGAGGTGCGCCAGGGTCTCGTCCACCGCGGCGAAGTTGCGCTTGACGACCTCCTCGCCCTTCTTCTCGTAGGTCTTCCTGATGGTCTTCTTGATCTGGTCGATCGCCTCCTCGCGGGGGAGGACCCCCGAGATGGCGAAGAAGCACGTCTGCATGATCGTGTTGGTGCGCCGGCCCATCCCGGTCTTCTCGGCCACCTTGTGGGCGTCGATCGCGTAGAAGCGGAGCTTCTTCGCGAGGACCTGCTCCTGGATCTCGCGGGGCAGGCGGTCCCACACCTCTTCCTTCGGGAAGGGCGCGTTGAGGAGGAACGTGCCCCCGGGCGCCGCCATCTCCAGGACGTCGAGCTTCTCCAGGGTGGCGAAGTGGTGGCACGCCACGAAGCCGGCCTTGCTGACGAGGTAGCTGGAGCGGACCAGGCTGGGCCCGAAGCGCAGGTGCGAGATCGTGCTGGCGCCCGCCTTCTTGGAGTCGTAGACGAAGTAGCCCTGGGCGTGCTGGCCCGTCTCCTCGCCGATGATCTTGATCGAGTTCTTGTTGGCCCCCACGGTGCCGTCCGAGCCCAGGCCGTAGAAGATCGCCCGCTTGACGGCGTCGGGCTCGACGTCGAAGGAGGGATCGACCGCGAGGGACGTGTGGGTCACGTCGTCCACGATGCCCACGGTGAAGTGGTTCTTCGGCCGGTCCTGGCCGAGCTCGTCGAAGACCGCCTTCACCATGGCGGGCGTGAACTCCTTGGAGGCCAGGCCGTAGCGGCCGCCGATCACGCGGGGCTCGCCCTTCCAGCGCGCCAAGCCTTCCGTGCGGGCCTCGCGGAGCGCGGCCACCACGTCGAGGTAGAGCGGCTCGCCGAGGGAGCCGGGCTCCTTGGTCCGGTCCAGGACCCCGATCGCCTCGACCGTGGGCGGGAGCGCCGCGGCGAAGTCCTTCAGCGAGAAGGGGCGGTAGAGGCGGACCTTGACGATCCCGACCTTCCCGCCGCGGGCGTTCAGGTAGTCCACGGTCTCGTGGGCCACCTCGGCCCCCGAGCACATCAGGACGAGGACGCGCGTGGCCTCCGGGTGGCCCACGTAGTCGAAGAGCCCGTACTTCCGCCCCGTCTGCCGGGCGAACCGGTCCATGACCGCCTGCACGTGGCCGGGGCAGGCCAGGTAGAACGGATTGCAGGCCTCGCGGGCCTGGAAGAAGGCGTCCGGGTTCTGGGCCGTCCCGCGGATGACCGGCCGGCCGGGGTTGAGGGCGCGCCGGCGGTGCTCGGCGATCAGGTTCTCGTCGAGCATCGCGCGGAGGTCGTCGTCCGAGAGCATGTCGATCTTGGCGACCTCGTGGGAGGTCCGGAAGCCGTCGAAGAAATGGAGGAACGGGATCCGGGAGCGGAGGCTGGAGGCCTGGCCGATGAAGGCCATGTCGTGGGCCTCCTGGACGGACCCCGAGGCCAGCATCGCCATGCCGATCTGCCGGCAGGACATCACGTCCGAGTGGTCGCCGAAGATGGACAGCGCGTGGGTCGCGAGGGTGCGCGCCGTGACGTGCATGCAGAAGGAGGTGAGCTCCCCGGCGATCTTGTAGAGCTCCGGGATCTTCAGGAGGAGGCCCTGGGAGGCGGTGAAGGTGGCCGTGAGGGCCCCCGCCTGGAGGGACCCGTGCGCCGCGCCCGCGGCGCCCGCCTCGGACTGCATCTCCACGACGTCCGGGATCACGCCCCAGAGGTTGGGCTTCTTCTGGGCGGCCCATTCGTCGCAGAACTCCCCCATCGGCGAGGACGGGGTGATCGGGTAGATGGCCATGACCTCGTTGATCCGGTAGGCGACCGAGGCCACGGCCTCGTTGCCGTCGAGCGTCTTGCTGTATGCCTTAGCCACGCGAGTCCTCCTATGCTCCCCAGGGCCCGCACCCGTGGACGGACTCCCGGCCGGCGATCAATAGGGGTCCGAAGGGAGAGGCGACACGAATCCGGCCCCGGCCGCGTCCGTAACCTTCCCCGGGCACGCGAGTCACGATGCAGACAGCCATGGGGACCGCCACTCTACGACGGGACCTCGGGCGGCTTCAAGGGAAATGATCTCGAGGGACCCCGCCGTCCACCGAAGGCGGGGGGGAGGTTCAAAGCCCGTCAGTCCTTCGGCGTCCGCTCTTCCGCCCGGGGCCCGCCCGGGGCGCACCCGCGGGACATTCAGGTGGGCACCCCGAGCTTCGGGAGGATCCACGCCTGGAGGAGGATCCACGCGGCCAGGACCAGGGCGATCCACAGGAGATCCATCTTCGGCCTTTCCCTCGTCATCCCGGGCCGCGCCTCAGGCCCGCCTTCCGGAGGATCGTGATCATCGGGCACCAGTCCGTGAACGCGGACTGCGCCAGGTTCAATCCCACGAAGCCGGTGAAGATCAGCCAGTAGGGGCTGTGCAGGGCCGCCAGCGCCGCGCTGGCGCCCACGAACACGCCCGCGATCAGCCTGAGCGCGCGCTCTACCGTCATGGCCATGCCCTCCTGTCTCGTCTCTGCAGGGACTGATCCGCCAGGGGCCCCGGGATTACACCGGCGGCCCGGGATGGGCCTGTTTCCACTTCTTGCGCAGGGTCTCGTGGAGCCGCCTCTTGAAGTCCAGGGGGATCTCGCAGAGATGCCCCTCTTTATAGACCTGGATCGCCCGGCGCACCGTGTCCTCGACGACCTTGCAGGGATTGCATCCCGCGACTCGTGGCGCGTCACCAGCTCCTTGAAGGCCTTGTAGTCCCCCCCCCGCGCCCGGGCGACCAGGGCCTTATCGTCTTCCGGCATCGCCTCCCCTGCACATTCTACGCCCCCCACCGACAAAATAGACGGTCCGTTTTGTCGTTCCCGGAACGGATATCCTTGACTTGAAGCCATCGAATTGTATCATTTATCCGATCGGATAAGTAGACAAGGATAAGAGGCGATGCTGATCCCGCAGAAGTCCCAATACGCGGTGCGCGCCGTGTTCGAGCTGGCGCGCCGCTGGGGCCAGGGGCCCGTCAAGATCAACGAGATGGCCGAGGCCCAGCTGATCCCGTTGCGATTCCTTGAGGTCATCCTGAGCCAGCTCAAGCAAAGCGGCTTCATCGACTCCCGGCGCGGCACCCAAGGCGGCTATTACCTGACGCGAACCCCCGCCTCCATCTCCGTGGGGGAGGTCCTGCAGTTCATGCAGGGGTCCCTGGCCCCGGTCGACTGCAGCCGCGGGTCCCGCCGGGGCAAGAACTGCGCCTTCTTCGGCCACTGCGTCTTCCAGGCCCTCTGGAATGACGCGGAGAAAGCCCTCGACAACATCTTCGACGGCACGACCTTCCAGGACCTCCTGGACAGGGAGGCCTTCATGGGCAAGGAGATCGCCATGAGCTACACCATCTGATTTCTTCGATGCCAATTGTCTACCAAATCGGTCGGGATGATATACAATATGGACACGCGGCGGCGCTCCATGGCGAAGTCGCTCGCCTGGCGGATCATCGGCATCGCGATCCTCGGCGCGATCGTCTACGCCATGACCGGCAGCTGGCAGAAAACGGGAGGCATCACGGTGCTGTTCCACGGCGTGCGGCTGGTCCTGTACTACTGGCACGAGAGGATATGGGACAGGGTGTCCTGGGGGAAGCTGAAGCACCCCCTGGCCTGCCTCCCCGTCCGGAAGGACCTCAGCCCCGAGGACTACGACAAGATCCGCAGGCTCCTGGACGAGCACAACTACACCGCCAAGGAACCGGAGTACCAGATCTGATCCCGCCTCCCGCCTATTGCGCCGCCTCCTTCATGATGGCCTCGAGCGCCGCCTCGACCTCCGCCGCCACGTCCTTGAGCCCCGCCGCCCCGTAGAGGTCCAGGAGCATCGTGGGCCTGATCGTCGAGAGCCGCGTCCGGCCCTCCTTCGTCCGGTAGACCGAGATCCGGCAGGGCAGGGCCGTGGAGATCTCGGGACACGCCTCGAGCGCCTGCCTGGCCTTCTGCGGGTTGCACACCTCGAAGACCAGGCACTCCCCGGCGTACTCCACCCCCTTCTCCTTCATCTTCTCCTTGAGGTCGTGCATCGCCATCACCCCGAACTGGTGCGCCGCGCAGGCGTTCGGGACGTCCTTCTGGAGCTGAGCCAGCGGCTTCGCCGAATCGAAAGAGATAAGCATCCCTTGCCCTCCTTCCCGGACCTTCGAAGACGCGCCGCACCCGGCCAGGATCGCGGCCCCCAGAGCCCACGCCGCGCGGTTCATGCGGACCTCCCGTGAATGAGGCGGTAGATCACCGGCACCACCACCAGCGAGAACGCCGTCGAGGCGAAGATCCCGAAGATGAAGCTCCACGCCAGCCCCGAGAAGATCGGGTCGAGCGTGATCACGAACGACCCGAACATCGCCGCCCCCGCCGTCAGCAGGATCGGCCGGAACCGCGTGGCCCCGGCCTCCACGATCACCTCGGCGAGGCCCATCCCCGGATCGCGCGCGCGGAGGTGCTCGATGAAGTCGATCAGGATGATCGAGTTGCGGACCACGATCCCCGCCAGCGCGATCATGCCGATCATCCCCGTGGCCGTGAAGAAGACCGGCGTCGCGTACTCCCCCACGGGGCTCGTGAAGAACGCGTTCAGCAGCCAGAACCCCGGCATGATCCCGATGATCGTCAGCGGGATCGCCGCCATGATGACCAGCGGGACCCCCAGGGATCGGGTCTGGGCCACCAGCAGGACGTAGATCATGGCGAGCGCCGCCGCGAAGGCCAGCCCCAGGTCCCGGAAGACCTCCACCGTGATCTTCCACTCCCCCTCCCCGGCGAAGTCCACCGAGTAGCCCGCCGGGAGCGGGTTCGCCGCCAGGTGCCGCTTCATGTCCAGCACCGCCTCGACCGGGCTCCGGCCCGCCATCTCCGCGGTCACGAAGGCCACCCGCCGCAGGTTCTTGTGGTAGATGCCCTTCTCGCCGGGGAGCTCCCGCGCCTCCCCGATCTCCCCCAGCGGCACCAGCGCCCCGGAACGCGACCGCACCCTCAGCGCCAGGAGGTCGGGGACCGAGGAGCGGACGTCCCGCGGGAGGCGCACCGTGAGCTCCAGCGGCAGGCGCTCCCCCGGGACGTGCACCGTCCCCGCCGCCCCGCCCCCGAGCGCCACCCGGAGGGTCTCCGCCGCCTCCGCCACGCCCACCCCCGTGAGCGCCGCCTTGTGGCGGTCCAGGCGGTAGTGGACCTTCTCGTGCTCGGCCTCCGAGAAGTCGTCCGCGTCCACGACGCCCGCCGTCTTCTCCAGCGCCGCGCGGACCGTCTTCGAAACCGCCACCAGCCCGTCGCAGGAGGCTTCGGGCGGCCCGTAGACCTCCGCCACCACCGTCGAGAGCACCGGCGGCCCCGGCGGGGCCTCCACGATCTTCACGTTCGCCCCCCGCGCGCGGGCGATCCGCCCGATCTCCGGCCGGAGGCGGAGCGCGATCTCGTGCGACGGCTGTTCCCGCATCTCCTTCGGCAGGAGGTTGACGCGGAGGTCCGCCACGTTCCCGCCCCGCCGGAGGTAGTAGTGCCGCACCATGCCGTTGAAGTCGATGGGCGAAGCGGTCCCCACGAAGCTCTCGTAGTCGGTGACCTCGGCGACGGCCGAGAGATGCCGGCCCAGGTCCCGCACCACGGCGTCCGTCTCCTCGAGCGTCGTCCCCCGCGGCATATCCACGACCAGCGCCAGCTCGTTCTTGTTGTCGAAGGGCAGCATCTTGAGCGGCACCGCCCGCGTCAGGGCCAGCGCCGCCGAGCCCCCCAGCGCCAGGACCACCGCCCCGAGGAACACCAGCGCCCGTCCCCGCCGCGCGAGGAGCGGCCGGAGGACCGCCCGGTAGAGGCGGTAGGTGAGCGTGCCCTTGAGGTCGAATTCCTTCTCGTGGGGCTTGCCGTACTCCCCCTTGAGCAGGTGGAAGCTCGCCCAGGGCGTCACCGTGAAGGCCACCAGGAGCGACAGGAGCATCGCCACCGGCACGTTGAAGGCCATCGGCGCCATGTACGGGCCCATCATGCCCGTGATGAAGAACATCGGAAGGAACGAGACGATCACCGTGAACGTCGCCAGGATCGTGGGCGGCCGGACCTCGTCCACCGCCGCCAGCGTCGCCTCGAGCGGCGGACGCTTCCTCAGCTTGAAGTGGCGGAAGATGTTCTCCACGTCCACGATCGGGTCGTCCACCAGGAGCCCCAGCGACAGGATCAGCGCGAAGAGCGTCACCCGGTTGATCGTGTACCCGAAGACGAGGTCCAGGAGCAGCGTCACCGCCAGCGTCATCGGCACCGCGATCGCCACGATGAACGCCTCCCTCGGCCCCAGCGCGATCGCCAGGAGCACGACGATCGTGGCGATCGCGATCAGGAGGTGCTTCACCAGCTCGTTCACCTTGTGGTCGGCCGTCTCCCCGTAGTCGCGCGTCACCGCCGCCAGCACGTCCTCCGGGATCGCCTTCCCCCGGAGGCCCTCCACCTCGCGGACCACCCGCTCCGCCACCAGGACGGCGTTCGTGCCCTTGCGCTTGGCCACGGCCACCGTGGCCGCGGGGCGCTCCTCGCCGGGGGCGCCCGGCTCCCCCGGGCCCACCCTGCGCAGGCGCGCCGCCGCCGGGCCGAACCCCATCCGGACGTAGCTCTCCGGCTCCTCGGGGCCGTCCACGACCCGCGCCACGTCCCGCGCGTAGACCGGCCGCCCCTCGGAGACGCCCACCACGACCGCCCCCGCTTCCTCCGCCGAGGCGAACGACGGCCCCGCCTCGATGACGACCTCCCTCCCGCCCCGCTCGATCGTCCCCGCCGGGACGTTCACGTTCGCCGCCCCGAGCGCCCGCACGACTTCCAGCGGCGCCACCCCGCGCGCCCCCAGCCGCGCCGGATCGAGATAAACCGTCACCCGCCGGCGCTCCCCGCCGACCACCCAGCTCCTGCCGGCGTCGGGGACCCGCGCGAGCTTGTCCAGGACCTCGTCCGCGATCCGCCGGAGCCCGGGCCCCCCGTAGGCCGGGTTCCCCGACGAGAGCGTCAGGAGCACGATCGGGACGTCGTCGATCTCGACGGGCTTCACCGTCCAGCCGGCCACGCCGGGGGGCATGGCCTCCGGGCTGGACATGAGCTTGTTCCAGATCTTCACCAGGCTCCGCTCGCGGTCCTCGCCCACGTAGAACCGGACCGTCACCACCGCCTCGCCCGGCCGCGCCCTCGAGTAGACGGTCTCGACGCCGTCGATCTCCCAGAGCTTCTGCTCCAGGGGGGAGGCCACGAGCTTCTCGACCTCCTCCGCCGACGCGCCCGGCAGGCGCACCATCACGTCGGCGAAGGGGACCACGATCTGCGGCTCCTCCTCGCGCGGCGTGACGAGGAGCGCCGCCGCCCCCGCCCCGAGCGATGCCAGCAGGAGCAGGATCGAGAGCTTGGAGGTGATGAAGACCTCCACGATCCGCACCGTGAGCGTCCGCTTCACGGGACCGGCGTCGGGCGCGTCCCCGCTCATGGCCTGCGCTCCTCCACCAGGACCTGCTCGCCCTCGCGCAGGCCGGAGAGGACCTCCACCTTCTCCCCGTGGGCCTTGCCCGTCTTGACGTGCCGCGTCCGCGCCTGGCCGTCCTCCAGGACCCTCACCATCTCCAGCTGTCCCGAGCGCGCGACCGCCGCCGCCGGGACGAGGAGGGCCGTCTTCTTCCCGCACGGCTGGAGGAACCGGCCGAACGTCCCGGGCCGGAGGTCCTTCTCCTCGGGCAGGGCCGCCTTGATGAGGAACGTCCGGCTCTGGGGGTCCGCCACGGGGGAGATTTCCTCGATCCTCGCCTTCACCTCGCGGCCCAGCGCGTCGATCCGCACCCGCACCTCCATCCCGACCGCGGCCTTCGCGGCGCAGGTCTCCGGCACCTGGGCCTCGAGGCGCAGCCTCAAGGGGTCGTGGACCACGAAGAGGGGCCGGCCCGGCACCGCCGTGTCCCCCGGCTCGACGAGCCGCTCGGCCACGATGCCGTCGAACGGGGCCCGCACGGCCGCCTCGCCCGTCATCACCTCCCCCTCCTTCACCGCGTCCCGGGCCTGGGCCACCTGGGCCCGCGCGGACTTGGCCCGCGCCTCGGCCGCCTCGAGGTCCCTCTGCGTGGCCGCCTGCTTCTCGAAAAGCCCCTTCACGCGGGCGTGGTCCGCCTCGGCCTGCGCGGCCTGCGCCTCGGCGGACTGGAGCGCCGAACGGGCCTGGTCCACCCGCGCGCGCACGTCCCGGTCGTCGAGCACCGCGAGCAGGTCGCCCGCCTTCACCGGCGAGCCCGCCTGCACCTTGACCTCGAGCGCGCGCGCCATGAGCTTCGCGGCCACCCGGGCCTCGGTCCTCGAGCGCACCGTGCCCGGCCACTCCAGGAGTTCCTCCATCTCCGCCTTCTCGACCGCGACCGCCCGCCCCGCGGGGGGCGGACCGCCCGGCGGCCTCGCGTCCCCGGGCGCCACCTTCTCCCCGCCGATCGTCCCCGCCGTCCAGAGGAGCAGGAGGACCAGCGCCAGGATCCCCGCCAGCGCGAGCGCCGCCTTCCTCAGGGCCGGCGCCGACTTCTTGAGCTTCGCCAGGAACGCCTCGCAGGCCTCGTCCGCCATCGCCTTCCTCCCTACGTACCGAGCCGCAGGAGTTCTGTACCGAGTCCCCCAGGGAGCCGGCACAGAACCTGCGAGTCGAGGTGCTACTTCCAGAATCCGATCGCCTTCCGGAGCCGCGCCTCGGCGCGCCGGACGTCGTAGCGGGCCGCGATCGCCCGCGATCGGGCGTCCGCCAGGGCCGCCTCCGCCTCGAGGTAACGGGTGACCGTCGCGGTGCCCGCCTGGTACTGGGCCTGCACGAGCCGCAGGGCCTCCTCCGCCGCCGCCACCGCCTTCACCGTCACCTCGACCCGCTCCCGGGCGTCCTCGAGGGCGAGGATCGCGGTCTTGACCTCCCCTTCGACCTCCAGCCGCGCCTTGTCCTGGAGCGCCCGGGCCTCGGCCAGGCGCCTCTCGGCCGCCCGGGCCCGATGGGTGCTCCGGAAGCCGTTGAAGAGGTCGAGTTCCACGACCACCCCGAGCGTCCAGTTGTCCTGGTCGTGGTCCCACTCGAACGCACTGTGGTCCTGCCCCCAGCTCCCGAAGGCGTCCACGCGGGGGAGCCAGGCGCCGCGCTCGGCCTCGAGCTCCCGGCGGCGCACCTCCGCGAGCTCCGCCGCCGCGCGGAGTTCGGGCCGGCCCCCCTGGGCCTGCGCCAGCGCGTCCCGGGCGGTGACGTCCACGGGCGGTTCCGCGGGGGGCTCCGGGTCGATCTCGATCTCCTCCGTCGATCCGAGCGCCAGGAGGACCCGCAGGCCCTCGACGGCGGTCCGGACGGCGTTGCGGGCGCGGAGGCGGCCCTCCCGGGCGATGGCCAGGCGCACCTCCAGGGAGAGGACGTCGGACTTGAGGAGCGCGCCGGCGTCGAAGCGCTTCCGCGCCTCCGCGAGCTCGGACTCCACCGCCTGGATGGACGCGCGGGCCACGTCCACCTGCTCGCGGGCCCCCAGGACCGCGTACCACGTCGCCACCACGGCCTCCCCGAGGGCGTTGCGGATCGCGGACCGCTCCAGGGCCGAGGCCTCGGCGCCGTGCCCGGCGGCCGCCGCGTGATGGAGGTCCTGCCAGCCCCGGAAGATCGAAAGATAGCCCACGACCTCGCAGCGGTAATTCTCCTTCGCGCCCGGGTCGTTCACGTCGAGGGAGGGGGTGAAGCGCCGCCGGGAGACGATCATCCCGAACGCCTGGGCGGGGTTGTCGGTGCGGACGTAGGAGGACCGGGCGGCCACCTGGGGATAGAAGGCCGAGGCGGCCTCGCCGGCGCGGGCCTGGGCGGCTCCGATCCGCTCCGCCGCGGCGCGCAGGTTCGGGTTGCGTTCGAAAGCCGCCTCCAGCGCGCGCGCCAGCGTGAGCGGCCCGGCCTGGGGGGCCGCCGCCGGCGCCTCGGGGACGGGCGGCGGCGGGGGCGCCGCCTCGCGGCGCCCCCGCGCGCAGGCCGCCAGGATCACCCACAACCCCGCCATGCCGATCCTGCGTACGCCCTTCATGGGATCGCTCCTTTGCCTCGCTCTAATGGACCCGACATGCGGCTTGAGGTTACACGTCCGGTGACATCGGGCGGCTTCACTCTACCCCCCGGGGATCGCGCGGGTCAAGCCTTCGCGCCCGGAGGGGAGGACCCGCTCCGGCTCCGCGGACGGCCTCGCGTCGGGGGCGTCCCCGGGGGGTGGCGGGAGACATCCCGGGCCCGGGAATATTCGTGAATCGCCTTGATCCCCCCGGGATCCGGGCGTATATTTCTATGAGGAGAAAGGCTTACCGCCCGTAGAAAATGAAGACGGCCCCCGTCGTCCCGAGCCTCGAGCGCGGCCTGCTCATCCTCGAGCACCTCGCCCGCCGCGGGGAGGGGCAGGGCATCAGCGACATCGCCGCCGCGCTGGGCTACCCCCTCAACAGCGTGTTCCGCGTCGCCAACACCCTGCTCAAGCACGGCTACGTGGAGCGCCACCCGCACAGCAAGAAGTTCTTCATCACCCGCAAGCCGTACTCCCTGGCCTGCGGCAACGGGGCGGCCCGGACGCTGATGGAGAGCGCCCTCGACCCCATGCGGGCCCTGCGGGACCGGCTCAAGGAGACCGTGGTGGTGAGCCTCATCGACCGCGGCGAGGGGCTGATCCTGGAGCAGGTGCCCGGCCTGCACCCCTTCCGGTTCGTCTGCGAGCCCGGCACGCGGCAGGCCCTGCACGCCGCCGCCTCGACCAAGGCCATCCTGGCCTTCCTGCCCGACGCGGAACGGGAGGCCCTCCTGGCCCGGCACCGCTTCACGGCCCTGACGCGCCGCACGATCGCCGGCCGCGCCGCCTTCGCCGCGGAGCTCTCCCGGGTCCGCTCGCGCGGCTACGCCGTCGACCGGGGCGAGGCGCTCGAGGGCGTCCACTGCGTGGCCGCCCCGGTGCGCGACCGCCGGGGCCGCGCCTTCGCCGCCGTCACCGTCACCGGGCCGTCCCAGCGCATGCCCGAGAAGGACTTCGCCGCGGTCGGCCGGCGCGTCCGCGAGTGCGCCTCCAGGATCTCGGCCCGCTTCGGCTTCGAACCCCTGGACACCCGCCCGGGAGACTGAGCAGATGCGCCGCCTCGCCTTCGCCCTGGCCGCCTGCGCCCTGGTCCCGAGCGCCGACGCCCGGGATTCCCGCGACCGCCTCGCCCGGGTCGATCCCGCCGCCCTGCGCCGCGCCATCGAAGACCTGGGCGCGGCCTTCCCCGGCCGGTACCCGGCGGGGAAGTTCCTCGACCGGCTCGGGGCGCTGGACCCGGACCTCGCGGCGGTCCGGGCCGGGGTCAAGAAGAACGACCCGAAGGCCATCGCCGCCGCCGAGGCGTGGCTCTCCCTCCAGGCCGACGCGCTCCTGGCCAACCCGCTCCTCGACTTCGACCGGCTCCTGCTGGTCCGCCGCCGCGAGAAGGCGCCCCACCTGGGCCTGCCGCAGAACTGGGAGAGCAACTGCATCCTGCCCCGCGCGGGCTACGGCAACGACATCGCGGCGCTCTCGCCCGTCTCGCCCGCGGGGACCCTCGCGACCCTCTACCGGCCAGACGACGACGGCTTCGTGGGCGACCTCGAGCTCCACTTCGACGCCGGCCGGCTGATGTTCTCCAAGTCGGACCCGAAGAAGCCCTGGCAGGTCCACGAGATCCGCCTCGACGGCGGCGGCCCGCGCCAGGTCACCCCGGACATGGGCGCGGACGTGAACAACTACGACGCCTGCTACCTGCCCGGCGGCGACGTCCTGTTCACCTCCACCGCCGCCATGGTGGCCGTGCCCTGCGTCAACGGCGCCTCCCACGTGGCGAACCTCTACCGCCTCCCCGCCGACGGGAAGCCGGCGCGCCAGCTTTGCTTCGACCAGGAGCACAACTGGTGCCCCGCCGTCCTCAACGACGGCCGCATCCTCTACCTGCGCTGGGAGTACGCCGACCTGCCCCACTCCAACTCGCGCCGCCTCTTCTCCATGAACCCGGACGGCACCGCCCAGACGGCCTACTACGGCACCAGCTCCTACTGGCCCAACGGCATCTTCTACGCGCGGCCCGTCCCCGGCCACCCGACCCAGGTGGCGGGCATCGTCACCGGGCACCACGGCGTGCCGCGCATGGGCGAGCTGGTGCTGTTCGATCCCCAGGGGGGCCGCTCCGAGGCCGAAGGGGCCGTCCAGCGCATCCCCGGCTTCGGCCGGAAGGTCGAGCGGGTGGTCAAGGACAACCTGGTGGACGCGTCGTGGCCCAAGTTCCTCCATCCCTTTCCCCTCGGCCGTCCGGACGGCGCGGGCTCCGGCAAGTACTTCCTGGTCTCCTGCAAGCCCGCCCCTTCGTCCCTCTGGGGCCTCTACCTCGTGGACATCTTCGACAACATGCTTCTGCTGAAGGAAGAGCCCGGCTTCGCGCTCCTCGAGCCCGTCCCCCTCCGCAAGACCCCCGCCCCGCCGCTGATCCCCGACCGGGTCTATCCGTCGCGGAAGGACGCGCTGGTCTCGCTGGCGGACATCCACGCCGGCCCCGGCCTCCGCGGCATCCCCCGCGGCGAGGTCAAGGCCCTGCGCGTCTTCACCTACGTCTACGGGTACCGCGGCATGGGCGGGCTCTACGGCACCGTCGGCATGGACGGCCCGTGGGACGTCCGCCGCGTGATGGGCACCGTCCCGGTGGAAGAGGACGGCTCGGCCTTCTTCCGCATCCCGGCCAACACGCCGGTGGCGGTCCAGCCGCTCGACCGCGAGGGCAAGGCCCTCCAGCAGATGCGCAGTTGGTTCACCGCCATGCCCGGCGAGGTGATCTCGTGCGTGGGCTGCCACGAGGAGCAGAACACCTCCCCGCCGGTGCGCCGGACCCTCGCCTCGGCGAAGGCGCCCACCGACCTGGCGGCGTGGCACGGCGCCACCCGCGGGTTCTCCTTCGCCCGCGAGGTCCAGCCCCTGCTCGACGCGAAGTGCGTCTCGTGCCACCACGGCGCCGCCCCCGATTCCCCGATGAGCCTGCGGGGCGACCAGCCGATGCCGCCGTGGAGCTCCAAACTGCCCGGGAGGCAGAACAACGAATGGGGCGGGAAGTTCTCCCTCGCCTACGCGAACCTCCACCGCTTCGTGCGGCACCCGGGCATCGAGAGCGACCTGCGCACGCTGGTGCCCATGGACTTCCATGCCGACAGCACCGAGCTGGTGCAGATCCTCCGCAAGGGCCACTACGATGCGGCCCTCGCGCCCGGGGAGTGGGACCGCCTCGTGGCCTGGATCGACCTCAACGCGCCCTTCCACGGCGACTGGGCCTCCATCGCGGGCGACCGCGCCGTGAAGTGCGAGAAGCGGCGCGCCGAGATGCGCCGGACGTACGCGAACGTGGACGACTACCAGATCGACCCGCCGCCGCCCGCCTCCCGGCCGCCCGCCCCCGCCCCGGGGCCGGCGGCGCGCCCGCCCGCCCCCGCCCCGGGGCCGGCGGCGCGCCCGCCCGCCCCC
>CAYNDR010000026.1:0-8599 GCA_964395295.1 uncultured Planctomycetales bacterium
CGAGGACGAGGTTGTTCCCCCCGAAGATGATCCCCATGCGCGGGCCGTCGTGGATGTAGTTGCGCGAGGCGCGGTTGCCCACCCCGTTCATCGAGATCCCGCAGCCCTGCTTGTAGTAGACCCCGAAGTGGTGGATGTAGTTGTTGTCGGCGGTGTTCCCGGCGGGCGTCAGGGTCTTCGCGTCGCCGCCGCTCAGGGAGACGCCGTGGGAGCCCACGTCGTGGATGTCGCAGCCCACGACGCCGTTGTCCTTCCCGCCCTCGATCGAGACGCCCGAGCCGTGGTAGTCGCCGACGTTGCGGATGGTGCAGGCGGCCACGAGGCAGCGCGTCGTGGCCTTGAGGACCACGGCCGTCCCCTCGCCGCACTCGATCGTGAAGCCGCGGAACTGGATGTGGGCGGCGCCCTTCTCGATCTCCAGGATCGTGCGGAGGGTCGGGGCGTAGACGGCGGCCTTCTCCGCGGGCGCCGGCGGCCAGAAATAGAGCGTCCCGCTTTGCCTGTCCAGGAACCACTCGCCCGGCGAGTCGATCTCCTCCGCGAGGTTCTGAACGTAGTAGCGGTCGCCGGGGCGGATGGGATAGGAGGCGTCGCCCGCGAGCGTCACGGTCCGGGTGTCCCGGTCGAGCTTCGCGATCCGGACGATGTTGTTCCACCAGTTGTAGCGGGCGAAGACGAAGACCTCGGCCTCCTCCGGGCGGGCCCAGGGGCGCGCGTCCTCGGCCTTGAGCTGGAAGACGCGGCGCGACTCTCCGGGGACGTCCTGGTACATCGGGACGGGCTTGCCGTCCGCGTACGCCCAGCCGCCCCCGTAGGGATTCTTCGGGTCGAAGTTCGGGTAACGCGCGAGGGGCTGGCGCTTCCCGTCCATGATGAGCTGCTTGAAGGAGGCGTTCTTGAATCCCTGCGCGGCGAGGTCGGCCTTGAGGACCTTGTCCTTGTGCGGGACCCAGCCGGCGATGCGCCGGCCGCCGATGAGGATGGGCTTCTCGCTGAGATAGGCGCGGTAGACGGTGGGGCCCTCGGCGGTGCCGGAGTCCTGGGTACCGAGCTTGAAGGTCTCCGCGAGGGCGTGAAGGCCGGCGCGGACGTGGACGGTGACGGTCCCCTTCTCCCCCGCGGCGCGGACCTTGCGGACCTCGTCGCGCGCGCGTGTGAGGGTGGCGAAGGGGCCGTCGGTCTTGTCCCGGTTCGGAGAGGCGAGCTTCCCGCTCCAGGCGTCGTTCCCGTCGAGGGCCACGGTGAAGTCGGGGCCTGGGGCGGCGGCGAGGAGCAGGAGAGAAAGGCAGGCAAGGCGGGCGATCATGAGCATCCTCCCGCCCTATACTACGTTCGCGCTACGGCCCGCCCAGCTTGTAGATCCCGAAGTTGTCGAACCAGCAGGCGCCGTCGTCCGAGAGGCCGCGGACGCCCGGGAGGAGGACGAGGAAGCCCGCGCCGTCGGGGACCGTGGCCGCGCCGCCCGCGGTCCGCCAGCCGCCCGGCCCCGCGGGCCCGAACGTGATCGTCACGTCGAGGTCCCATCGCGCCCACTTCCCGTCCTCGCCCTGCCAGCGGACCGTGAGGGTCGGGATCGCGTTCCCCTGCGTCCGGGCCGACGCCTCCGCGAAGTAGGTCTCTCCCGGCCTGACCTTGAGCTTCTGGATGAAACAGCCGTGCCTGACGCCGGCCATCCTGGCCGAGCCGCCGCCCTCGGCGTCCCACGAGAACTGGCCCTTCGATCCGTCGTCCTGCCACGTGCCGAAGTCGGCCGGGAGGGCGCCCGCCTTCTTCGAGCAGTCGGCGTTCCGGGCGAGGTTGGCGAGGCCCCCGCGCGCCTTCGCGGCGGCGATCTCCTCGCGGGCCGCCCCCGCGGGGTCGCGCACCGCGGCGATCGTCCGGGTGAGCCCGGGGAGGACCTCCTCCCAGAACCTCCCCTTGCCGGCCGTGTCCTTCAGGCGGTTCTCGTCGAGCTTCCCCCACCAGCGGCTCTGCTCGCCGTAGATCCAGACGTACTGGTCGGAGGCGTCGCGCGCGGCGGCCAGGTTGTCGCGGAGCCGGTCGAGCCGCGTCCCGCCCTCCTTCGGCCCCCGGTAGTACTTGTTCCCTTCCGGGTTGACGTACATGTCGAGGTAGAAGCCGAAGCCCACCTGCATCTGGGCGCGGTACTTCGCGCGGTTCTCCGGGGCCACAAGCGCGAAGGCGGGCCCCGTGAGGCCCCGCATGTCGCTGGCCACGCGGTGGTAGGCGTCCCCCTCGATGTAGTAGCCGTTTTCGTTGGCGTCCACCAGGGCCATGGAGGGCGGGACCGCGTCGAGGAGGCCGTTGAGGAAGGCGGGCCAGAGGCCGTAGTGGTCGGTCACGAGGACGTCGTCCGGCACGGCGGTGCGGCCGGCGTGCATGCAGAGGCTGGCGAGCCAGAGCGAGAGGAACGTCATGGAGGGGTGCTCGGAGGCGATCGCGCGCATGACCTGGGCGCCGCGCTTCCGGGCCAGGGCCGCGGTCTCGGCGAACGGCCGTCCCTTGTCCGCCTTGTACTGGAAAAGCTTCTCGCCGTACGACTCGGGGTCGAGGGCGAGGCCCTTGAGACCGCCGGCCTTGCAGATCCAGGCGAGGATGCCCGCCTTGTCGGAGAGGACCTTCCATCCGGCATCGTCCCCCCAGTCGAGCTTGCCGGGGGAGCAGTTGAGGCGCACGAAGTTGTCGGTGAACTTCGCGAAGCGGCAGGCCTTGAGGTCGTCGATCGCGGCCTGGAAGGACGGGCGGTCCCACGCCGTCCCGTCCCAGCACCACTCGGAGTTGGCCGGCTTCCCGTCGGCGGCCTTCCCCGCCACGCGGATCATGGCGCCGTCGAAAGGGGAGTTCTTCTCCATCTCGGCGAAGTGCGCCCGGAGGTAGGCGGTGTCCACGATGTCCCAGCCGAGCTCGATGAACTTCTTGCGGGGCGGGTCGGGCCCGGGCGGGAGGAGGGCCGCCAGGAGGAGGGCCGCGCATCCGGTCTTCATGGGTCGGCCTCACACGTAGTAGTGCCCCTCGACCTCGAAGGCGCGCGAGAGGACCATCGCCGCCGCGCCGAGGGCGGAGGCGTGGTCCAGCGCCGAGACCTGGATCGAGGTCCGCTCCACGAGCCCCGGGAGGGTCGCCTCCGCGACGCCCCTCTGGACCTCCGGAAGGACGATGTCGCGGAACTTCATCAGCCGCCCGTTGAGCACGATCGCGGGCGGGCAGATGAGGTTGACGACGTACGAGAGCCCGAGGCCCAGGCGGCGGCCCGCCTCGCGGAGGACCTTCGCGGCCGCGGGGCCGGGATCCTCCAGGCGGTCGAGGCCCTTGAGGTCCGTCCCCTGCGCCGCGTTGATCTCTTTGAGGAGGACGGCCTCGGAGAGGTAGGCCTCGAGGCATCCCGTGTTGCCGCACGGGCAGGGCCGGCCGCCCTCCTCGATCCGGACGTGGCCGAGCTCGCCCACGTACTCCTTCCCGCTGGCGAAAAGCCGGCCCGCGTGGACGATGCCGGCGCCGACGCCGATCCCGAGCTCCACGCAGACGAAGCTGGGGAGGCCGCGCCCGAGGCCGAACCACTTCTCGGCGAGCGCCTTGGCGCGCGTGGCCTCCTCGAAGAGGACGGGCCCCTGGGCGAAGCCGCCCACGGCCTTGCGGATGTCCGCGCCGTCGAGCGCGGGGACGTTGACCGAGCGGATCACCTTTCCCGAGGGGAGGTCCACGAGGCCGGGCACCGTGAGCCCCACGCCGTCGAGGTTCCCGCGCGCCATCGAGAGGACCTGCCCGTAGGCGTGCCGCGCCGCGCGCAGGATCTCGTCGAGCCCCGGTCCGGGGAGGTAGTCGATCTCGTGGAGGGCCAGGACCTCTCCCGCGAGGTTGAGCAGGAGCGCCGTGACGCCCTGCTCGGAGATGCCCAGCCCGATCCCCAGGTGGCGGTCCTTCTGCAGTTCCAGCAGGACGAACGGCCGCCCCTTCTCGGTCTTGCGCTTGCCGACCTCCTTGACGTATCCCTCCTCGAGGAGATCCGTCATGACGTTCGTGATGCTCTTCTTGTCGAGCTCGGTGATCCCGGCCACGTCCGAGCGGGAGAGCTTCCCCCGGCGACGGATCGTGTCCAGTACGCGCGCGCGGTTGATCCTGCGGATGAGGGTCTGGTCGGCCATCGTTGTCGGCTCCGTTTACGGTGCCTGGCGGTCTATTTCTAATATGTCCGGCCCTGCCGTGGAATTTCAGTCAATGTGAAACTCGCCTTTGTGAAATTGGTGGAGTCCTTCCAGCATATAGTCTTAGGGTGAAGGACGATCGATCGGGAGTAGCCATGCATGCGGGGACGGCCTGCTCCCGCCGCGATTTCATGAAGGCCGCGGCGGCCCTGGCGGCCGGCGCCGCCGCTCAGGCGTCCGTGGTGATCAAACCCAAGGAATACCCCCGCGCCCTCCGCAATCCCCTCATGGGCTTCCGGCCCGACCTCGGCGGCCGCGCCTTCGCCCACGAGTATGCCACCCTTGCCCGCCACTACATCAAGTGGAACGAGATCGAGAGCGCCGAGGCCGACGGCCTCGACAAGATCCGCGCCTTCTGCGACGCGAAGTGGAAGGGCGTCGAGGCCCAGAACGTCAAGGTCATCCCCCGCGTCTACCTCCACTGGTCCCAGGACAACCAGAAGTACTGGCCCGCGGACATGAAGACGGATGACTACTCCAGCGATCCGTTCAAGCGCCGCGTCCTCCGTCTCGTCGAGCGCCTCGGCGCCTGCTGGGACAACGACCCGCGCGTGGCCTTCGTCCAGATGGGCCTCATCGGCAAGTGGGGGGAGCACCACAGCCCTTTGGTGACGCCCGAGATGCAGAAGCTCCTCGGCGACGCCTTCACCAAGGCTTTCCGGAACAAGAAAGTCATGGTCCGCCATCCCTGGGACTTCAAGGACTACGCCTTCGGCATCTACTGGGACTCCTTCGCCCACCAGGACCAGATGAAGACCCACGGCGCGGGGATCGAGAAGGTCAGCCCGCGCTGGAGGACGGCCCCGATCGGCGGCGAGACCGCCTACGACTGGGGCGGCTTCCGGACCCAGCCGGGCGACAATCCCGACGACACCCTTTCCGATCCCGTCCACCGCCGGTTCCTGATGGACGCGATCTTCCGCCTGCACTGCAACCACCTCGGCTGGGTGGCCGACTACGACCCGAAGAACGAGAAGTCGCGCGCGGGGGCGGAGGAGGTCCAGCGCGCCTTCGGCTACCGGTTCGTGATCGACGAGGTCCGGTACCCGGCGTCGATCGCGCCGGGCAGGTCGTTCTCCGTCTCGTTCAACGTGCGCAACCTGGGATCGACGCCGCTCTACTACAACTGGCCGGTCGAGGCGAGCCTCCTCGATCCCCAGGCGAAAGCGCCGGTCTGGACGGGTCTCTTCAAGGACGCGGACACGCGCCAGTGGCTGCCCGGGGACGTGTGGGACGAGAAGGCGGGGGCGTACGCCCAGAAGCCGGTCCCGGTGACCGTCCAGGGGCAGTTTACGCTCCCCGCGGCCGTCGCGACGGGCGAGAAGATCCTGGCCCTCGCCCTCCTCGACCCGGCGGGGAACCTCCCGGCGGCGCGGTTCTCGATCTCGAACTATTGGAAGGGCGGGCGGCATCCCATCGGCCGGATCGGCGTCGGCGCCTCGCCTTCGAGGACGGACCTCGATGCGTCGGGCTTCGACGACCCGGCCGGGGACCGGTCGCTCCGTTACGCGGTTGGGGGATGATGCCGTGGGCCTGAGGATCTCGGGGAATCCCGCCTCGGGGTGCCGCCTCCGCTTCGACCGCTGCAGGATCGCGGACAGTGTCCCCGGCAACCGCGAAATGTCCCCCATCACCTTCATGGTCCCGCACGGAAGCGCCGAGGACGTGGGCAATGCCGAGTTCGTCGACTGCGCCGTCAAGGATTCCGCAGCGCGCCCGCCGATCACGCTCCTCGACTGGACGGGCCGCCGCCGGCTCGCCCGCGTCACGGGGTCGATGGCCGTGGAAGTCGAAGGGAAGAGCACGCGGTACACGCTCGACGCCAAGACGCTGGGGGAATGGATGCCCGTCCTGGCGCTCAAGGACATCCCGCAGGTCGCGCTGGCCGGCATGCGGCTCGATCCGGCCATGCCCGGCGCGGCGGTCGCCGGGGGGGACGCGATTCGCCTCCGGGGGGACTCCGAGTTCCTCCTCCATGCGGAGAAGGACCGGCCGGCGTCCTTTTCCGTCCAGTTCTTCCCTGTCGGTCCGGCCGGGGCGCCCGTGGCCGTCCGTGTCCTCTCCCCCTCCGGCAAGGAGATCCCTGCCCCGAAGGCGCCTCCCCAACAGAAGACGCCGTACGAGTTCGCGGCGGCGGAAGCGGGGACTTATCGGATCCAGGTCGAGGCGGGGGGCGCCGCCGTCGTCCTGGCGTCGGCCGCGCACCGCCTTGTGGCCTGCGGAGAGAAGGTCCCCTTCCACTTCTTCAAGTCGGGGGGGACGTTCCACTTCTGGGTGCCGCCCGGGACCTCCGAGTTCGGCGTCAAGGTCACCGCCGGGGCGATCGGCGAACTGGTCAAGGCCTCCCTGGTCGATCCCTCCGGCAAGACGGCCGAGGAGAAGGACAACATCCTCAAGCCCCACCTCTTCATCGCGAAATCGACCGATCCCTCGAAGGGCGAGGTCTGGAGCCTCCGGCTGGGAAAGCCCTCCGAGGGCGTCTTCGAGGACTGCTTTGTCGATCTTCTGGGGATCCCGCCGCTCCTGGCGGGCTCTCCGGGGGCGCTCCTGAAGCCGGTGAAGCCGTGATGACCGGCCTGATCGTCCCGGTTCTTCTGGCCCTCGGCTTCCAGGCCCAGAACGAGGCCGAGGACGACTGGTGGCTTCCCGAGTGGGTCCAGCCCTCGCCCTTCGAAAGGGAAATCCCGGTGAGAGCCGTCTCCGGTCCGTTTTGCCCGGTCCTGCATTAGGAGATCGAGTCATGCGCGTCGCGGTCGCCGCCGGTTTCATGATGTCGATGGCGTGCTGCGGGATGGGCCCCGCCCCCGCGGACGAGGATCGCCTCGGGGAGATGATCACCCTCCCGGCGGGGAGCTTCCTGATGGGCAACGGCGGTCAGGAAGGCAGGGGAGGCCCGGAGGAATATCCGCAGCACCGGGTGAGCCTGCCGGCCTGCCAGATCGGGAAGCATGAAGTGACGCGGGGGCAATACCGGAAGTTCATCGAGGCCGGCGGGTACGAGGAGCCGCGCTGGTGGTCGCCCGAAGGCTGGAAATGGAAGGAGGGCCGGGACCTCCTATACGCGGGATTGAACGGCCAGTTCAGCCGCGTCTTGAGGCCCGAAGGCGCGGGGAAACGCCGCGAGCCCGAACGGTGGGCCGCCGAACAGGAATGGATCGGTCACGGACACGGCCATCCCCGGTTCACCCAGACCGACCGTCATCCGGTCGTCGGCGTGGCCTGGTTCGAGGCGGAGGCGTATTGCCGGTGGGCCGGCGGGAGACTGCCCACGGAGGCGGAATGGGAGAAGGCCGCGCGGTGGGACGAGAAGCGGCAGCACGCCAGGATCTGGCCGTGGGGCGACGAGTGGGATCCGGAGAAGTGCAACAACTCCGAGGACCGCAACCCGGCCGGCGGCGGATACCGGGTGAACCAGAGCGCGCCGGTCGGCAGCTACCCGGCGGGAGCCAGTCCTTGCGGATGCCTGGACATGGTCGGCAATGCCTGGGAATGGGTCGCCGACCGGAGCAAGTCCCATCCGGGCCATCCCCGGCCTTTCGATCACACCGACGCCTATCGCCTGGTGAAAGGCGGCTGCTGGGATGACGGCCCCTCCGTCGTGCGCTGCAGCTCCCGGATCTGGTATCTTCCTCCGGGCAGCGGCGGCACCGGGCCGGGCGACAGCGACTACATCGGGTTCCGCGTGGCGCGTTGACGCTTGCCCTGTTTCTATCAGAGGATGTTCGAGATCCGATCTCGATACGGACGTGCAGGCGCCGGGCGTCCGCTCCGGGCATGATCGTGGAGGAAGGAGGCGACCATGGACTGGCTGCTCTACGTCCAGCTGAGCCTCATGATGTTCCTGCAGTTCGCGGTCTGGGGCGCGTGGTCGCCCGTCCTGGCGGCGCGCCTGCTGGGCCCGCTCAAGATGACCGGGAAGCAGACCGGCTGGATCTACGGGACGGTCTACCTCGGGTGCATCGTCTCTCCCCTGATCGCCGGCCAGATCGCGGACCGGTGGATCGCCACCCAGTGGTTCCTGGCGGGGGCGCACCTGGCGGGGGGCGTCCTGCTGCTGGCCGCGGCCCGGAGGAGGACGTTCCCCGGTCTCTTCGCGGTCATGGGCCTTTATGCCCTGGCGTTCGCGCCCACGCTGTCGCTGGTGAACTCCCTGCTGTTCTCGCACCTGAAGGACCCGGCGAAGGCGGCCTTCGGCGTGATGGTCTGGGGCGTCGTCGACTCCGCCAGCGCGAAGGAGACGTCGTCGCCGTCCGGTGGGAAGGCCAATTCCGCGCCCTCCTTGGGCAGGATGACCAGGTCGTAGACCACGCCGGGCTTGAACCCCGAGATGGTGTAGCCGGTCACGGTGCGGGCGTTGGGGTCCAGCAGAGCGATATGAAGCATGTAGTGCTCATCGA
>CAYNDR010000026.1:8609-23925 GCA_964395295.1 uncultured Planctomycetales bacterium
CGTCGTCGCGTGGGTGCTGGCGGGCTGGGGCCTGGCCCTGTGGCGCCGCTTCAAGGGGACCGGCGAGGGCGGCGACTGCCTGGTCCTCGCCGGCATCCTGTCGCTGGCGCTGGGGGTGTTCTGCCTCTTCCTGCCGCACACCCCGCCGCCCGGATCTCCCGGCCAGGCGCTCCCGTTCGTCAAGGCCCTCGGGATGCTGAAGGATCCGAACCACCTGGTCTTCTTCCTGGTGTCGTTCGTCCTGGCCTCCCAGCTCCAGTTCTTCTTCCTCGGGACCGCGCCGTACCTGGGGGACCTCGGCGTGGAGGGGCGGAACGTGCCGGCGGTCATGACCGTCGCGCAGGTCGCCCAGGTGCTCGCCATGGCGTTCCTCGGAGCCCGGATGCTGGCCGGAATAGGATTCCGCTGGACCCTGACCCTGGGCGTGGCGTCGTGGCTGGCGATGTACGCGGCCTATGCCCTGATGCGCCCGCGGTGGCTGGTGATCCTGTCGCAGTCCCTGCACGGCCTGGCGTACGCCTTCTTCATCAACGTCGGCTTCGTCTACATCGAAAAGGTCGCGCCGGCGGACATCCGCGGCTCGGCCCAGGGCCTGTACACCGTGATGCTGTTCGGGTTCGGGTTCTTCCTCGGCACCCAGCTGACCGGCGCGGTCATGGACCGGTTCAAGACGGCCGAGGGGAAGTTCCGCTGGCGCCCGATCTTCCTGGTGCCGTGCGTCCTGGCCCTGGGGTGCGCCCTCGCGCTGGCGGCGCTCTTCCGGGGATGACGATCGAGGGCGGAAGGAGGAGACCATGGCGGAGAAGACCTACGGCGTCCTGGTCCACGGCGCGGGGTGGGTGTCCACCCAGCACCTCGCCGCCTTCAAGAACAATCCGCACGCGAGGATCCTGGCCGTCTCGAGCCGGAAGATCGAGAGCGCCCGGAAGCGGGCCGATGAGGCGGGGCTCCGCGACGCGGCGGCGTACGACGACCTGGACAAGGCCCTCGCCCACCCGGGCGTGGACATCGTCTCGATCTGCTCGCCCCAGCACGTCCACTGCGGCCACGTCGTGGCGGCCGCCCGGGCGGGGAAGCACCTCGTCATCGAGAAGCCGGCGGGGATCAGCCCGGACGAGCTCCGGCGGATGCGCGACGCGGTCCGCGCGGCCCGCGTCCGCACCGTGGTGAGCTTCGTCCTGCGGTGGAATCCGCTCTTCCGCAGCCTGAAGGCGATGATCTCCCGCGGCGCGATCGGCCGGCCCTACTACGTCGAGGCCGACTACATCAGCCACATCGGGAGCTGGTGGTCGGGCTGGGAGGACACCCGGACGCGCGCCCAGGGGGTGAGCGCCTTCCTCGTGGCCGGGTGCCACGCGGTGGACGCCCTGCGCTGGTTCGCCGCGCCGGGCGAGTTCGAGGCGGCCGAGCCCGTGGAGGTCTACGCCCTCTCGGGCGGCTACCGCAAGGGGACCCGCCGCGAGTACGGTCCCTTGACGCACGCCTGGAAGGAAGACGCGCCCGTGATGGAGTACGACGGCCTCGAGGTGGCGCTGGTCCGCTTCTCCAACGGCGTCGTGGGCAAGGTCTCCGTCAACTTCGACGGCGTCTCGCCCTACCTGTTTCCCATCCGCGTCTTCGGCGACCGGGGGACCATCCTGGACAACCGCCTCTGGTCCCACGAGGTCCGCGGCCAGAAGAAGTGGAAGGAGGTCGAGGGCATCCAGCCCGACACGGCCGACGTGCGCCACCACCCGTTCCAGGCGGAGATCGACCACTTCATCGAGTGCCTGCGGGGAGGGGTAGAGTCCCACTGCAGTCTGGAGGACGCGATCCGGTCGCACGAGGTGGCCTTCGCGGCGCTCCAGTCGGCCGAGACGCGCCGGCCGGTGGCTCTGCCGCTGGCCTGACCGTCGCGGGGGGGAAGCGCTACACCCACTCCCACTGCTTGAGCCACTGGTAGTCGGGCGGGAGCTTCGCCCAGGCCTCGTCCATCGCCTTCTTGAGCTGGCCCCTCTCCTTGCCGTCGAGCTCGCGGCGCTCCTTGACCGCCTTCACCATGTTGTCCACCTGCGCCGCCGTGATGAGGCCGGGGATGGGCGCCGTGACGGCCGGGTTGCAGAGGATATGGCGGATCGCCATCCGCGCGCGGGTGCTGTCCTCCTCGGCGTCGGGGCCGTCGGGCGCGCCGCCGCCCTTGAAGAGCGAGCCGCTGGCGAAGGGCTTGATCCCGAAGATGCCCACGTCCTTCGCCCGCACCGTCTCGAAGAGGCTGTCCTGGGGCAGTTCCTTGCTCTTGGCGGTGTAGGGCGTGACGATGGCCTCGATCTGCTTGGGGTACGTCTCGATCATCGTCTTGATGTGCGGGCGGTCGTGGGAGGAGAAGCCGGTGAAGCGGGCCTTCCCCTGCTGTTTGGCCTTGTCGAGCGCCTTGACGGCCTCCTCGATCTCGCCCGGGGCGTGGTTGCTGCTCTTCTCCAGGAGCGAGATGCGCCAGAGGTCCACGTAGTCGAGCCCCGCCTCCTTCATGCCCTCCTCCATGCCCTGGAGGAGCCTGTCGCACGTCCGCCAGTCCTTGAAGCGCGGCTCCTTCTCGTACCAGGAGAAGCCGAAGTACATCTTGCCGCGCCGGCCCTTGAGGGCGCGGGCGTAGGCGGTGATCTCGTGGCCCGCGCAGGCGTCCACGTAGTTCATCCCCGCCTCGATGCAGCGGCTCACGACCTCGTGGCGGTTCTTGTCGAAATCCTGGAGTTTCGAGGGCTCCACCTCCATCCACCCGCCGCCCTTCTTGAAGACGCCGGGGACGATCTTGTCCAGCTTCTTCCAGTGGCCCCCGAGGCAGACGGCGGAGACCCACAGGCCGGTCTTGCCGAGCCGGCGGTACTCCATGTCCTTGTTGTAGTTGAGGATCTTTTCCGGGGCGGGCATGTCCTGGCCCAGGGTGGCCAGGCCGGCCGCGCCCACCGCGGCGGCGCCCTGGCCCAGGAAATCGCGCCGGCTGATGCCTTCGTCGGTCATGGGAGAGCCTCCAATCGTCAAGGGCCCCATTATAACAGAATCGCGGGGACGCCGCCGGGGCAATCAGCGGCCCGCCCGGAGCCGGTCCGCGACCGCCTTCGGGACCCGGAGGGTCCTTTCAAGAACGCCGCGATTCTACACCGGTTCCCGGAGGGGCGTCAAATCGCTCGAACTTGAATTGACCATGGGGAAACGGGTAGACTCTGGCCGGATTTCGAGACTGACCATGAAAATCCTGATCCTGGCCCTCTCCCTGGCCGCGGCCGTCCCCCAGGAGGCCCTTCCCCCCGCCGCCTAGAAGCACCCGGAGCCCGCCGCCGAGGAGCTCAAGGAGGCCCAGAAGGGCGTGCGGGACCTCTTCAAGAAGGATTACGCCCAGACCTCCAAGGCCGCACGGCAAGCCCTGGCGGCCCAGTTCCTCCAGTACGGGCGCAACCGCGACGAGAAGCCGGTGACGCGCTACACGGTCCTCCGGGAGGCGATCGACCTGTCCCTCCTGGCGGAGGATGCCGTGACGGCGCTGGGGGCCGCCGACGAGGTCGTGAAGAACTTCGCCGTGAACGAGGTGGCCCTGAGGGAGGAGGTGCTCTCCAAGGTCAGGCTGTCCTCGCCCGAGGCGGCCCGGGCGGCGGCCCAGGCGTATGCCGAACTCATCCAGGACGCCGTCGACGCGGACGCGTACGACGCGGCCTCCAGGGCCGTCCCGAAGGCGCAGGCGGCGGCCCGCGCGGCGAAGGACGCCTCCCTGCTGGAGAAGATCGACGCGCTGTCGAAGGAGATCGCGGAACTGCGCGAGGAGTTCGGCCCCGCGGCGAAGCACCGCGCAATCCTCAAGGAGAATCCCGCCGACCCGGAGGCGAACGCCGCCTACGGGGCGTTCCTGTGCCTGGTGAAGGGGGAGTGGGAGAAGGGCCTGCCGATGCTGGCGAAGGGGGCGGACGCGAAGCTGAGGGAGGCGGCCGAGAAGGACCTGGCGGCGCCCGCCGATCCGCGCGAGCAGGCGGCCGCGGGGGACGCGTGGGCGGACCTGGTCACGGCCGAGCGCAAGGCCGTCCGGAAGGCCCAGCTGACCGCGCGGGCGTCCCATTGGTACAAGTCGGCCCTGCCGAAGCTCGACGGGATCGCGAAGCTCAGGGTGGCGGCGCGGCTGGACGAGTGGGAGAAGTCGGCGGCGAAGGCCAAGGTCCGGACGGCGGGCGGGCCGGGGGTGGACCTCCTTTCCTGGATCAATCCCGCCGAGCACTCCCTCGATTCCCAGTACAGGTGGTCGTTCCGGGGCCGCGTGCTGGTCTCGGCCCCGAACTCGCCGGACCTCAAGTTCACCCTCCTCCAGGTCCCCTGCGCGCCGCCGCCGGAGTACGACGTGACCGTAGCCGTCCAGCTCGTCAAGGACGCGGGGCCGTTCGGCATCGGGCTGGCGGCCGGCGGGCACCGGTTCGTGGTCCTGCTCCACGGCCAGGCGGGGCCCGTCACGGCGGGGCTCTTCGGCGGCGAGGACAGCCACGACATCTCCCCGCCCGCCCCCTCCGACAAATTATACTGGAAGGGAAGCCCCTTCACGGAGGGCAAGCCGAGCGTCGTCGTGTGCTCCGTCCGGGCGAAGCACTTCCAGGTGACCCTGAACGGCCAGGTGGCCATCGACTGGAGGAACCCGCCCTATGCCGCGGCCTCGGTGCCCGAGGACATGGAGGTCCCGAACGCGCAGGCCCTCTTCCTCGTGGCGCGGGATGCGGCCACGTACGAGGTCAGCCAGCTCACGCTGAAGTCCGTGGGCGGAGGGGCCCCCCGGAGGCTCGCCGGCCCGGCGGAGAAGTAGGCTACTTCCTCCGGAGGCTGTCCTCGCTCGCCACGAGCGGCCGGGTGGCGCGCTTGAGGAACAGGATCGCGAAGCAGGTGTCCACCGTGCTGTTCCACTTGCCGTCCGCGCCCTGCTTCTCCAGGAGCACCTTGGCGCCCTCGCGGTACCACCGGTGGCTGCCGATCGTCTCCGTGCCGAAGAGCACGCCGGCGCGCTCCAGGCCGTACATGTAGTACAGGTAGTTCTTGTCGCCGACCTTCGGATTCTCGGTGACCGAGAAGTTCTTCGCGATCCACTGGAGGCCCTCGAGGACGTCCTTGTCCTGCCTCCAGTCCTTGCCCAGCATGTAGTCGATGATGCACACCGCCCCCACCGCGCCGGCCGTCATCGAGCCCCGCGGCTCCCCGCTCTTCGTGTAGCCCCATCCCTGCGGGGCCACGTTCGCGGTCGTGGTGGCCTTGGTGGAGCCCGGACCCTTCCCCTTGACGGAGATCGGATCGAGGTGGAGGATCTCCTCCTTGGCGCCCGAGTCGTTTTCCTGCGCCTCGCGCCACCACTCCTCGACCAGCTTCAGGAGGGCCGGCTCGAACCGCATGCCGGCGTCGTGGCAGGCCCGGAGGCCCAGGGCCGCGTACTGCATGTTGGAGTGGTCGTGGTCGCCGGGCCCGGGCCGCTTCTGCTTGACCTGGAAGGTCCGCGTCACCGGCGGCCTCTCCCGGACGCCGCCGTTGGCGCCCCCGGGAGGGTCGTACGTCTTGGGGCCCCCCTTCGTCGCCTTGGCCGTCCCCGTCGCCACCGTCGGGATGCCCTCGACGAAGGTCGTGGGCTGTCCGTACCGCGTCTGCCCCTTGGGGCCGATGTTGTCCGCCAGGAACTGCGCGCACTGGTGGATCCGCCCCTGGTACTTCACGCGCTCGAACTCCTCGAAGGCCATGGCGGTGAGGGCGACCTGGTAGGTGTGCTCCAGGTCCGTCTCCAGCGCGTTCTTCAGGAGCGCCTGGAGGTCCGGGTCGGAGTCCGCCACGCCCCCGTGGACGAACGTCAGGAAGAGGAGCACGTTCCCGTTCCGGGTGTCGATCTTCTTGCCCCTCAGGTGCTCGATCCCCTTCCGGATGGCCTGGTCGACCTTGATCGGGTCCACGTCCTCCTGGGGCGCGGCGCGGAGCGCCCAGCCGGGGGCCGCCAGCGCCATGAACCCGGCGCCCACCTCGACCGAGGCGCCGTCGGCCGCGCGCGTGAGGCGCACGCGCCCCTCGTCCACCTCCAGCCGCGTGGCGTCGGCCCCGGCGGACAGCGTGAACCGCGTCCCCAGGACCTCCGCGCGCGCCTGGGGCGTCGCGACGACGAGGGGTTGGTCGGGCGGCTGGGGGGACACGGAGGCGTAGAGGAGGCCCTTCCCGAGGTGGACGTGCTTGCCGTTCCCCGAGAGCTTCTCCACGAGCGTCCCCTCGGCGAGCTTGATCTCCGTGCCGTCCGGGTACTTGACGACGGCGGCGCCCTGTTCCGGGGTCTCCAGGCCGCTCTCCAGGAGGACCTCCTGCCCCGGGCGGGCGGGCTTGCGGCCGGCGGGCGTGAGGACGAGGACCTTGCCCTCGACGTCGGCCAGGGTGGCCACGACGGTGACGGTGTTCCCGCCCCGCGGGATGGGCGCCACCGGCTTGATTTCGATGCGCGGCTTCGGGTTGGCCGGCGCGGGGGCCGGAGCGGGAGCGGGCGCCTCGGCGGTCGCGGGCGGTTTCGGCTCCGCGTCCGGCGGGCGGGGCGTCTCCGGGGCGGGCATCTCCTCCTTGTCGGGCGCCGGCGCCTCGCGCTCGATCGGGAGCGGGACCTGGGGCGGCGTCCGCGGGGCCGCCGCGGGGAGCTCCTTGGCGACGAACGCCGGCTCGATCTCGGGGGCCGGGGCCCTCGGCCGGAGGACGACCGCCGCCAGGGCCAGGAGCGCGGCCGCCGCGAGGCCGGCCGCCGCGAAGATCCACCGGCGCGGGCGCGCCGGGGCCGCCTCGGCCAGGACCCGGGCGTCCCGCTCGTCCGCGAGGATCCGCCTCAGCTCCGCGTCCTGGTCGGCGGCCAGGAACAGCGCCTCGCGGGCCTCGGGGTCCCGGCGCAGGCGCGCGTCGAGATCGCGGACCTCCTCGTCGCCGGCCAGGCCCTCGAGGTAGCGCGCGATGAGGATGTCCAGGTCTTCCTTCATGGGCCCGCCTCCTGAAGTTTCCGGTCCACGCATTCGCGCAGGGCGCGCCGCGTGCGCACCAGGGTCATTTCCACGGCGGCCACGCTCTTCCGGACGCGGGCCGCGAGCCGGGACACGGGGAGCTGCTCGAGGTAGCGGAGGCGCACGACGTCCTTGAGGTGCTCGGGCAGGCCGGCCACGCAGTCCCGCAGGTGGCCCCGCCGCTCCTCGGCGGCCTCGGCGCCCGCGATCGCGGCGTTCTCGAGGATCTCCAGCGCCTCGTCCGAGAGCACTTCGCGGGACCGGGCGGCCTTCTGTTTCCACTTGAGGACCTGGATCCGCGCGACGCCCAGGGCCCAGGCGCGGAACGGGCGCGTCTCGTCGTAGGAGTCGAACTTGTCCCAGAGGACCGCCGAGACCTCCTGGAGGAGGTCCTCCGCCTCCCCCGGGTCGCGGGTGGCGGCGCGGAGGTAGGCCCGCAGCAGCCCCTCGTGGGGGAGGAACTGCCTCAGGAACGACCGGTGGATGTTTTCCGCGGCGCTCATCGGGCCTCTAGGATAATCCTCCCCCGGCCTGGAATTCCAACAGGAAATAGCCCGGGGAGTCCCGGCGGGCGGGGCGGGGACGCCTTAACCGATCCTTAACATTCCCTTTGCACGGGATTGACGGGGATCGTGCAGCATCGGATCAGGGAAGCCAGTTCCGAAGCCTGGAGCCGCTCTGCATGGACCCGATGACGCTTGTCCTCCTGACGGTCGCTGCGGGGATCCTCTTCGACATCGCCAACGGCTGGAATGATTCGGCGAACGCGATCGCGACGGTCGTTTCGACGCGCGTCCTGAGCCCCTCGCAGGCCCTGGCCATGTCCGCCGCGCTCAATTTCGTCGGGGCCCTGGTCTCCACCAAGGTCGCCAAGACGATGGGGGCGGGGGTCATCACGCTCCCCGTCGAGCTGGGATCGCTGGTCACGGTCCTCTCCGCGATGATCGCGGCGGCCGCCTGGGTGGCCTGGTGCACCCGCCTGGGGCTGCCCATCAGCTGTTCGCACGCGCTCGTCGGGGGCCTCGTCGGGGCCACGGCGTTCGTCGGCGGCTGGGGCGCCGTCCAATGGCCGGGCGTCATCAAGATCCTTGTCGCGCTCCTGGCTTCTCCCCTCCTGGGATTCCTTTTCGGGTATGTGGCCGTCGTCCTGCTCACCTGGCTTTCCTTCTACCTGGAGGCCACGCCCAGTCAGGGGCGCAAGGTGTTCGGTTTCCTCCAGCTCGGCTCCTCGATCTTCATGGCGTTCGAGCACGGGAAGAACGACGCCCAGAAGGTGATGGGGGTGATCGCCCTGGGGCTCTTCGTCGGGGGCTTCCTCAAGGATGAAAGCGGCCAGGTGATCACCCGGCTGGATCAGTTCTACGTCCCTCTGTGGGTCAAGGTCGTCTGCGCCGCGGCGATCGCCTTCGGCACGGGCTTCGGGGGGTGGCGCGTGATCCGCACGCTGGGGACCCGCCTGGCGAAGATCACGACGCTCGAGGGATGCTGTGCGGAGACGGCCGCGGGCGCCGTGCTCGAGGTCGCGGCCGGCATGGGCGTCCCGGTCTCGACCACCCACACGATCACGGGGGGGATCGTGGGGGTCGGCGCCGCCAAGGGAGCCCGGGCGGTCAAGTGGGGCCTGGGAGCCAAGATCCTTTACGCCTGGATGTTCACCCTCCCCGTGACGTTCCTCGTCGGGGGCCTTCTCGCGTGGTTCGCCCGCCGGGTCTCGCTGGCCGCCATGATCGCGGCGGTCGTCGGCGCCACGGTCCTCGTCATGGCGGGGCCGCGGGTCGCCCGCTGGCGTCGGCGGCCGGGGAATCGGACATCCCTTGAATGCGTGCCCGGCGCCGGGCGATAATCCGGGGCGCATGGCGAAGACCATCCTGGTCATCGACGACGAGGACGAGCTGCTCAAGCTCCTGGACTACAACCTGACGAAGGCGGGGTACCTGGCGCTCTCCGCGAAGGACGGCCCGGCCGGGCTGTCCATGGCCCGCAGGCACGCGCCCGACCTCGTCATCCTCGACGTCATGATGCCGGGGATGGACGGCTGGGAGGTCTGCAAGGCGCTCCGGAAGGAGCCGGCCACGGCGGCGGTCCCCATCCTCATGCTCACCGCCAAGGCCGAGGAGGCCGACCGCGTCCTGGGCCTGGAGCTCGGAGCGGACGATTACGTGGTCAAGCCCTTCGGCGTCCGCGAGGTGCTGGCCCGCGTGAAGGCGCTCCTGCGGCGGAGCGAGGCGGGATCGGAGCCCTCCGAGGTCCTGAAGGTCGACAAGCTGGCGATCGATTCCGGCCGCCGGACGGTCGCCGCGGCGGGGAAGCCCGTCGACCTGACCGCCACCGAGTTCAACCTCCTCCGGGCCCTGATGGAGCGGCCCGGCCGGGTCCTCTCCCGCGAGGAACTCATCGCGCGGGCGCGGGGCGAGGACGCGGCGGCCACGGACCGGACGGTCGACGTCCACGTCTCCTCCCTCCGCCGCAAACTGGGGAAACTCGGGGAGATGATCGAGACCGTGCGCGGCATCGGCTACCGCCTGAGGGAGTGAGGGATGTTCCGGAAGCTCTTCCTGGCCCACCTGATGATCCTGGTCCTGACCATGGTCGCGTTCGGGTTCCTCGCGGCGCACTCCACCCGCGGGCGGGTCCTGGGCGAGGTCGAGAAACGCCTGGAGTCGAAGACCGAGTTCCTGCGCTCCCTGGTCCTGGCGGGCCTGACTCCCGAGGGGCTCCGGGCCGCGCTCCGCGACCTGGGGCGGCGTGTGGAAGGGCGTCTCACCGTGATCGGGCCCGACGGGAAGGTCCTGGCGGACTCGCATGCCGACCCGGCCGGGATGGACAACCACAACGAGCGGCCCGAAGTGAAGGCGGCCCGCGCCGGGGGACGGGGCCTGCAGGTGCATTACAGCGGGACCCTCCGCCGCGAGATGATGTACTTCGCCCTGCTCCTCAAGGGGGGCCGGGAGGAAGGGATCGTCCTCCGGTGCGCGCTCCCCCTGACCCGGGTGAACGAGGAGCTCGGGGATCTGTACCGCGGGCTCGCCGTGGTCTTCGTCGTCGTGTCCCTCGGCGGCGCGGCCGTTTCGTGGCTCCTGGCGCGGTGGATCTCCGCGCCGCTCTGCCTGATCCGGGAGGTGGCGCAGGCCATCGCGGGCGGGGACTTCAGGCGGCGGGCTCCCCTGCTTTCCCGGGACGAGATCGGGAGCGTCGCCGCCGCCCTGAACCGGATGACCGAGGAGCTCTCGGCCCGGCTCGATCGCCTCGAGGGGGAGAGGTCCAAGCTCGAGGCGGTCATCTCGGGGATGCAGGAGGGCGTGGTGGCGGTGGGATGGAAGGGGGAGATCCTCCACACGAACCGGGCCGCGAGGGACCTCCTGGGGCTGGGAGACGGCATGGCGGGAGTCAAGGCGTGGGAGGCGATCCGGTTCCCGGCGGTCGAGGAGGCCGTGCGCCAGGTCCTGGCCGGCGGGATTTCCAGGGGCGTCACGCTCGATGCCGGCCCGCGCGCCCTCGAGGTGGTCGTGAATCCCGTGGGGGGCGGCCGCGGGGCGGTGCTGGTGGCGCGGGACGTCACGGAGCGGAAGAACTACGACCAGCTCCGCAAGGAGTTCGTGGCGAACGTGTCGCACGAACTGCGCACCCCGCTGACGCTCATCCGCGGCTACGTGGAGACCCTGCGGGAAGGGGCGCTCGGGGACGCGGAGCGCGCGCCGGGGTTCCTCGAGACGATCGAGAAGAACGTGCTCCGGCTGGGACGGCTGGTGGACGACCTGCTGGAGCTGTCCCGCCTGGAGTCTGGAGGACAGGTCCTGAAGCCGAGGCCGGTCGAGGCGCGAGCCCTTCTGGGGAAGGTGCTCGAGGACTTCCGCCCCCTGGCGGAGAAGAAACGGCAGGCACTCTCGCTGGAAGCAGATCCCGGGCTCGAACCCTTCAAGGCCGATCCGGATTTCCTGGAGAGGGCGATCCGGAACCTCGTGGACAACGCCGTCAAGTACGCGCCGGAAGGCGGCGCCGTCGCGCTCCAGGCGGGCGCCGAGGGCGATTCCGTCGTCTTCAGGGTCCGCGACAACGGCCCCGGGATCCCGAAGGCGGACCTGCCGCGCCTCTTCGAGAGGTTCTACCGCGTGGACAAGTCCCGCTCGCGGGAACTGGGCGGGACGGGGCTCGGCCTGGCCATCGTCAAGCACATCGCCCAGCTCCACGGCGGCGGCGTGGCCGTGGAGAGCGAGCCCGGCGCCGGGAGCGTCTTCTCGATCCGCCTGCCGCGGCGGTGAACGGAGCCGAATTTTGTAACCCCGTGAAGCCTGCCGGGGAATACTGGACGGACATGGACGATCCTCTCGCGAGCCTGGGGCGTGGCTTCCAGGGCCTCTGCGTGGCCCACTATGCGGGCATCCTCCGCTACCTCGCGGCGCTGGCGCCGGACCGGCACCTGGCCGAGGACCTCGCGCAGGAGACCTTCATCGCGGCCTACCGGCGGCTCCATCGCTTCCAGGTGGGACGGGACTTCGCCGCCTGGCTGAGGGGCATCGCGCGCCACCTCTTCCTGAAATCCCTCCGCGGGGCCCGGCCGGTCGAGGACTCCGTGATCGACCGCCTGGACGCGCTCTTCGAACGCGAGTCCCGCGCGGGGATCGACGGCCTCGAGGCCCTCGACCATTGCATCCGGCGGCTGAAAGAGGAGGAGCGGAAGCTCATCGCCGACCGCTACGACCGCGGCCTCCCGGTCGGCGAGATCGCGCGGGCGCTGGGGCAGGGCGAGTCCTGGGCCAAGGTCCAGCTCCACCGCGTCCGCCGGAAACTGCGGGCGTGCCTGGAACAGAGGCTCTCGGCGGGGGCGGCCCCATGAGTACGGAGGGTGGAGACGACGGCTCCCCCGTCGGAGGTCCCGAGGACGAGGCGTGGGACCGCTACGTCGAGGGCGGCCTCCAGGTCCGCGGCGATCCCTCGGCAGGGCTCGATCTGCTGCGCGAGCGGCTCCGGCGCGAGAGGGGCCTGCCGCGCCCCGGGCGCTGGGTCCGTCCGGCCGCCCTCGGCGCCGCCGCGGCGGTCCTCCTGGTAGTTGGATATTCCCTCGTGGACCGCTTCAAGGACCGCACCGATCCGTCCCTCTGCGCCCAGGTCATCCTCATGTCCCACGACGTCCGCAAGGACGGCGGCCCCGTGCTTGAAGGCGACGTGGTCCGTCCGGGCGAGGCGCTTGTCGCCGCCGGCGCCCGCGCCCGCCTCCGCTACCCCGACGGCACCGTGCTGGAACTCCGGGGCCACGGCCGCCTCGCGCTCCTGCACCATCCCGAGGCCAAGCACCTCGAACTGACCCAGGGCGAAATCGAGGCCGACGTGGCCGTCCAGCCCCCCGGCCGTCCGATGGTCCTCAGGACGCCCCACGCCTCGGCCGAGGTCCTCGGGACGCGATTCGTCCTGCGGACTTCGGGGGACCTCACGGGAGTCGAGGTGAAGTCCGGCCGGGTGAGAGTGACGCGGTCGTCGGACCGCCGTTCGGTCGTGGTCCCCGGGGGGCACAGCGCGGCCGTCCTCGGGTGGGCCGGGATGGCGGCGACGCCCGGGTCCATCGCCGAGGCGGAGGCCGCCCACTTCGTCGCCGCGGCGCGGGGACAGGGAGTCCCCGAGGGGATCGCGGATCCCGGCCGCAGTGCCTGGGTCCGGTTCGGGGAGCCTCCCCAGGAGGTCGGCCTGCGCGCGCTCCCCGGCGGAGAGGGGAAACCGCGGTTCATGAAGGTCGAAGGGGTTCCCGCGCTGACCGTGGACGAGGGCAGCGGGCGCATGTTGTACCTCGAGGTCGCCCCGTGGCTCAACGCCTCCGACGTCGAACTGACCGTGGACTATTTCGACGCGGGGAAGGGGACCGTGGGGATTGTCTACGACTCCTCCGACGACGCCGTCGTGCAGAAGCCGCCCGTCCCGAACGGCGTATGGAAGCGGGCGGCAGAGACGATTCCCTGTGAGGGGACGGGGAAGTGGCGCCGGAAGGCGATCCGCCTGCGGGACGCCCGCTTCAGCCGGGAGTGCAACGGCGGCGACCTCCGTCTGGAGATCGGCGTCCAGGGGGACTTCCCCGTGCGGGCGATCTGGGTCACGGCCGCCTCGAGAGAGCTGCCGCTCCCGCGCCGCGCGGTCGAGGTCGTGGGGCCGGACGGCCAGGTCTCGCGGCGGCCCGCGCGCGAGGGCGAGCGCTTCCGGCTCGCCTCGGGCGGGTACGAGTTCGTCTTCTCCCCGGAGGGCCTCCTCTCGGTCTGGCACAAGGGCTCCGGGAAGCCGGTCCTCGAGGCCGATCGCCCCTTTGTTCCCTTGTCTCTGACGCTTTCTAAGGGCCGCCGGGCCGGGATGGCCGTCGATTTCGCCGAGATGCCCGGCACCGTCCGCCTGATCGGCGGCGCGGACCTCGCGGCCATCGAGTTCGCGTGGGGCGCGGGCGAAATCCTCCGGACGTCGCTCCGCATCGAGAGGACCGGCGGGGAGCTAAGCCGATGGCAGGTCACGTCCCCGGCGGCGGGCCCGAATCCGGCGGCGAAACTGGAGCGGCTCCGGCTGCCGTGCCTCAGGCACGTGGCGCTGGGGGGGAACGCCGCGGACGACTGGTACGTGGTCCCCGCTTACCTCAACCACGGGGCGGGCGTGTACTACGACCTCGTGAACGGAGACGTGCCCAAGGAGCCCATGCACACCGCGATCAACTGGCTCTCGATCTTCGATAACTCGCGCCGGACGGGACTTGGCGCCTTCCTCGACGATCCGGGCGACCTCGATGTTTTCGTCCGGGCCGAGAAGTCGGGAAGGACCTTCGGGGCGGGATTCGGGGGGGACTGGCACCGTCTGGCCGACCTCTACCGGGAGAAGGTGAAGGCCCGTCCCGCGGCGGGCACGCCCCCGCGCCGCCCGCCCCCGCGTCCGGGGAGGCCCGCGCCCCCTCCGGCGCCCTTGTACGACAATCCGGCCTGGGCCCTCGACCTGGACGCGTGGGACGCCTCGGTGGGCAACGTCATCGAGAACGGATTCTGCTTCATCCCCGACTACTACCGGAAGGCGGTCGAGCCGACGGGCGCGCGCCTCATCGACACCTACCGCCAGATGTTCGACGGGCCGTGGTGCTATTGCGGCGTCTATCCCTATCCCTGCCCCCTTTACGGCTCGGTGGAGGAGCTCCGCGAGGCGAACGCGCGCGTCCGCGACTACGGCGGGCGCATGATCTACTATATCAACGACATCCTTTCGCTCCCCGACGGGCCGGCCGTCAAGCGCATCGGGCCGTCGCCCCGCGCGTGGATTCCGAAGGACCTCCCGCCGCCGCCGGTCCCGCCGGGCGTGAAGCCCGTCACGGACCGCTCGTACGTCGGCGTGGGGGAGGAGCAGGTCGCCTGGGACCGCTCCAATCCGGCCTGGAGCGGCCGCAACCTCCACTGGGCGAAGTTCTACGCGAAGGAGGTGGGAGCGGACGGGATCTATTGGGACCAGCTTTCGTGCATTCCCGGAGGCCTCCGGGAGTCCGCCTCGAACCTCGCCCGAATCATGCGGGAGTGCCGCGAGATCCGTCCTTCCTTCGTCACCGGAGGCGAAGGAGCGGGGTGGGCGCACGGCCGTTTCCTCACCTTCCATCTCGCCTCGGCGGTGTTCCACCGCAGCGAACTGTACCGGTACACGTTCCCTACTCACCTCGTGATGGATGGCAGTGCCAACGGCGGCGCCAACTGGTCCGGCAAGGACTTGCGCTGGAACGTCCTCCACCTCAACGGCTGCCGGTTCGACAACCTGCCCTCGGACGAGACGTTCCGGAAGAACACGATGGCTCTGCGGCAGCGCATCAAGCAGCTCCTCTACCGGGCGAGGTTCCGCGACACGGAGGATGTGACGCTGGCGCTCCCGGTGGGGATGAAGGAGCCTCCGCCGAGGCCGGGCCTGCAGGTGGCGCCCTGGGGCGGCATCCAGGCCAAGGAGTTCTTCCTTTCCGAGGGGTCGAGCCGCCTGTTTCTGGTCAATACCGTGAACGAGACCGGCGCGGCGGGCGCCGTGGCCACGGTCGGCACCGGTGAGGTTCGGAAGGCATGGGCCATCCTCTGGAACGGCGAGGTGAGGCCGTGGGACTTCAAGCCGGTCGGCGAAGATGCCGTGTCGTTCGAGGTGCCGGCCTCGATGCAAGCCACGGTGGTGCTCGTGAAGCACTGCGAGCCGCTGGTGTTCCCGAAGCACCCTGCGATGCTGGCGGCCGGCGAGTCGGGCAAGACCTCGTGCGAGGTCCTCAACCTCAATCCGGAGCCCATCCGTGGGTGCGTCCGGTGGGAACTGCCGCAGGGGTGGGAGACTTCCGA
>CAYNDR010000026.1:23935-32432 GCA_964395295.1 uncultured Planctomycetales bacterium
CCGTGACCGTCGAGGGGGAGGTCCGCGCGGCGGCCGCCGCCCCCCGCGACCTGCACGACGCTTGGTGCGTGGCTGAGACGAACACGCGGTCGACCGGCAAGCGCTATGCGCCCATTCCGGTCGTCCCCTCGCCGTTCGTGGAATGGGCCTACGAGGCGGGCGGCGCCCTGCGCGTGACTTTGAGGAACCTCCGCTCGTCGCCGGCGGAGGCCACCTGCGCCGTGGAACTGCCCGCGGAGTGTCCCGCCCGCGTCGAGCCCGCCGGCCCGCAGGCGGTGAGCCTCCCGGCCGGCGGCGAGGCGGCGAGGGTCTTCCGGTTCGCGGGCCTCGACAGGATGACCGAGCCGGCGGGCCTCCACATCGTCGTCGGCGGCCAGTCGCCGGCCCAGCGCATCCCCATCCGCCTCTTCCCGGCGGTGTCGAACGGCGGCTTCGAGCTCGATATCGCGGGCGACGGCAGGCCCGAGTACTGGGGGCCGTATGACTACTCCGGGAAGCTGGAGATGCGGGTCCAGTACGACGCCGTCCGCCTCGATTCGCAGGTCGCCCGCGGCGGCCGGTCGAGCCTGCGCATCGATCCGGTGAAGGAAGGGAAGGTCAGCGTCTTCCCGCTCTCGACGATGGTCTTCCCGAACACCGCCTACCGGATCTCCGTCTGGGCGCGCGTCCCGGCCGGCGGGCGGATCGACATCCAGGGATTGCATTGGCAGAGGCTCCATCCCGCGGGAGCGCCCGACGACAAGGGATGGCAGAAGTACGAGGGCGTCTTCAAGTCGGGGGCGGCGGCGGAGCGCAACGGCATGTGCCTGACCAACGCGGGCCCCACGCCGGTGTGGTTCGACGACGTGACCGTCCTCCCCGAGCCCTGACCTACTTCTTCCACTTCCAGTCGCCGACCCAGAGGATCAGGTCGAACCGTTCGCCGTAGCGCCTCCCGTCCACCGTGACATCGAGCGCCACGATCCGCAGGCCCTCCTTCATCCCCGCCGCGGGGGTGAGCTTGAGGGCGTACGTCCCGGTCTTCCCGGCCTCGACCGTGCCTTCCAGCGCCGGGGGGTCCGCCGCGATCCCCTCCGGGGCGTGGACGGCGATCCGGTGCTTCTGCGGACGGTCCTTGAAGTTCTTCACGTGGATCGCGGCCTCGGCCGCCTCGCCGGGCCGGGCCGTGACCCGGTACGGCTCGGCCCGCACCCAGTAGGGATCGTACATGTACCGGTAGTCGGGCTCCGCGCTCAGCTCCCGGTACGCCTCGCGCATCGCGCGCGACCACTTCCAGAACCGCTCGATCATCCCTGCCGGCTTGTCCATGACCCAGGAGTGCCCGCCGAGCATGAGGTCGGGATTGAGCTTCTTGAGGTAGTCGGCGCAGTACATGTAGCCCTCTTCGAGGACCGCGTCGTTGTGGGCCACGACGGCCTCGTGGCCGTCCTGCGCGGGATCGGCCGGGTGGCCGAAGATATTGTCCCCCGTGAAGGCCACGCGCCGCCCGTCGATCTCCCCCCAGAGGCAGCAGCCGTACTTCGTCTGCCCCGGCATCCAGTCCACCGTGAAGGTGAACCCCTCCCACTCGAACTTCTCGCCCGGCTCGAAGGCGCGGTCGATCTTGACCGAGTCGATCCCACCCCCGTAGGCCTGGACCGCCCCGGCGAAGTCGAACCGCTCCGGGTGCTCGAACTTGTCGTCGATCCCCTTCAGCGTCCAGATCTTCGCGCCCCACTTCTCGCGCAGGTGCGGGGCGTCCAGGACATGGTCGCCGTGCATGTGCGTGATGAGGACGGCGTCGACCCCCTTGAGGCCCAGGCGCTCCCTCGCCCCCTCCAGCACCTGGTCGAGGGCCTTCTTGTCGAGGCCGGCGTCGACGGCGAGGGCGCGGCCGCTGTCGGCCAGGATGAGCCCGAAGTTGGCCCACTGGTTGATGCCCCGGAGCTTGTAGAGGTGCTTCGAGATCCGTCCGAGGCCGGGGACGTCGGTGGGCCTGGAGAGGGGGTCCTGGTCGGCGGCGCCGAAGGTCGAGACGCCGTAGCCGCGGAGGTAGAGCTTCTCGAACCTCTTGAGCTTGTCGATGTACTCGCGGAGCTGACGCGCGGGCTCCTTGACGGCCGGCCCATGCGAGGGCAGGAGGAGCGCGGGGTCGTAGCCCTCCAACAGGCCCGCCCCCGCCGCCAGCGGGTAGATCCCCGCGCCGAAGCCGTAGTCCCATTCCGAATCGGGCCAGCAGTGCATCTTCGCGCCGTCGAGCATGACGTCGCCGCTCAGGGCGATCCAGCGGTCGCCGGCCTTGAGCAGGTAGGACATCCCGCCGGGGCTGTGCCCTTTCGTCTCGAGGCAGCGGATCTCGCGTCCGCGCCAGGTGAAGGTGTCCGTGGCCTTGAAGCCGCGGTCGAGCGGGATCGGCTCCACGGGGGGGCGCGCGTAGCTGGCGCCGTAGACGGTGAACTTGTCGCCGAGCGACGGCTTCATCTTGCGGAAGTCGGTAGGCTTCTCGAAGAGGGCGCGCTCGGCCTCGGGGGCCGCGACCTGGGGCTTCCATTCCTTGAGCTTGGGCGCCCCCTGGCACTGCTCGCGGTGGTGGTGGGTGAAGAGGACCCACTCGACCTTCTTGACGCCGATGCCGCCCAGGCGTTCGAGGACGCCGCCGTCGCCGAGGTCGATGAGGAGCGCGGCGTCGCCGTCGCGGAGGACGTAGGCGTTGCAGGTGTCGGTCCAGACGAAGAGGTTGTCCTCGATGCCGGGCGCGGCGGGGCGGAGGCCGGGGGCGTCCTGCGCCGGCGCCGGGATCGGGGCGCAGGCGGCGGCGATGAGGAGGGCGGGGAGGGATAGGCGGTGCATGGGCGTCCTCCGTCAAGGATCAGCGGGGCGAGGCCAGTTCTTTCCGAAGCCGCTCCAGGCCTTCGAGGTTCTCCTTCAGCGTCTGCTCGGAGTCCGTCTCGGGGCGGTGGTCGATGATCCCGACGAGCCCCCGCCAGCCGCTGTCGCGGATGACCTTCATCATCGCGAGCTCCTGGTCGCCCTGCCCGAGCGCCAGGATCTTCTTCCCCTTGCGGTCGCCGTCCCTGACCATGCCGTTGAGGTTCACGGCCAGGAGGTGAGGCTGAATGGCCTTGAACATGCCGGCGAAGCGGTCGATGTGGGCGTGGCCGTGGTGGAAGTTGTAGACGATGCCGACGTTCTTGAGCCCGAGCTCCTTGATGATGGCCGCCTGGTTCTCCGGCTCGCCGAACCAGCCGCCGTGGTTGTAGAGGGCCACCGTGCAGCCGATCCCGGCCGCCGCCTCGGCGACGGGGCGGACCGCGGCCGCGCCGGCCTTGATCTTCTCCGCCGGGTCGGCCGCCTTGGGGGCGGGATCGCCCATGGTGATCCAGAGCTGGGGGCGGACCTCGTGCCGCTTGAGGACGTCAAGGATCTTCCGCGCCGCGGGGTTGAGGGAGGCGGGGAACCACCAGGCGTCGATCGCGATGCCGTTCCGCTTCATCGCCTCGACTTCCTGGTCGAAGGTCGGGATGTGCTCGTCGCGCCAGTCGTAGGCGAGGCGCCGGATCCCCAGGTTCTTGAGCATCCGGGCGCGCTCCTCGGGGCCGCGCTTCTTCGCATCGAAGGGCACGATGCACCACGCCGCGAGGTTGTCGCGGGCGAAGGGGTCGTCGCCCCGGGCGGAGGACAGGAGGAGCAGGGCGGCCAGGGGTAGGCGCGGCATATGGGAATAGTAGCCTGGGGAGGCGGGGTCCCGCAAGAAAGGGACGCGCTACCGGCCCAGCCAGGCCCCCAGGATGCGGGCGGCCGGGTCGCCGGGAGCGGCGGCAGGACGCCCCTCATAGGCATCGAGGGCCCACTTCGCGTCCGCGCTCTGCGGCTCCTTCGCCAGCCGGTCCTTCAGCGCCCGGAGGGCCGCCTCGGCCCGGCCGGACTCCCGAAGCGCCAGGGCGACGATCAGGTCGGCCGCGCCCCGGCCCTTCGAGCGCGGCCGGGCCGCGAGGATTTTATCGATCGACTTCTTCGCCTCGTCCGGGGCGTTGCGGCCCCGGTGGCACTCGAGGGCCAGCCAGTCCTCGAGGAAATCGTCGCAGTCCTCCGCGTACGGCCGCCCCGCGCCCAGCCGCTCGGGCCACTCCCGCGCGGCCTCGACGCGCTGCAGCGCCTGGTCCCATTTCCCCGCCTTCATCCGATCCACCGCCACCCGCAGGTTCGCCTCGCGGTGCATGGCCCGCGCCTCGATACTGCCCTCGCAGGGCAGGATATGAAGCGAGGAGAGGAGGTCCGCCGCCTCGGCCTGCCGGCCGTTGAGCATGAGCATCTTCACGTGGAGCAGGGCGACCTCGCCGATGGCGGGGAATCGCCTCGCATAGTCCGCCGCCACCGCCAGGGCGCGCTCCTTGAGGTTCCTCCGGAGGTGGTCCTCGACGAGCAGGATCCCGTACCGCCACTGGTCCGGGTCCAGTTCGGCCGCCCGCTGGAGATCGCGCGGGGCGTTCTTCCCGTCCAGCCGCGCCCTCAGGGCATAGAAGGGCGCGAACATCGGTTCGTCTCCGCAGGAGGCCAGCAGGTCCAGCGCCTTCGACGTCTCTCCGTGGTTCCAGCGGATCAGCGCCAGGTAGTAGGCGGCCGGCCAGGCCTTGCCCTTCTGGAGCGCCCACTCGAAGACCGGGATGGCCTCGGCCCGGAACGGGAAGACGAGCGCGGGCGAGGCCGCCTCGGCGCGGGCCAGCAGGGCCGGATCCTTCCGGAGGCAGGCGAGCCAGTACAGGATTTCCGCCGTGGGGGGGGCCAGCTCCAGGACCCGAACGGCGTCCTCGTCCAGCCCCGCGTTGCGGTACCACGCGGCCAGCTCCAGGTACGTCTCGTGCGGCAGTTCGTTGCGGATGAGGGCGGCGAGTCCGCCGTGCGATTTCTCGAACCGCGCGAAGGCGCTGAGCGGGTCCAGGGCCAGGATCTCCTCCAGCGCCGGGGCCGGCTTCCCCCGCAGACGGTGGACGCAGGCCTGGACCTGGAGCGCGTCGAGGTTCCGGCGGTTCTCGTCAAGGGCGCCCCGGGAGCAGGCGAGCGCCCGGTCCAGCCGCCGCTCCCGGAGGAAGAGGAGCGCCAGGCGGGTGAGGGCGGCGCCGCGGCATTCCGCCGACTGGGCCGCGACCCCGAAGGCGTCGTGGGCGTCGGCGATCCGCCCGAGCGCCGCGGAGGCGACGCCGAACTGGTAGTTGGCGCGGGCGTCGTAGGCGTCGACGGCCAGCGCCCGCCGGGCGAAGTCGCGCGCCGCGGCGTGGTCCGCCCGCCCGTTCGCCAGCGCCGCCATCTCGGAGAGCGCCGGGAGGAAGTGGGGATCCTTCTTCAGGCATTCCCGCAGGGCGGACTCGGCCCCGGCGCGGTCGCGCTGGCGCGCGTGTTCCGTCCCCTTCACATAGAGGCCGTAGGCGGAACTCCAGTCGAAGCCGGCCGGCGCCTCCAGCGGGCGGCTGAGGACGTCGCCGTCCCCGGCCTCGTACCGGAGCTTGTCCCCCCCGAGGAGCACGCGGAGGGCGCGGGGCGACGACGCCAGCGGCACCGACACCTCCAGGGGGCGCATCGGGCGGAGGTCCACCTCGCGGGCGTCCAGCAGGCGGTCCCCGTCGTACACCTCCAGCCGGTCGCGCAGGGCCTGGACGGGCGAGAGGCGGACCGTCAGGCGGTCGTTCGCCGCCGTGACGTTCATGGCGCCGTACGGGCTGGCGCTCACGAAGCCGCCGATCCCCTTGACGGGGAACCAGTGCTCCGTCCAGACGTCGGTGGCATAGGGGGCGAACGCGCGGTGCTTGAACGGCGTCCGGGAGCTCTCGGGGGCCGCCTGGTTGAAGAGCCGTCCGGACTGGACCTCGACGTACTGCCCGTCGGCGTCGGTCAGGAGCTTCTCCCAGATCATGCCCTGGCGGGACAGCCCCCAGATCCAGATCTTCTTGCCGGGCTTCTCCTCGTGGGGGGCCGCGTGGGCCATGCCGAAGTCCTCGTCGTGCCAGTAGCCCCCGAAGAACTCGGAGAGGCGCCCGATCACGTGGTAGGACTTGGAGCTGCCGAAGTCGTTCCGTTCGTACCACGAGACGTCGCGGCCGTTCCCCCGGTTCACGGGCCAGGTCGAGGCCCGGCCGTCGTGCCCCAGGTAGTGCGTGCCCGGGTTGACGAACTGCAGGTTGCCCTCCGCCTTGATCCCCACGTTCATCCAGCTGTAGCAGGACTGGTCCAGCCCCGAGGCGTTGTGCCAGAAGGATCGGGTCGTGAAGAAGGCCTTGCCGGCCGGGAGGGTGATCTCCAGGCGCCAGGGCGTGCGGGTGAGGAGGTCCAGGCCGCCGATGACGCAGGCGGCGGCGCCGTCCGGCTCCTGGCGGACGAGGTAGTCCACCGGCGAGAAGCAGTTGGCCGTGTGGCCCATGATGCCGTAGTTCGCCTCGATGCCGCCGCTGGTCCACGGGCCCCGCAGGGAGACGTCGCGGAACTTGACGACGCGGTTGTAGTAGATGAAGGGCTTGCCGGTGGACTTGTCGATGGCGGCCCAGATCTTCCCGCCGATCTCGGGCAGGATCAGGACCCGGAGATAGTCGTTGGAGAGTTCCACCACCTGCCACTCGCGGGGCGAAGGCGCGTCGGTGAAGCCGTCGTACCGGAAGTAGGGGTAGATCCGGGCGGAAGGGGGGACGGGATCGGGGTCCGAGTAGGGGTAGGTGAGGAAGGTCTGGCGGTATTCGCGGGCGGTCGCGGCCCCGCCGCCGGCGGCGGGGGCCCGCGGGGAGGCGCAGGCGGCCGCGAGAAGGAGGGTGCCCAGGAGGGAGCGGGGGGCGGCGATCATGGGAGACCTCGTTCCATTGATTTTACCCACGCCGGCACGAATGAGGCTACACTACGACGGGAGGATGAATCCATGAAATCCATCGCTTTTATTTTGGTCGCTCTTCTGGCGGGCGCGGCCTCCGGGCAGGACGACGTCGAGGCGAAGAAGAAGCGCCTCGGCGAAATCCTGAAGCAGATGTCCCAGCTTCAGATGGAGGCGGAAAAGCTCCTGAAGGATCTCAGCGGCGGCGATCCCCGGAAGTACGAGGCCCTCATGCTGGAGGTCGCCGAGATGCATGCTCCTGAGATGGCCGTCGAGATGAAGCGCGGCCAGACCGCCGCCAACGAGCGGAACGCCAGCGCCTCGCTCAAGACGGTGGCAACCGCCGAGACGGACTTCAGGTCCAACGATCGCGACGAAAACCGGGTGAACGACTTCTGGGTGGGCGACGTCTCGGGGCTGTACCGCTGCAAGGCCTCCTACGGCCCGATCAAGCTGATCGATCCCGCCATCGCGGACGCGGACGCGGCCCCCCTCAAGATGAAGGAACTCGCCGATCCCGCCGTGGACAAGCCGAGGCCCAAGGCGGGATACCTCTTCGTCGTGATCCGGAAATACGAGGAGGGGGGGAAGGTCCACAGCTACGACTCGGGCAACCGCCGGGCCAAATCGGTGTTCGGCTTCGCGGCCTATCCCGCCGAGTACCCGAAGACCGGGAAACACACCTTCATCATCTGCGAAGGGTGCACGGTTTTCCGGAAGGACACGGGGGGGAAGCCCCCCGAGGTCTTCCCGGAGGATCCTTCGAAGACGGGGTGGCAGCCGCTTGATTGATGGTTTCAGCTCTCCGTCGGCTTCATGCCTTGGCCGTCTTGCGAGTGGCGCCTGGGAGCTTGCGGAGCCGAATGACCAGGCGAAGAGCCTCGTTGACGGCCGTCCCGTCCGGGAAGGCCCGGGCCACGTCGGGAGCCAGGAGCACGAGGTTAGTGCCCTGGAGATATCGCTGAACGTATTTTCCCCGCACCCCGCGCCTGAGGAGTGAATGCAGGTCGTATTCCGGGCGGAGGTCGTCAGGGGCGCCGCTTCCGGATTTCGTCTTCATAGGATTTCCGCCCCTTGCGAGTCAACTTCCTTGCGCTGATGATTTGTATCTTCTCGCCTCGGCAGGCGTGCGCCACTATCAGCAGCCGGTTTCTTCCCGATTCACCGATGATCATGAAACGATCCTCGGCCTGGGAATGGTCGGGATCGTGGAACGTGATGCTGAGCGGGTTCCCGAACGTGGTCGCTGCTTCGACAAAGGAAACGCCATGTTTTCGGAAATTGGCCCGGGCCTTTCCAGGATCCCATTCGAACTCGATCACGTCCCCTCGCCCCTCCTTCGAATATCATACTCGGGGGGCGTAAAGGGGAGCAAATGGATCCGCCGTGACGGGAGGAGGCGACGCTCCCGGCGTCAGCTTTCCTCGTGCGCCGTCCGCGAGATGATCTCGTCCTGCAGCTCCCGGTCGAGGTCCGTGAAGTAGTCGCTGTAGCCCGCCACGCGGACGATGAGGCCCCGGTGCTTCTCCGGCTCCTCCTGCGCCGCGCGCAGGGTCCCGGCGTCCACGACGTTGAACTGGACGTGATGGCCGCCCATTCGGAAGTAGGCCCTCGCCATCTGGCCCAGCTTGCGAAGGCTCTCCTCCCCCCCGAGGACCGCCGGCAGGA
>CAYNDR010000027.1:0-2618 GCA_964395295.1 uncultured Planctomycetales bacterium
GATATTCCTCTCAGTGCCCTCCGTGCGCTCTGTGGTTAAATCGTCTCCGCGCTCTCCGTCTCCTCTGTGGTCTCGTACGCCCGGGGGCGGTCAGGGATAGGCCAGGATCAGGATGTGCCCGTTGAAGTCCTCGAAGTCGCCGCGGCTGAAGCTGTCCGCGTGGAGGACCGCGCCGTCGCTCTCCCGCAGGACGACGACGTCGATCCTCTCGAGCTGGGACGTGTAGCGGCCGACCCAGGACGTGAAGCCCGGGACCCGGTCGCGCTCGTGGTCGTCCCGGCGCACGCTCCAGGGGCCGTACTCCTTCTGGACGTCGACGAGGATCGCGGCGCCGCCGCGGTTCTCGATGACGATCTCCTGGTCGCGGTCGACGCACCCGGACAGGGCCAGGAGCAGGAGGAGCGCGGGCGGGCATCGTCTCATGACGGGCACCGAGTTTATCGCGCCCGCCGCGAAATGCAAGCCCCGGTTCAGGGGAGCACCAGGGTCGCCTTCTGGATCTTGGCCTCCCGGATGATCGTCAGCTCCGCCTTCTGGCCGGGATTCTTCCTCAGGAGGTAGGAGAGGAACTCGAACTCCGTGTCGAGGTTGTTCCGCCCGTCCACGCCGATGACCGCGTCGTTCTTCTTCCAGGCGAACGAGGTGTTCCTGTCCTGGCCCCACTGGGTGACGCTCTTCACCCGGAGCGCCATCCCGGCGGGCGGCAGGCCCTGGTCCTTGCGGGCGTCCAGGGGCACGGCCTCGAACCCGTCGGGGCCCGCGAGGCGGTGGCGCAGGTTCGTGATCATCGGCCGCCAGGTGGGATCGGACTTCTGCCGCCATCCGGCGGGGAGGGTCAGCGCGAGCTCCGTCTTCTTGCCGTTGCGGTCCACCTCCGCCTCCACCTTCACCTTGTCGCCGTCCCTGAGGTTGTGGAGGACCCACTGGACGTCGGCGATGGAGAGGATGGGCTGGCCCTCCATCCTGGCGATCCGGTCGCCCGCCTTGAAGTCCGCCTTCTCGGCGGGGGTCGCGGCCTCCACGGCGGTGACGGTGGCCGCCTCCTTGGGGTCGAGCGTGAGCCCGACCGCCTCGGGCATCGGGTAGGGCCAGAGCGTCTTGTCCGGGACCACGTGCTTGGGGACGCGGGAGGACCAGATCTCGCCCTCGTGCACCGCGTGGCAGCGGACGCAGTTCTTGCCGTCGGCCGGCTTGACCTCGGGCCGGCCCTTGAGGTCCGGCATGAGCTCGGGGATCCTCCACGCCGGCGCGGGGCCGGTCTTGCCGGCCAGGTCCTTCTTGTTGGCGGGATACGCCTCGTGGAGCTCCAGGGCCCCCTGCGCGGCCTTCTTGAAGCCGTCGAGCGTGACGTCCTTGTGCGGGTCCTTCTGCCGGCAGCGGGTGCCGTACCGCCCGTAGACCACCTTGTCCGCGTTCATGAAGAAGACGGCCCACGGGAGGTCGGTGTCGAACTGGAAGACGTTGAGGTCCAGCCCGTACGCCTGGACGATCCGCACGCAGACGAACTTGTCCAGGAGATCGGTTACCCCCGGTCCCTCGCGGCGGGCCACCTGCTTGTCGATTTCCCTGTAGAGCCAGGTGGGGACGCACCGGAGGACGACGAGGAGGGGCTTGCTGGACTTCCGCGCCTGGGAGAGGGCGCCGTGGATGTCGTCGTAGAACCACTCTCCCGCGGGGTCGTTGTCCTTGAGGGTTGCCTTGAGCTTCTCCTTCGGCGAGTCCTGCGCGGGCGGCGCCGCGGGGGCCGCCAGGGCGCAGGCCAGGAAGGCCGCGACCGCTCCCGCCGCTCGGATCCTCATGACGGCTCCTCCCATGCTCCCGGAATGCGTCGGGTCCCGCTCCAGCCGTTGAACGACGCGCGCGGTCCCCTCCCGCCCGGAACCGCGGGATCTGCCTGGATTCTACACCGTGGGGTTGCCCGACTGCCAGACCTTCGCGCCGGCCGGGAGGGGCGGAGGGGACAGGGGAGGTTCTTCTTCCCTCCGGGGCGTTCTTGGGTATCATGTTCTGATGATCCCCAACGATCCTGAAGTCGCGACCGTCTCCTGTCCCTGCGGGGCCTCCGTCGAGGCGGATCTCGATGGCCGCAAGCCGATCGTGGTCTGCCCGGAGTGCAAGGAATCGCTCAAGATCGTCGTGACGCTCGATCCCCGCACGGGGAAGAAAAGGGTGGGGATCCTCGTCTCGCCCATGGCCGTGGTGCCGCAGAAGCCGAAGAAGGCCCCCGCGAAGGTCTCGAAGGCGGCCGCCCCCGTGGGGGAGGGGATGTACAAGCCGCTGTGCGCCTGCGGGTCGGAGGTGATCGTGGACTTCCGGTCCGTGGACAGCGTCTTCGCCTGCGGCTGGTGCGGAGCCAGCTTCACGGCCTTCCTCAAGACGGACAAGGAGAGCGGGGAGAAGACGCCGGTCCTCATCCCGGTGCAGGTCATGCCGATGTCGAAGGACCGGGCCAAGAGCACCCGGAGGCTCCCCAAGGCGGCCGAGGCGCCGAAGGCCAAGACGGCCCGCAAGAGCACGGCCGACCTGGAGGAGCTGGAGGAGCTCGAGGCCCCGCCCGAGGCGCCGAAGGCCAAGACGGGCCGGAAGCCAGCGGTCCCGGAGGCGCCCGCGGAGGAGAA
>CAYNDR010000027.1:2628-32349 GCA_964395295.1 uncultured Planctomycetales bacterium
AGACGCCGGTCCTGCTGCCGGTGCAGGTGATGCGGATGTCGAAGGACGGGGCGAAGGGCCCCCGGAGGCTCCCCAAGCCGGCCGAGGCGCCGAAGGCCAAGACGGGCCGGAAGACCGCGGTCCCGGAGGCGCCCGCGGAGGAGAAGCCCGAGGCCGCGGCCCCGCCGGCGAGGCCCAAGACCGTGCGGCGGGTCGCCGCGGCCCCGGAGGCCCGGAAGCCCGCCCCCGAGCCGGCGAAGCCCAAGGCCGCGGGCGTCCTGGCCCCGGGCAAGGAGAGCCTCCTGCTGACGGCCAAGGGGGACCTCGGGGCGCAGGAGATGGTGGCCGGCGAGGAAGGGTCCCGGATCTACTGCTTCTGCGGGAAGGAGATCGTGCTGGCCGAGGACGCCGCGAACCGGATCCTCCGGTGCACCGAGTGCGGCCTCTCCTTCCGGGTGATCCTGGCCGTGGAGCCGCGGACGAAGAAGCAGATGGCCATCACCCTGCCCCGCGCCGGCCCCCCGGCCAAGTAGGCGGCCGTCCGCCGGATTCCCCGGGCCCCCTTGACATTTACGGATTGTAAGTTACAATTGGGGGATCGAAGCGAGAGGGGGAGGGCATGTACATCCGCACGAAAGAGGAGGCGCTCGAGGCCCTGGCCGAGATCCTGGACCTCCCCGAGCGCCGCGACCAGATCGTCTCCACGACCGTCCGGATCATGGACTGCCTGCATCGCGAGCCCCGCGGGTTCATGGCGGACTGCCAGGCGCTCCTCGTGGAGGGCGGCCTCGAGGCCCTGCGCCTGAAGCGCCTCGAGGCGCAGGAGTACATGCCGCTGGTGGTCCTGGACCCCGTGGAGGACCGGAAGTACGAGACCGTGGCCTCCGCGCTCGACGCCCTGCGGCTCTCCGGCGTGATCCTCCAGGTCTTCCCGGACCTCGTCCCCGCCCGCGAGGGCTGGCGGGTCGCCCGCGCGCTCCTGCGGGACGAGAACGCCCTCCGCGACCGGGTCTCCGACGCCATCCGCTCGCGCGGGGACAAGGGGGAGAGGAAAAAGGCGCGCATGGGGCTCGAGGTGACGATCCAGATCCACGCCCCGGAGTGGGCCGGGAAGGCCGAGACCCTCCGCTCCGCCTGCCGCGACATCCTCGAGGCCGCCGGCGTGGCCGGCGTCGAGGGCGAGGGCGACGCCGTCTTCGGGATCCTGGCCACCGCCGAGGACTGGGCCGGGACCGCCTTCCGGCTGATGGAAGAGGACCCGCCGGGGGCGATCCTGGAGATCCTGGGGATCCACGACCTCCTGGAGGCGGCCCGCGACGCCGTGGCGACCGCCGACCTCCAGCTCCTGCGCCAGGTCGCCTGACGCCGGCCCCCTCAGGCCGTGACCGGGTCGCGCGGCTTGAGGACGTTGGAGATGCGCTCGAGCAGAAGGTCCTGCTTCACCGGCTTGAGCAGGACGTAGCGCGCGCCGGACTGGATGGCGTGGGCCACCGCCTGGCGGCTCGTGTTCCCCGCCAGCACGATGAACGGGACGCCCGCCGCCTCCCGGATCTTCTGGCAGGTGGCCAGCCCGTCCTCGGTCTCGATCGAGACGTCCAGCACGATCACGTCCACGCGCCGGCGGGCCAGGGCGTCGTCCAGCTGGGGCAGGCCCTGCCCCTCGATGATGTCGTACCCCGCACTGCGGAGGAACATCCCCAGCAGGCTCCGGAAGGTGGGCAGTTCGCTCAGGAGCAGGACGGTCCGGCCCCCCGGCGCCCCGCGCTCCGACAGCGGCGTCACCCGCCGCAGGACGACCGTCTGCGGGGAGGCTCTCTCGTCCGTGCGGGCGCGGATCTTGACCACGCCGCGCTGGGCCAGGCCGTAGAGCGTGCGCAGGACCGTGAATTTGGGGTAGAGGGACTCGTCGATGATCTCCCCCACGGTCTTCTCGCCGTCCACGAGCGGCAGGATCTCCTCGGTCGCGTCCCGGTCCAGCCCCGGGTCGTCCAGGGACGCCGGCAGTTCCAGCCGCTCGGCCACCAGGCGGACGTCCGGGATCACCGCCTGGATCCGCGTCAGCTCGTCCACCCGCCGCGCCGCCTCCAGCATGATCGACATCACGGTCTGGTCCAGGACCACCGTGGCCAGCAGGCCCTGGTCGGGCGGCGGCTCGCTCCCGCCGAGGGTGGCGAACTCGAAGGTGGCGTCGAGCCATGTGAAGAGGTCGTAGATCTCCTCGGCCACCTGCTCGCGGAGCGCGCCCTCGATCACCGACTGGGCGAGGATCCCGTTTTCGGCGACGATCTCCCCGAGCGGCTTGCCGGTCTTCCTCTGCCGGGCCAGGAGGTCGTCGAGCTGGTCCCGGGTGATCTTCCCGGTCCTCAGGAGGATCTCCCCCAGCGGGTTCGTCCGCCGCGCCCCGCTCACCAGCCGGATGCCCCTCGAGGTGAACTCGATGACCTTCCGCTGGCCCTCCTGGGCGATGGTGAGATAGCCCTCGCAGCCGTTGTTCGAGAGCATCTGGAGGAGGTTCGCGATGCCCAGGACGTCGACGTCGCCTCGGATCTTGCCCATGTTTCTATGGTGCGCCGGGAGGGTCCGGGAATCCGGTTCCCCACCCCCGCGAACGGTACTCCATCTTACCACACGGAGACCGCTTTGGGGACGGCGGCTCGACTCGCCGGCCCCCCCGGAGTCCCGGGGGTCCCAAGGAAATTGACCGGGCTCAGGACAGCCGGCGGATCCGGATGTTCCTGAAGGCCGACCGCGTCACGTACGTCGCCAGGCCGAGCGGCTTGGAGACCTCCATCATCGGGTGGATGGAGATCTTCTTGTCCTTGGTCACGACGTTGACGACCTGCTCGTCGTCGATCCATCCCTCGATTTTCTCGGGGGTTACCTTCAGGCGGAAGCGGTACCACTTCTTCTCCGTGAACGCCATCACCTTGGTGGTCTCGTTCTCGGAGGCGTTCATGCCGTCGATGCTGGAGAGGCCCACGATGCCTCCCCCCCAGCCGCCCGAGACGAAACTGCACTGGGCGTCCCCCACCGTGAAGGAGATCCCGCAGAAGATGTCGCTCCCCTCGATCTTCATGGCCTCGAGCCGGAGCTCGTAGTTCATCTTCGGCAGCTCGGCGCCCGTCCAGTGGACGCCCGAGAGGTCCACCCCGGGCTCGACGACGATCTGCCCGTCCTGCACCTTGACCTCGCCCTCGCCGCCGAAGGACGTGGGCTTCCAGTTCGTCAGGGTCTTCCCGTCGAAGAGCTCCGTCCACTTCTCCTCGGCCGGCGCCGGGGCCTGGGGGGGCTTCTCCTTCTCCGGGGGCGCCGCGGGGGGCTTCGGCGCTTCCTGCGGCCCGGCCTTCGTCCCCGATGCCGGCGGGGCGGCCGGGGACCGATCGCATCCGGTCCAGCCCAGGACCGCGGCGGCCAGAAGGGCGGGCAGAAGTCTTGGACTCATGGGCTCGGCTCCGAAAGAAGGCGGCTTCTATTTAACACCCGGCCCCGCCGGCGTGCACGGATTATCACCTACGCGCGCGGCGTCCGCGAGAGGTCCAGCTTCCCCAGGCGCGCCCGCAGGCCCGCCAGCCACGGCTCGAACGCGGCGCCCCCCGGCGCGCGGACCAGGAGCTTGCCGTCGGGCAGGATCTTCTCCAGCCCCCCTTCGAGCGCGGCCAGGGGCACCACCACGGGGTCCCGCGCGAGCCGGAATCCGTCGGTGGCCTCGAGGATGCGGCGGACCTGGGCCTCGGTGAGGATGTCCATGGCCCGTCACCATACTTCATCCGCGGCCCCGCCGCAACCGAATCACGAATCTGGTCAACCTCCGGGCGATTCCCGGATAAAATGGGCGGATCAGGGAGGATCGCCATGCCGCGCTCCGTCGGCTTCATCGGCCTGGGCATCATGGGCTCCGCGATGGCCCTGCGCCTCGTGCGGGCCGGCCACCGCGTCACCGTCTACAACCGCACGGCCTCCCGGGCCGCGCCGCTCGCGGCCGCCGGGGCGCGGCAGGCCCCCACCCCGCGGGCCTGCGCCGAGGGGAACGAGGTCGTCCTCTCGATCGTCACCGACTCCCCGGACGTCGAGGAAGTCCTCCTGGGGCCGCAGGGCGCCGCCGCCGGCGCGCCCAGGGGCGCGGCCTTCGTCGACATGTCCACGATCGCCCCCTCCGCGGCCCGGAAGGTGGGCGAGTCCCTGCGTTCGAAGGGTTTCAGCTTCCTCGACGCCCCCGTGACGGGCGGCGACGTGGGCGCGCGGGAGGGGACGCTCTCGATCCTCGTGGGCGGCGACGCCGCGGACCTGGAGCGGGTGCGGGACGTGCTCCAGGCGATGGGGAAGCGCATCACCCTCTGCGGGCCCCAGGGGGCGGGCCAGACGGTCAAGGCCTGCAACCAGGTCCTCTGCGCGATGAACATGCTGGGGACCGTGGAGGCGCTCCACCTGGCGCGCCTCGGCGGGATCGACCTCGGCGTGCTCCTCGAGGCGCTGATCCCGGGCGCGGGGGGCTCGTGGACGCTCGAGAAGCTCGGGACGCGGATCGCCCGGGGCGACTTCGCCCCCGGATTCATGGTCAAGCTCCTCCAGAAGGACCTGCGGATCGTCCAGGATGCGGCGAGGCCCCTGGGACTGCCCCTCGACGGGACCGCGCTGGCCCAGAAATACTTCTCCGACAACGAGGCGCACGGCGAGGGGTCGCTGGGGACCCAGGCGATGTACAAGGTGCTCGAGCGCCTCGCCGGCCGTTGAGGCGGCCGCGCCGCGGCGGTTTTCCCGCCTCCCCCGCGTCAACCGTCCCGATCCCACGCCAAGGATTCCCGATTCGATGTAAGATTCCAGGACCCCTCCGGATAGAGGGGTGCAAGGAGCGCTTGATGCCTGTCATCGATCCGTGGAGCATGGCCGCCATCGAGCAGAACCGCCGGTGGCTCACCGCCTTCCTTCTCGGGGCTGCGGGAGACCGCGGCGCGGCGGAGGATCTGGTCCAGGAGGCCTTCGGGATCGCCTTCGAGAAGCGGCAGGAGTTCGCGCCGGGGACCAACTTCGGGGGATGGCTCCGGGGGATCGCCCAGAACTGCCTGGCCCGGCATTTCGAGCGGACGCGGCGGCGGCCGATCCTCCTGGGGGACGCGATGCGGCGCCTGGAGGAGGCGGCCGCGAAGGCGGAAGGGCGGATGCTGGATCCCGGATGGGCCGCGTCCCGCCTGGGAGCGCTGAGGGAATGCCTCCGCGGGCTCACGGCGCGGGCCCGCGAGATCCTCCGGCGCCGGTACGGGGAGGACCAGCCCACGGGGGATGTGGCGGCCGCCCTCGGCATGAGCGCGGCGGCCGTCCACGTGGCCGCCTTCCGGGCGCGCGAGACCCTGGCGGAGTGCGTGCGGAGGAAGCTGTCCCATGAATCCCGCGGATGAAGCGGAGCGCGAGCTCCTGTGGCGCCACGTGAGCGGCGCGCTGGAGGCGCACGAGGAGGAGGCGGTCCGCCGGCTCCTCTCCGGGCATCCCGAGTACGCGGACGAGCTCCTGGAAATGGCCGGCGACCGGCTGGCCATCGAGGAAGCCCTCGCGTCCCGGAAGGCGCGGCGGCGCCTGTCGCCGCGGCTCGGCGCGTGGAGCGGGGTGCGGCCGTTCTGGCTGGCCGCGGCCGGCCTCTTCCTGGGCTTCGTCTCCCTGCTCCTCCTGGCGCCTCGGCGGGGAGGCCGGCCGGCCTCCGAGGATTCCGTCCGGGCGGGGACGCCTCCCGGGATCGAGGCGGGGCGCCCTCCGGAACGTCCGGTCAAGGGCGGGCCGGAGAGGAAACCGTCCGGGGAGGTCGAATCTCCTCCCAAGGAACGGCCGGAGCCCGCAGGGCCCGGGCTGGATCGCGAGAGGATCGAGGAGGAGATGCGCGAGGCGGTGAGGCGTGCGCGGGAGAAACGCGGGCCGGCGGCCGTGCCCGGAGAGGCGCCCGTCCCGCGGCCCGAGCCGGTCCGGCCGGCACCCCGCGAGACGCGGCCCGGCGTCGCCGTCCTGGAGAGGATCGAGGGACGGGTCCAGGTGCTGGACTCCTCCGGGGAGGCGCCTGCACGGCAGGGGACGCCGTTGTTGAAAGGCCAGGGCCTCCGGACCGCGGCGGGGGGCGGGCGCGCGATCCTTGAGTTCCCGGACGGGACGCGGCTGGACCTGCTGACGGACTCGGAGATCCTTGATGTCGAGGAAGAGGAGGGACAGGAAGGGCGAGGGAAGCGCCTCCGCCTGGCGCGGGGGACCGTGGCGGCCGAAGTCTCCCGCCAGCCCGCGGGCCGGCCCATGGTGCTGGAGACCCCGCAGGCCGAGGTCCGCGTCCTGGGGACGCGGTTCACGCTCCGGGTGGAGGGGGAATCCACGCGGCTGGAGGTCCGGGAGGGCAAGGTCCGCCTCACGCGCCAGGGGGGCCTGGCGGCGGTGGACGTGGCGGCGGGGCACTTCGCGGTGGCGGCGCCCGGGACGACGCTGGCGTCGAAGCCGTTCCCCCCGGAGGTCGTCCGCGTGAGCTTCGGGCCGGCTGACGCGCCGCTTCCGCCGGAATTCACGGGGGACGACGGGTCTCCCTGGGACGAGGCGCGGGGGCGCGGCTGGTCGCGCGACCGGCGCGCCGAGACCCGCCTGCGGCCCGGCTCGAAGGAAATCCTCCTCCGGCGGCACATCTCCGCGGGCGATTCCACGGCCCTCGACCGCTGGGAGATCCGGCTCGCGGAGGGGAAGTACCACGTGGTCGTCCTCTGCGGCGACGCCCAGCGCGCCCAGGGGCCGCACCGCGTGACGGTCGAGGGGCGCCCCCTGATCCGCGACTTCCTCACCGGGGCGGGCGAGCAGGTGCGCGGCGAGGGGATCGTGGAGGTGAAGGACGGCCGCCTGACGTTCGATTTCGGCGCCGTGGGGAGCACCCGGACCGATCCCGAGGGGGACAGCGACACCGTCCTGCAGTACGTCGTCATCACCCGGCTCTGGTAGCCGGGGGGCGAGCAAACCGGGGAGGAGGTTGCCAATGAGATGCTCTGCTCTGATCGTGTCGGTTGCGCTGGCCCTCGCGGGGGGCGTGGCGGAGGCGCAGTCCGCGTCGAGCGCCACGGCGTGGCACCGGTGGGAACAGGCCCTCTCCAGCTCGAAGTCCTACACGAATCCCTATGCCGACGCCGCGCTCTCGGTCACCTTCTCGGGCCCCGGCGGGCAGACGCTCAAGGCGGGCGGTTTCTGGGACGGCGGGAGCACGTTCCGGATCCGCTGCGCCTTCCCGGCGGCGGGGACGTGGACGTGGTCCACGGCCTGCTCGGACACCTCCGACACGGGTCTTCACAACAGATCGGGGAGCGTGAGCGTGGCCGCCTACACGGGGACGAATCCGCTCTACAAGCGCGGCCTCCTCAAGGTGGCCGCGGGCAGGCGGCACCTGACCTTTGCCGACGGGACGCCCTTCCTGTGGATGGGCGACACGGCGTGGGTGGCGCCGCTCAAGGCCTCGCAGGCGGACTGGCAGGCGTACGTGGACGACCGCGCCGCGAAACGCTTCACGGTGATCCAGATCTCGCCGGCGAGCTCCTGGGGCGGGAGCGCGGACACGGCCGGCAACGCGCCGTTCCTGGGGAGCGGGATATCGCCGTGGAATCCCCCCTACTGGCAGGGATTCGACAAGAAGGTGGAGTACGCCAACCAGAAGGGGTTCGTGGTCCTCCTCGTGGGGATCATGGAGCCGACCACCCGCTATCCGACGAGCGCCGAGGCCTCGCTCTTCGCGCGGAACATCGCCGCGCGGCTCCATGGCAGCCACGTCATCCTCTCCCCGAGCTTCGACAGCCCCTATAGGACGCTGGGGGACGACGCGGGGAGCGCCCTCAACGGGGCGACGGGGGCGCACCTGATCACCCAGCACGTGGGCACCAGCCTCGATGCGGCGCGGTCCTACTACGACAAGGGGTACCTCGACTTCTCCGGCTGCCAGAGCGGCCACAACGGCGGCGACCGGGAGGCCTGCGCCAACCGCGCGATCGCCTGGAACCTGGACCTGTACAGCCGCAGCCCCTGCAAGCCGGTGGTGAACCTCGAGGCGTTCTACGACGCCGGCGGCACCACGGCGGGGATGGACGCCAAGTACCTGGGGACCGCGAAGGACGCGCGCCAGCTGGGGTACCTGAGCTGGATGTCGGGCTCGCTCGGCTACACGTACGGCGCCTACGGCCTGTGGAACTGGCAGACCGACTCCTCCAAGGGCTACTTCTGGTCCAAGGCGGTGCAGTTTCCCTCGTCCACGCAGATGAAGTACATGAGCGACCTCTTCAACGGCATCGAGTGGTGGCGGCTGGCGCCGGCGCACGGGCTCATCCAGAACCAGCCCTCGGCCTACCTCCAGCGGATGGTGCTGGCGAAGAGCGGCAATGGGGACTTGGCCGTGGCCTATCTTCCCGACAACGCCTCGATCCGGATCGACATGACGGCCTTCCCGACGGCGATGAGCGGTCGGTGGTACAATCCCGTGCAGGGCTCGTTCACGGACATCGCCGGCACGATCCCCAACACGGGCTCCGCCACGCTCAACCGGCCGGGGAGCGGCGACTGGGCGCTTCTGCTGAAGCCGGCCGCCGCCCCGCCGCCGCCCGCCGGGACGTTCCCGGCGAAGATCAACTTCCAGCCCGCGGGAGCGGCCGTGCCCGCGGGCTATCTCCCCGACGCGGGGGCCGTCTTCGCGGACCGCGGGAACGGCTGGGCGTACGGCTGGAACGCGGACCACTCGGACGTCACGCGCGAGCGGGGGATCAACGCGGACCGGAGGCTGGACACGCTGTGCCACTTCCACGCCGGCGGGAAATGGGAGATCGCGGCGCCCAATGGGAGCTACGCCGTGACGCTGGGCGTGGGGGACGCGGGATTCGAATCGACGCACACGGTCAACGTGGAGGGGGTGGGGTACTGGAGCGGGCTCCCCCTCGCGGCCAACCAGTTCGCGAAGCTGACGAAGACGGTGACGGTGGCGGACGGGCGGCTGACGATCGACCAGGGGAGCGCCGCGGACAAGGCCACGCGGATCAATTACGTGGAGATCGCGCCGCCGGGAGGGTTCACGGTCACGGTCGACGGCGTCTCCACGGGGAAGGCGTACAGCCTCTCCACGGCGAAGGCGGGGGCGCTCTACTACATCGACCGGAGCTACACGATCTCCTCCCTGGGGGCGGCGCTCAACGGCCAGCCGATGATCCGGACGGCCAACGACGACAAGGCCGTCACGGCATCCGCGCACCTGCGGTTCACGGTGAGCCGGTCCGCCACGGTGTATGCCTGCTGCGACAAGAGGGCCACGGCCCTTCCGGCGTGGCTCAAGGACGGGACGTGGACGGCGATGGCGGAGTCGGTGGCGGTGTCGGACGCGGGGGCGTCGCCGATGAGGGTGTATGCCAAGTCGGTGGGAGCCGGGCAGGTGACGCTGGGGGGGAACCACGAGGGAGGGAATACGGGGGCGCTGTCGAACTACTTCGTGGTGGTGAATCCGGGGATTTCCCTGAAGGCGGACCTCCTGGCGGCGGAGGTCCCGGAGGACGTCTGGGACCATCCCGGGGACGGCGACGGCGACGGCCTCTTCGATGATTTCGAGGCGGCGAACGGCCTGGACGCGTCGAAGGCGGACACGGACGGGGACGGGGAGATGGACGAGACGGAACTGGCCGCCGACGGGCGGACGCTGTGGGAGGCGCAGGGGGATTGGGCGCCGTCGGCGGGCGGGGATGAAGGCTCGGACGGCGGCGGCTGCGGGGCCACGGGGATGGAGGTGGTCCTGGTCCTGGGTCTTCTGGCCCTCGCGCGGCGCGGCGGGCTTACGCTTTCCTGATCAGCCGGACGACCTCGGCCACCTTCCGGCCGAGGTTCCCGGAGGTCTCGACCCCGTCCTTGTCCTCCGCGGGATCGGCGCCCCGGGGGCACACCCCGATCCCGCCGAAGTGGGCCGTGGGCCTGGAGTCGCCCACCACGATCATGCCGTGCAGGAGCATCCAGTTGTGCACCTGGAGGCAGGCGAATTCCTGGCCGCCGTTGCGGGACGCCCCGACCGTGATCGCCCCTCCGACCTTGTTGTCCAGGGCGAACTTCTTCCTCCGGAGGGACAGGGTCCGGTCCATGAGGTTCTTGACCTTGCCCGAGACCGAGGCGAAGTAGGTGGGGGTCGCCACGATGATCGCGTCGGCCTTCTCCATGCGGTCCATCACCCGGCGGGCGTCGTCGTCCTTGGCGCATCCGTTCCCGGACTTGCACCCCTCGCAGACGTCGCAGGGCTCGATCCGCATCCCGGAGAGGTCGACGGTCGAGGTCTCGAGGCCGGCCTCCGCGCACTTCTCCAGCGCCCGCTTGAGGCAATGGGCCGTGGCCTTCCCGCCCCGGTGCGAGCCGCAGATGCCCAGCACGTTCATGGGAGCCTCCCTGGATGGGGGCATGGTAGTCGGGGAGGGCCCCCCTGTCAAAGGACGGCCGAAGTTAGATTCCCCGCGCCGGAATCCGGTACAATGAAGGTGATTCCACGGGAGCGGGCGATGAGATTCCTCCCCCTGGCCCTCCTGGGCGCCTTGGCCCTCCCGGGGGCCTCCGGCCCCCAGGCCCCGCCCACGCAGAGGATGCGCGAGGTCCTCCAGAAGCTGCGCCCCCATTTCATGCTCGGCGTCGCCGCCGGCCCCGGCGACCGCTGGATCGAGGAGACGCGCGCCCAGGCCTGCCGCTGGGACCTGCGGTACCAGTACCTCGCCGGGGGCGTCACCTCCGGCAACAAGTGGTACCTGGGAGGCTTCGTCCAGAACTACATCCAGGAATCGGAGCGCCAGGGCGCCATCCCGGTCTTCAGCTGGTACCAGCTCCTCCAGTCCGGGGGCGGCGGCGACGAGAAGCAGCGCGACCGCGCCAACGCCCAGAACGCCGACATCATGCGCGCCTACTTCACCGACATCCGCGCCTTCATGAAGGAGGCCGGCGCCGCCGGGAAGGCCGCCATCCTTCACGTCGAGCCCGACATGTGGGGCTTCTTCCTCCTCTACCCGGACGTCGACGCCGACAAGGTCCCCGTCCAGGTGAAGTCCACCGGCCTCCCCGAGCTGGCCAAGCTCGACGACACCCTCGCCGGCTTCGGGAAGGCGATCACGGCCTTCCGCGACCAGCTCGCGCCGAACGTCCTGCTGGCCTTCCACGTCTCCAAGTGGGGCGACCCCAATCCCAAGGCCTTCGCCGACGCGGTCCTGAAGTGCGGCAAGTGGGACCTCGTCTTCACCGATCCGAGCGACCGCGACTCCGCCTGGAAGGTCGCCCACAACTACCAGGCGGGAGGCGCGTGGTGGAAGGACGCGGACTTCGCCTCGTTCCGCGACTGGAGCAAGAAGATCCACGACCTGACCGGCCTCCCCCTGATGGCTTGGCAGATCCCGATGGGCAACATGGTGATGGATTCCTGCAACAACACCGAAGGCCACTTCATGGACAACCGCCCGGAGTACTTCCTGGAGAACTACCCCGCGAACCGCCACATCGCGGAGTGGGCCGCCTGCGGGTACGTGGGCCTCCTCTTCGGCGGCGGGGCGGGAGGCTGCACGAGCGTGCGCGACACGCTCAAGGACGGCGTGACCAACCCGGCGCCCGTCCAGGGGAACAAGGGCGAGAAGGCCGCCTTCCCGGACGACGACGGCGGGTACATGCGCGTCCGGGGAGGGAACTATTACGCGAAGGGGCCCCTCCCGCTCATCAGGCGGGGGGAATCGCCCAGCCCCAAGGAGTTCGCGCTCGGCTCGGAGGCCCTGGTCAAGGGGGACTTCGGCCGCGCCTGGCGCCACTTCTCCAAGGTCGTGGAGATCGGCGACACGGCCGACCTCGTCGAGGCCTCGAAGGACCGCGTCAAGCGGATCGAGGCGGCGGCGCGGAAACGGTTCGCCGAGGTGGGGGCGCTGGAGGCGATCGGGGAGACGGCCGACGCGGCCGAGGGCTACCGCCAGGTCGTGAAGGACTATGCGGGGCTGGCGGTCGCCGAGGAGGCCCGCCGCAAGGCGGACTCCCTCCGCAGGTGACCCACCCGCCTTCGCCCGGAATTCCCATGGCTTGCCGTGGGGAGGAAGGGCGTCTTCAGGGAGGACGGCCGGACAGGGCTGGGGCTTCGGCGGGGTGACGGCTTTCCCGCCGCGGGAAGCCCCGGCGCTCGCGGCGGGGAGGTTGTCACTCCGTCAGCGCCTCCAGCTCCGCGACCGCCGCGAAGGCGTTCCCGTTCACCTCCGACTTCGCCACGAGCTTGACGTAGCGCGCCTGGACCGGCGAGGCGAAGGCGACCCTGCGTTTCCCGGCGCCGTTCGGCCACCGGCCGCCCGCGGCGGGCTCGCCCCAAGAGGACCTGTCCCTGCTCGCGTAGACCTCGTAGTCGGCGATCCGGCCGTTCTCCATGTCCTGCCGCGGGAGATAGGCGATCCCCTTCACGCGGGCCTCCTTCCCGAGGTCCACGATCAGGTGGTGCGGCATCGGGGCGGGGGAGGGCTCCCACGCCGTGTGCCAGAGCGTGTCCGGGTTCCCGTCCACGGCGTTCGCGGCCTCGTACCCCGCCGCCTCGCTGTCCGCCCAGGCCTTCCCGGAGGGCGCGGCCCCCTTGAGGAGGGCCTGCACCTGCTCGATCGTCAACTCGACGGCCGGCGTGAACCGGTCGCCCGCCATGTACTGGAGCACGCTGTGGCGCATCTGCCGCGCCACGACGCGCCGGTCGAGGTCCTTCGTGAGGTCCATGCTCGAGACCATGAGCTTCCCGCCGAGGACCTTGGCCTCGAAGAGCAGTCCCAGCCGGCGCGCTTCGAACCACGTGTCGATCGGCTGGACGAGCGGCCGGAGCCAGGGCGGCATCCCGTCGAGGACCATCGCCGCCGACCCGTGCATCAGCTCCCACCACTGCCAGTTGCTGTGCGACTCGGTGGGGAAGCGCGCGAAGACGGGATGCTTCGGATCGCACAGGATCCCCAGCGTGTGCGGCGGCTGGTTGTGGGTCCAGGCCGTGTTCCAGAAGACGCTGGAGAAGCCGATCGCCACCTTCGAGTTCACCGCGGCGGGCGGCGCCAGCAGGAGGACCTTTCCGCCCGCCTTGAGCTTTGCCTGGGCCGCCTCGTCGAGCTTCTCGGCGACCAGGACGTCGGGGGGCGGATCGGGGTCGACCTTGTCCGCGAAGACCCAGACGTCCCAGTCGTTCTCGAACGGCGTCCCTTCGATCCCCACGACGAGCGTGTACTTCCGGCCGGGGGCGAACGCCGCGAGCGGCGCCTCCACCGTCCCGAGCGCCGTGCCGTTCCCGGCGGGGATCGTCTTCGCGGCGAGCCTGCCGGAGGCGGCGGCCTTGCCGTCCGGGCCCACCAGTTTCCATGAGGTCGCGGCGTTCTCGATGGGCGCGGGGCCGAAGTGGGCGGCCTCCACGTGGGCCTTGAACGCCTCGGAGGCGGTCCAATACCGCTTCTCCATCCGCGCCAGCGGCACCGTGCTGTTGCAGAAGCGGCGGAACTCCTCGGGCGTCACGTAGCCCTTGGGCTCCCAGAAGGGGTCGAGCACGCCCACGAGCGCCGTCCCCTGGCCCGGGAAGTCGTGGAGATCGAGCAGATGGAAGCCGCCGAAGCCGGCGGTGCGCAGGGCCGACTCGATGTCCTCCTTGTAGCAGAGGGTCTGGAGCTTGCCCGAGGCGATGAGGAAATCGCGCGCCTGGCCGCCCATGTGGCCGGCCTCGAGGAAGTCGCGGAAGATCTCGAAGTTCTTCGGCTTGAGGACGCCGGTGTACTTCTTCATCTCGTCGAAGTTCGGGTAGACGCACCACTGGCCGATCTCGTGGCTGACGATGGGGACGGGCCGCTGGCGGACCCAGTTGGCGTAGTCGGTGCGGGTCTCGGGGGGCCGCCCGTTGATGCGCGACTTGAGGCCTTCTCCCCATCCCTGGATGCGCGGGCCGGGGATGTTGTGGTACTGGTTCTCGGGGACCTCCGGCCATCCGGCGCCGCTGGTGTGGACGCGCCGCGGGTCCTTCTCCTTCCAGTGGCTGACCCATTTCCCGAGCCACTGCTTCTGCTTGCCGCCGGCCGGCTCGTTCCCGTAGGCCATCATGACGAAGGAGGGATGGTTCCCGTACGCCCGGGTGATCCGCTCGCCCTCGGCGTAGAGCCACGCGTCGACCGGCTTGCCGTCGCCGATGCTCGACCCCTGGTTCGCCCACGAGGCGCACTCCACCTGATAGTAGAAGCCGAGCTCGTCCGCGGCGGTGAAGGCGGCCTCCGGCGGGCACCAGGAGTGGAAGCGGATGGAATTCAGCCCGTGCGCCTTGGCGGCCCGGACGATCTTCTTCCACCCCTCGACGTCGCAGGGCGGGTAGCCCGTGAGGGGGAAAATGGCGCACTCGAGCGTGCCGCGGATGAAGGTCTTGCGGCCGTTGATGGCGAACTGGGTCCCCTCGGCGGCGAAGGTGCGAAGGCCGAAGGAGACCTCGGCGCGGTCGGCGAACCGCCCGCCGCCGGCCTGGACGTCGATCTCGACCAAGAGGCGGTGCAGGGCCGGGTTGAATTCGTCCCAGAGGGGCGCGCCGTCGCCGAGGGGGTAGTCGATCTCGGCCGCGCCGCCGGACTCCCCGAGCTCGATGTCGATGGACTTCGCCGGTGCCTCGTGGGACGGGCTCTTCGCCGAGAGCTTCACGGTCCCCCGGCCGGCCGCCTTGGCGGCGTTGCCCACCCGGACCGTGACGCGCGCCGCCCTGCGCGCGGCGTCGGGGTAGACCTGCACGTCCTCGATCCACACCGCGGGGCGCGCCGAGAGCGTCAGCCGCCCGACGATCCCGTTCCAGTTCGACTGGGTGTGGTCGGAGACGCTGTGGGAGTTCGGCCCCACGTTCACGATCATCCGGTTGTCCACGCGGACCGTGAGGCGGCGCTTCCCGGGGGCGAGGCCCGTGCCAAGGTCGAAGACATGGGGCGTGGAGAGGCTGTCGCCCGAGCCGGCCTCCGTCTCGTCCAGCCAGACGCGGGTCCCCCAGTGGGGGCGCTCGAGCGCAAGCACGATCCGGCGGCCCTTCCAGTCGGCGGGGACGTCGACCTCGCGCTGGTACCACGCCGCGCCCGCGTAGGACTTCTCCGGCTGGAGCCAGCAGGGATACTTGACGTTCCCCGGCTCGCGGTACTTCGCGTAGCGCGGCGAGGTGAAGTACGACTTGTCCACGATGTCGCCCGTCCACTTCGTGTTCACGGCGACGTCGTGGCCGAAGCCCTGCGCCTGGAGGGAGCCGGGGAGCTTGAGGCGCTCGGCGAGGGCGCGGGCGAACCACTTGCCGTCGACGCCCTGGTCCTCGGGGTCGAGCTGGAAGGCCCACGTCCCGGAGAGGTCGATCTCCGGGTCCGAGCCGAGGAGCGAGAGCCCCGCCGCCAGGATCCATGCCGTCGTCATCGCTTCTCCTCTCCCGCAGGCCGGACGCGCACGAGAACCGTGCCGTGGCGCGGCACCGGCGACGAGAACTTCTCCTCGAAGGTCCCCAGGTCCTTCTGCCTCCACAGGTCGCGCACGACCTGGCGGCCGTTGAGGCCCAGGTCGGACCAGCGGGCCGTGACGGCCGCCTCCCCCTCGCCGCGGTTGAAGAGGCCCACCGCCTTCGATCCGTCCTCCATCTCCTTGAGCCACACCTCGGTCTCCGCCTCGGCGTCCTGCGCCGCGCGGCGCCCCGGCTTCCCGAGGGCGTCCTGGTCCACCTCCAGGACCTCGGCGTTGGTGAGGAGGCTCACGGTGAACTCGTCGAGGCGGGTGATGTCGCCGCTGAGGATGAGCGGCGAGGCCACGAGGCACCAGAGGGAGACGTGCGTGACCTGCTCGTTGGGGGTGAGCGGCGTGGGCGCCGTCCGGCCCTTCCAGTTGCTGAGGTAGCCCAGCAGGAGGTAGTCGGGGTCGTTCCACCCGCCGGGCCCGCCGTGCTCGTGGAGGTTCCGCCGGGAGTAGAGGTCGAAGCCGTCGCGGAAGAGCCCCGCGCCGATGCCCTCGAACGTGAGCCCGAGGTCGCCCGCGGTCCTCCAGCTGTGGCCGCCGACCTCCTTGCCCCACTTCCACACGTCGCCCATGCCGTACTGGCAGAGGTTGAGGAGGATGTCCCGTTTCTGCCTCCGGAGGATCTCGCTCATCTGGCGGTAGGGCTTCTGGAGGCCCTCGAGGTCGGTCTTCCCGGCGACCTTGGCGTAGGAGCACCAGTCGTACTTCAGGAGGTCGAAGCCCCACTCGGCGAAGGTGCGGGCGTCGATCTCCTCGTTCTTGTAGGCGCCCTCGAAGCCGGCGCAGGTGAGCGGACCGGGAGAGGTGTAGATCCCGGCCTTGAGGCCCTTGGCGTGGATGTGGTCGACCATGCCCTTGATGTCGGGGAAGCGCTTGTTGGGAAGGATGCGCCCCTCGGCGTCGCGCGCGGGGCCGCCGAGCTCCGCGTCCTTGGCCTTGGGCTTGACCATCCAGCAGTCGTCGATGCAGACGTAGGAGAAGCCGGCGTCGGCGAGGCCCGTGGAGACCATGGCGTCGGCGGCCTCGCGCATGCGCTTCTCGGTGATGTGGTTCTCCCAGATGTACCAGCTGTTCCAGCCCAGGTAGGGGGTGAGGGCGAGCGTGTCGCCGCAGGAGATTTTGAAGGGCCGCTCCGCCTTGCCGTGGGCGTTGCGGGCGGAGAGCGTGACCTGGTGCTCGCCCTTCTCGGCGATCGCGCCGGTGATGATCCCCGTCTGCGCGTCGAGGCGGAGTCCCTCGGGGAGGCCGGCGGCCGAGAACGTCATCGGCCGCTCGCCCGTGGCGGGGACGCGGTAGAGGAAGGGGGAGCCGGGGCGGCAGCCGTAGACCCGGGGTCCGTTGATCCGGGGCCCCGCGGGGGGCTTGGGGGTGAGGATCACCGGCTCCTCGCGCGGGCCGAAGGTGAGCTGGGGCGCTTCTCCCGTGGTCTCGAAGCGCGCCTCGGCCCAGTCGGCGTGGTCGGAATCGTTGCCGTCGCCCCCGTCGAGGACCTTGAGGACGAGCGTCTTCACGCCGCGCACGTCGAGATCGATCTTCTCCGGCGGCATGCCGGCCTTGAGGAGGGGGCTCTGGTAGGCCTTCTTCCCGTCGGCGAGGACGCGGAAGACCACACTGCCCTTGCCGGCGCCCGCGCCGTCGTCCACGCCGCAGGAGGCGAGGAAGCGCGCACTGCCCCCGTTGAGGGCCACGTAGGCCGTGCTCGGGGCGTGGGTGCCCGCGCCGCGCTCGAACGCCCGGCCGCCGATGGAGAGGGGCTTCTTCGTGACGGCCCTGTTCGCCAGGGTCTTTCCCCAGCCCGAGGAGATCCGCGAGAGGGGGAGCGAATCGAGCCAGACGGTCTCGTCCGGCGGCGGAAGGAGCAGGAAGAGCGCGAGGGTCCCGGACGCGAAGGTCGTCATCACCACCTCCCTGTCAGGCGGGCGCCGGACGGCATGGACGATCCCGCGGTCCCTCGCCGCGGGGGCCGTCCCGGGGGGCGGAGGGGAGGATCGTTCTTTGATGGCGATGGTGCCTCGACGGCGCTATCCTGCCCATGGACGCTCTGACGTTTTGCATGGACTATCTTACGATTATATGCGAAATGGCCGGGGGACCCTAGAAATGGGTGCGGGGAAGGCCCGGATCCGCGAGGGATTCCCGGGCCAGCGCCTGGTGGTCCTGCCCCGGGAGGTGGCGGCGCGGTGCCGGCGCCTGCCGGTGGTGCGCGATCTCCACGTGACCGACATCGGGCACTTCCCGGCCGCGGCGGGCCACTACGTCCAGCGGCCGAAGCCCCGGGCGGAGACGATCCTCATCTACTGCGCGGACGGGGCGGGGTGGTGCCGGATGGCGGGGCGGCGCCGGCGGGTCACGAAGGGGCGGGCGCTTTTCATCCCGGAGGGGGTTCCGCACACGTACGGGGCGGACCGCCGGACGCCCTGGAGCATCTACTGGGTGCACTTCGCCGGGACCCGGACGGCCGACTACCGGGCGGCGCTGGGCGTGAGCGTCCGGCGCCCGCTCCTCCACGTCCCCGACACGGCGCGGGTGGTCGAGGCGTTCGAGGAGATGGCCGGCCACGTCCACCACGGCTGGACGGACGCGAGCCTCCTGTCGCTCTCCACGGGGCTCGCGCGGTTCCTGGGGCTCCTCAAGGTCTACCAGCGGGCGCTCCACCCCCGCGGGCTGAGGGCGCAGGAGAAGGTCCTCGAGTCGATCCGGTTCATGCGGGAGAACCTGGGCCGGCCCCTGAGCCTGCGGGACCTTGCCGCCCGCGTCTATCTCTCGCCGTCCCACTACAGCGCCCTCTTCCGGAGGCAGACGAACGCGTCTCCGCTGAAGTTCTTCGCGCGGCTCCGGATGCAGAGGGCCTGCGCCCTGCTGGACGGGACGGACCTCCTGGTCTCGCAGATCGGGGAAGGCCTGGGCTACGGCGATCCGTTCTACTTCTCGCGGGCCTTCGCCCGGACCATGGGCCTGTCGCCGGCGCGGTACCGGGCGATGTCGGAGGACCGGTCGGGAAGAAGATGACGCGGCCCGCCGGGATCCCGGAACCTTGGTATGGGCCCCTCCTTCTTGTATCATGTCCGCCGGTTCGGAACGCATAAGGAGAAGCATCGATGGAGACCCTGCAGGGCAAGGCCCTCGTGGCCCAGGGCGGCGGCCCCACGGCCGTCATCAACCAGAGCCTGGCCGGCGTGGTCCTGGAGACCCGCCGGTTCCCCCAGATCACCCGCGTCTACGGCGCGCTCAACGGCGTGCGCGGCGTCGCCCGGGAGGAGTTCCTCGACCTCACCGAGGAGACGGCCCACAACCTGGAGCAGGTGAGCCTCACCCCCTCCAGCGCCATGCTCTCCACCCGCGACAAGCCGGACGCGAAGTACTGCCAGGACATGTTCAAGGTGATGAAGGCGCACGACGTGCGCTACTTCTTCTACATCGGCGGCAACGACTCGTCCGACACCGTCCGCATCGTCCGCGAGGAGGCCCGGAAGGCCGGCTATCCCCTGCGCGCGGTCCACGTCCCCAAGACCATCGACAACGACCTTCTGGTCAACGACCACACCCCCGGCTACGGCTCCGCGGCGCGCTTCGTGGCCTGCGCCTTCGCGGGCGTGAACCTGGACAACGCGGCCCTCCCGGGCGTCTACATCGCGGTCGTCATGGGCCGCAACGCGGGCTTCCTCACCGCCGCCTCGGCCCTGGCGCGGAAGTACCCCGACGACGGCCCGCACCTCGTCTACCTGCCCGAGCGCCCGTTCGACCCCGAGAAGTTCCTCAAGAGCGTCCAGGAGTGCGTCCAGAAGTTCGGCCGCTGCGTCGTGGCCGTCTCCGAGGGCATCAAGCTCCCCGGAGGCAAGGAGGTGGCCACGGAATTCGCCGGCGCCGCCAAGGACGCTTTCGGCAAGCTGGCCCTCGGGGGCGACGACACCAGCCAGAAGCTGCTGTCCGCCTACGTCCGGCAGTTTTCCGAGGCGAAGAAGGACCCGCACGGCAACGTCCAGCTCTCGGGCACCGGGACGCTGGCGGACCTCCTGAGCGCCGCCGTGAAGTCCCGCACGGACATCAAGCGCGTGCGCGCCGACACCTTCGGATATCTCCAGCGCTCCTTCCTGGGCTGCGTCTCGGACGTGGACCAGCGCGAGGCGCGCGAGGTCGGCGAGCGGGCCGTGCAGTTCGCGTGCCTCCACGGCCTGGACGGGTCCGTCACGATCCACCGCACCGGGCACTACGCGGTGGACTACCGGATGAGCGCGCTCGAGGAGATCGCGGCCAAGACGCGGTACATGCCCGACGAGTTCATCAACGCGGAGGGCGACAACGTCACGCACGCCTTCGTGGCGTACGCCCGGCCCCTGCTGGGCTCCGGGATGCCGCCGGTGGCGCGGGTCCGCGCCCCGAAGGTGGAGAAGGTGCTCGGGAAGTAGGCGGCCCGGGATGGGGAAGAGGAGCGACCTCGCCGTCCGGAGATTCCAGGAAGGGCGCAACTGCGCCCAGGCGGTCCTCTCCTCGTTCTGCCCCGGCCTGCGCCTGGGCGGGGGGGCGGCCCTGCGGGTCGCCTGCGGCTTCGGCGGGGGGATGGGGAGGAGGGGCGAGGTCTGCGGGGCGGTCTCGGGCGCGATCATGGCGCTGGGACTCCGCTACGGAGGGGGGAAGAGGGGGGGCCGGGCCGCCGTCGAGCGGACGTACCGCAAGGTCCGCGAGCTGGCGAGGGGGTTCGAGCGGGAGCGCGGCGCCCTTCGTTGCCGGCCGTTGCTCGGAGGCTGCGACCTCTCCACGGTCCGGGGGCACGGGCGTTTCAGGAAGAGGGGGCTCCGCGAAAAGGTCTGCGTGCCGTGCGTCCGGACGGCCGCCCGCCTGCTGGAAGAATTGCTGGGACGCTGATTCTCCTTGCCCGGGAGGTTCCCATGCCCGCGCCCTTGCTCCGCCCGTGCCTCTTCCTCCTCCTGGCCGCCGGCCTCTCCTGCCGGCAGGCCCCGGCGGCGCCGGGGCCCGGGCCGGCCCAGGAGCCCGACGGCCTCCGCATCCGGCACGTCGACCTCATCCACCTCACCCACACCGACATCGGATTCACCGACCACCCCCTCGTCTGCCGCGAGCTCCACCGGCGCTACCTCGACGTCGCCCTCGACGCGATCCTGGCCACCCGCGGCGCGCCCGACGAGGCGAAGTTCCGCTGGACCGCCGAGGCGATGCTGTCCGTGGCCGACTGGTGGGACGCCGCGCCCGAGGGCCGCCGGCGGGAGTTCCTCCGCGCCATCGACGAGGGGCAGATCGAGGTCGCCGCCCTCCCGTGCAACCAGGCGCCGTTCCTCGACCGCGCGGAGTGGCGCGCGATGCTCCACTGGGTCCCCGACGGACTCTGGAAGGCGTGGCGGCCGCGCGTCGCGATCCAGAACGACGTGAACGGCATGCCCCGCGCGGGGGCGATCGGGCTCCTCGACCGGGGCGTCCGCTTCCTCGTCATGGGCATCAACGCCGACAGCGGCGGCCCGCCCCTGCCGGTGCCCGCGGCCTTCTGGTGGAAGATGCCCGACGGCCGCCGCCTCCTCGTCTGGCAGGGCCACCACTACGCGGGCGGATACGACTTCTTCCACGCGGGCCACTGGCGCCGCGGCCCCGTCCCCGCCGCCTCCGACCTCTCCTACCGTGCCCCCCGCCCGGGCGAGCAGTTCGCCGCCGACGAGGCCTCCGTCCGCAAGGCCCACGCCCTCTGCGTGAGGAAGCTCCGGCAGATCGAGAAGGGCGGGTATCCCCACGCCACGCTCATCCTCCCCACCACGAACCAGTGGAGGATGGACAACGACCCGCCGTTTCCCCCGCTGGCGGACTTCGTGGCGGCGTGGACCCGGCTGGGCCTCCGGCCGTCGCTGCGCCTCTCCACGCCCTCGGAGGCGATGGCGCGCCTGGAGCGGGAGGCCGGCGCGCAGCTCCCCGAGCACTCGGGCGAGTGGACCGACTGGTGGGCCAACGGAATGGCCTCGAATCCCCGCGAGCTCGCCGCGAGCCGCCGCGCCAAGCGCTTCCTCGACGCCGCGATGTCGCCGGTGTGGGGAGAGCCGGACGCCGGCGCCCGCGCGCGGGCGGATTCGATCCTCAAGGACCTCTGCCTCTTCGACGAGCACACCGCCGGGGCGGCCCTGAGCGTGGCGGACCCGGACAGCCTGGAGACGCTCGCGCAGTTCAACGAGAAGGGGCGCCTGGCGTACAAGCCGATGGCGGAGGCGGAGTGGCTCCTGGCGCAGAGGGCCCGCGCGAAGCTCCACGGCGCGGCCGCGGGGGTCCATGTGGCGAATCCCTCCCGCACCCCCTTCAGCGGCTGGGTCCGGGTCCCGGTGAATTCGTTCCGGGAGAAGTGCGGATCGCTCGAGGACCCGGCCGCGGGGAAGCGGTATCGGCTCCATTACGAGCCCGGCTTCGAGCCCTGGGGCCGGCCGCAGAAGCCGGAGGACCTCACGCGCGAGAACCAGGCGGCGGTCTTCCCGGACAACGCGCCGAAGAAGACCGCGAAGTTCTGGATCGACGGCCTGCCGCCGCGGTCGATCCTGGCCCTGCGGGCGAATCCCCAGCCCGCGGAGGCGGCCGGACCGGCGAAGGGGCCCCTCGTCGATCTCGACGATTCCGGCTGGCCGGTCGCCGCGGCGTGGGAAGGGATGCGGAAGCCGCTCTTCGCGGCCGGGTTCGGCGGCTTCGTCTCGGTCGGGGTGAAGGGATTCGCCCCGCGGGGCCGCCTGGGGGACATGGCGGGGACCGGCGACCCCGCGCGGCGCGAGAAGCTGCGGAAGGAGATCATCGAGGAGATCGCGGCGTCGCCGGAAGGGAAGGCCGGGGTCGAGGAGAACGAGCACGCGATATACTACACGCAGTGGCTCCGCCACCCGCGGCTCCAGTGGGCGGTGCGGACGCTGGAGCTGTGGAAGCGGGAGCCCCGCGCGCGGCTGGCCCTGCGTTTCTGCCGGATCTCGTCGGACGCCCCCGAGCGCTTCTTCGCCGTCTTCCCGGTGCCGGTCGAGGGCCTACTGCCGGCCCTGGGCAACGGGGGAGTCCCGTTCACGCCGTTCACGGACCAGATTCCCGGGACGTGCCGGGACTACTTCGCGGTGGACGGGTGGGCGCACTACGCGGCGCCGGAGGGGAACTGGCTCTGGGCGAGCCGCGACGCGGCGCTCGTCTCGTTCGGGCGGCCGCCGGTGTGGGACCGCCGGAGGGAGCCGCCGGAGGAGAAGGGGCGCCTCCTGGCGATGCTCTTCGACAACTTCTGGTACACGAACTTCACGGGGAACTGCCACGGCGCGATGGCCTTCCGGTTCGACCTCGCCTGGAGGGAGAAGCTGGAGGCGGGGGAGCGCGAGGATTGGGCCGGGGCGCTCGCGGCCGATCCGGTGGTGACGATCGTGCCCGGGTTCAAGGAGGACCCGATCCTCATCCGGCACCTGGACCGGCCGTGAGTCTTTAAGAGGTGACCGTCACTCTTGGACGGCGGTGCAACGCCCGGGGGACCCTCGGGAACTCACTGGAAGGCCGCCCGGAAAAGGGTTGTCCGGCCGCTCCCGGCCCGGCTATGATGCGGTTTCCCCTTAGGAGGATGGATCATGTCCCTGACCCGCCGAACCTTCCTCAGGAACTCCGCCGCCGCGGCCGCCCCCCTGTTCGTCCCGGCATCGGTCCTCGGACTCGGCCAGGCCATCGCCCCCAGCGGGCGCATCGCCTACGGCTTCGTGGGCACGGGATCGCACTCGCGGGACTGGAACATGGTCCAGGTCTTCCGCTGCCCGGAGGCGGAGATCGTGGGCGTCTGCGACGTGGACAAGAACCAGCTCAAGGCGGGCCTCGAGAAGGTCGAGAAGCACTACAAGAAGCAGGGCGTCTTCGCCACCGGCGACTTCCGCGAGCTCATCGCCCGCAAGGACGTCGACGTCGTCTACAACGGCACCCCCGACCACTGGCACGTCATCCCCGCCATCATGGCGATGAGGATGAAGAAGGACGTGATCTGCGAGAAGCCCCTGACGCTCACCATCGGAGAGGGGCAGGCCCTCGTGGCGGCGGCGAAGGAGACGGGCCGGATTACCCAGACCGCCTCCGAGAACCGCTCGATCGACACCTACATCAAGCTCGTGGAACTGGTCCGCAACGGCCGCGTGGGCAGGCTCCAGCACGTCGTCGTCTCCCTCCCCGCCGGCCGCGGGTCCAACAACCCCAAGAAGGACAGGCTCGAACCCATGCCGGTCCCGCCCGAACTCGACTACGAGATGTGGCAGGGCCAGGCGCCCGAGGCCCCGTACTGCCCGGGCCGCGTCCACTGGAACTTCCGCTGGAACCTCATGTACTCCGGCGGGATGCTCACCGACTGGGGCGCCCACATCATCGACCTGGCGCAGTGGGGCAACGACACGGAGAAGTCCGGGCCGGTCGAGGTCGAGGGCAAGGGCGAGTGGCCGCCCCGCGACGCGGTCTGGAACACGGCCTCGACGTTCAACCTGAACCTCAAGTACGCCAACGGCGTCACGATGAACATCGTCAGCAAGGGACCCGGCGCCCGCTTCGAGGGGACCGAGGGGTGGGTCGAGTGCCAGAACTGGCGCTCGGGGCTCAAGGCGAGCAAGCCGGAGATCATGGAGGACCTCGGGCCGGTCGACAAGCCGGTCTACCGGCCCAGCGAGGTCGTCAAGAACAGCGACGGCGGCAAGGGCGGCGAGCACCGGAACTTCCTGGACGGCGTCAAGTCCCGCAAGCCGGCCTACGCCCCCTTCGAGACCGGGCACCGGACGATCTCGATCGCCCACATCGGCAACATCGCGATGCTCCTGGAGAGGAAGCTCAAGTGGGATCCGGCGGCCGAAAAGTTCGACGGGGACGACGAGGCCGACAAGATGCTCGCCCGCAAGCAGAGGGAGCCCTGGACGATCGCGAACATCGACTCGTGGATCAAGAAGTACTCGTAGGGCGTGCGATAAATCAAACGCTTTGATTTATCGCGGCCTCCCCTACTCGGCCTTGCGGGCGATTTCCAGGTCCCGCGCGAACTGGTCCCGGAACGCCGCCCAGGAGAATTTCCGGTCCCCGAGGTGCACCAGCGGCACCTCCGGGTAGACCGGGCGGGTGACCTCCACGAGCGCGTCCCAGTGCCCGGCGGCCTTCTCCAGGAGCGCGACCGCCTTCTCCTTTTCCCTGGGATCTTTCCCGCTTCGGAAGGCCTGCAGGGCCACCCCCGCGCGCAGTTTGTCCGCGAAGTAGAGGCTGAGGTGCGCCCACGCCTTCACGTCGGCGGTCTCGTAGGCAAGGGCCGATCCCTCCTTTGCCGCGAGCGTCTCGACGATCCGCAGGGCCGCGCGGCCGTCCTCGTCGAGGGCGCCGGCCAGCGCGGGCGGCGCGACCTGCCCGGCCTCCGACTTGAGCCCCGCCTTCACGAAGTCGGGGATGGAGACATACGACGGATCGAGGGTCTTGTGGTCGATCAGCTCGTCGATGGAAATGAAGGGCGAGGCCTTGTCGAACCTGCCGTCCGACGCCGCGGGGGCGAGGAAGCCCTCGGAGTAGAGCGTGAAGTCCCACGTGGCGCGGTGGAAGGAGGCGAGGCGGAGCGGCATCCGGCTCGCCCGCGTGAAGGCCTCGAGGAGCCTCGCGCCCGTCCCCTTCCCGTGGCGCCGGTCGAATTCGGCGGCGAAGACGGCGTCGGGCGTGGACGGGTCGTAGAGGAGCCTCCCCCAGAGCTTGTAGAAGAGCCACTGCCGCTCGAAGGCGTAGCTCCAGGGGACCTCCGCGCCGGCCGTGCGGAAGTAGTCTTTGGCCGGGATGTAGCACTCGGAGCCCACGAAGTAACCGCCGACGGTCTCGGCCCCGTTCCGGCGGAGGTGCTCGCGGATGAAGCCGGGCTCGCCCCATCGCAAAATGAAGAAGTCCTCGTTGCGGATCATCCAGGCGAGCTTGTAGTTCTTCGGCGGGGGATTCCAGTAGGTGTCGTTGAGCTTCCCTCCGTGGACGATCCCGAGGTGGGGCGACGAATGGCCGTGCGACCAGTTGAACTTGAACTCGACCCAGACCGGGGGAGGAAGATCGATCCCCTCGATCGCCGCGCGGGTGAGCCGCTCCGTCTCGGCGCTGGCCGAGCCGCCGGAGCCGAGGCCCGCGGAGAAGGGGGCGCGGTGGATGAGCTTGGCCGGGCGCTTCGCCTGCTTCATCCCGGCCACGATCGTCCGGAGGGCCCAGTCCTCCCTTTGCTGGGGCGTCATCTTGCCCATCCGCTCGCCCAGGCTGATCCCGATCCCCGCGAGGTCCTCGTACTCGTCGATCACCTGCGCCACGCACTCCCGCGTGTAGCGCTCCACGAGCTCGGAGGTGTCGCCGTCGCCGAAGAAATTCCAGTCGGCGCTGTAGGCGGCGACTCCCCGGGCCTTCGCGAACTCGGGGGAGACGAAGATGTTCCAGTTGACGATGTAGGCCTCGATCCCGCGGTCCTTCGCCATACGGAAGAGGGCGCGCCAGAAGGCTTGCCATTCGGCGAGCTGGGCGTCCGTGAAGCCGCAGGCCTCGGGGAAGTTCTTCGGGCGGATCATGAAGCCGAAGGGGTGCAGGTTCCAGAGGGTGAGGGCGTTGAACCGGTTCTCGGCCATCATGTCGAGGAACCGCTCCCAGAACTTGAGGTCGCGGCAGGTGTCGTGGTGCAGGCTGAGCGCCTCGTGCTTCCGGTAGGACATCCAGGGCAGGTTGAACTTGACCGCGCGGAGGGGGAACCGGGGGGAGCCGGTCCGCGGCTCGATACGGTCGATCGAGCCGGCCGCGCGGAGCTGCTCGGCGAGGTCGAGCGCGCCGTACATGGCCCCGGCGCGATCGGCGCCGAGGACGCGGATGGCGCGGCCGTCCTTCCGGATCGCGAAGGACTCCGGCGCCTTGAGATCGGCGGACGTCTCGATCCGGATGGAGGGGCCGGAGGCGCCCTCGCGGACCGAGTGCCCCAGCTCCTCAAGCGCCTTCCGGACGCGCGCCGCGGCGAAGGCGACGGGGGCGCAGTCCCTGTCGTAGAGGAGGGCCACCTCGCCGGCAGGGGAGGCTCCCTTCAGCACCAGGATCCAGTCCTCCTCGTCGGGGCGCTCCGGGAGCGCGCAGGTCCCGCCGACGGCGGTCATCGGCGCCGCGACCGGCTCCGACCGGCCCGTTCGGGGGTCGAACCACGTCCCGGCGTAGGGGCCGCCGGCCGCCGCCAGCGACGCGGGGAACTTCGCCCCGCTCCCCTTCGGGAACCAAACCATGTGCGCGGCTTCGCCGTCCGATTTGACCAGCGGGCGGGTCGCGTCCTTGAGCTTGCCCTCGACGTTCACCGCCCCGGGGCGGGGCTCCAGCCTCCACCACGCCACGGATTCGTAGCAGGCGCGCAGGTGGCGCAGCTGCCCGGCGCCGGGCCGCTCCAGCGCCTCCCACCAGGCCGTCGGCGCGCCCCAGTCGCTGAAGGTCTTGTCCTCCGCGTTCTGCGTGGGATACCAGAGTCCGTGGGCCCCGTAGGTGTAGCCGAAACTGCCGGCCTGGATGGCGTGGTACGCCACGCGGCGCACATCCTCGGCGGTATGCTCCCGGCCGGCCTTGCCCGCGTAGATCCCCTCGTAGTTGCACTCGGCCTCGAGGATAGGCTTGGGATCGGCCCGCTTCCAGGCGTTGGCATAGAGGGACGTCGGCGGAACGTTTCCGTGCCCGGCGTGCCCGCCCTGGAGCATGATGAAGTCGTACCACGGCTGGTCCCACGCCTGCCGCTTGTCCCCGCCGTGCCACCAGGGGTGCACCGTCATGGCCCGCTTGTAGGGATCGACCTCCTTGATGAAGGCCCCGAGGGCCAGCGTCTTGGCTACGCGCCCGACGGGATCGCCCCCGTTCTGGTTGTACTCCCCGCAGATGAGCCACGTCACCGCGTGGGCGCCGTAACGGGCGACGACGTAGCGCCAGAGGAACTTCCAGTCCTCCAGGGAGTTCTTGTCCATCCCCGTGTGGAAGGCCATGCCGATGACCGGAACGAGCCCCGCCTCGTTGGCGAAGTCCATGTACCGGTCCACCTGCCGCCAGTAGCCCGCGTCGAGCGTCCGGGATTCGCGCAGGGACATGAAGGAATTGACGCCCTGGCTCTTGTTGAGGTTTCCCAGGAAGGCCATCTGGACGACGCTGAAACCCTGCTCCCGGCGCTTGTCGACGAGGGCCTTGAACATCGAGGGGCAGCCCGGTTTCGTGGAGCCCTCGAAGGGCACGAGGTCGGAGGGGCAGAACCACCACGTGTCCCCCAGCCAGAAGAAGGGGGTCCCGTCCGCGTAGGTCAGGTATCTTTTATTCTCCGACACGCGCAGGATGCCGCCGTGCAGGAAGAGGGGATTCGTGCCGGCGGCCGGCTTGACGGAGAAGGTCCCTTCCCGCTTCGACAGCCCGGCATCGGAGACGTTGCCGGTCGTGCGGTACGACCACGCGCCGGGCGCCGGGGGAGCGAAGCGGACCTTCCAGGTTTTTCCGCCGTCCCAGAAACCGCCGACCCGGAAGGACTGTTTCTCCGGGCCCATGAACTCGGCCGACAGGTCCACGTCCGCGCACGGCTTTTCGTAGACGCCCCGGGCCTCGAACGCGAACTCCATCGGCCGCCACTGGACGGCGTCCGGAGCGGCCCCCTGGATCGCGGCGAGGAAGGCCGGGAGCAGGCGGCGGAGGAGAAGCATCTGACTATCTTACATCGAACGCAACTCGGAGGGGCCGTCCCTGTTCAAGGAGAGGGGACTGAATGAGATTCCTTCTCTGGGTCCTGGCCCCTCTCCTGCTGGCGGGGGGGCAGGAGGCGGCCCGCCGGCCCAACGTCCTCTTCATCGCCATCGACGACCTCAACCACTGGGTGGGCTACCTGGGGCGCAACCCGCAGACGAAGACGCCGAACATCGACCGGCTGGCCTCGCGCGGGGTCTGGTTCACCCGCAGCTACTGCGCCGCCCCGGTGTGCAATCCGTCCCGCGCGGCGCTCATGTCGGGCTTGAGACCCTCCTCGACCGGCGTCTACGAGAACCGCAACGACTGGCGCACCGTGATCCCCGAGGACCTCCCGCTCACGACCGCCTTCCGGAAGGCCGGCTATTTCGTCTGCGGCGCGGGGAAGATCTACCACGAGGCCTACCGGCGGCGGAGCGAGTGGGACGACTACTTCGAGGGCGAGGGCCGCGACCCGAAGCCCCCGGCCGGGGCCGACGACGGCGTGGGCGGCATCAAGTTCGCCCCCCTCGATTGCCGGGACGAGGCTCTGCGCGACTACAGGATCGTCCAGTACGGCATCGAGCAGCTCGCGAAGAAGCAGGAGAAGCCGTTCTTCCTCGCCGTGGGCCTCCACAAGCCGCACATGCCGTGGAACGTCCCCCGGAAGTACTACGAGATGCACCCGCTGGCGGGCATCGAGCGGCCCCCTTACAGGGAGGACGACCTCGAAGACCTTCCCGCGGCGGGCGTCCGCATGGCGAGGCCGGAGGGCGACCACGCGAAGATGCTCCAGTCGGGCCGGTGGAAGGAGGCGATCCAGGCGTATCTGGCCACGATCACCTTCTGCGACGCGCAGGTGGGGCGGCTCCTCGACGCCTTCGACAAGTCCGCCTATCGCGACAACACCCTCGTCTGCTTCTGGAGCGACCACGGCTGGCACCTGGGGGAGAAGCGCCACTGGCGCAAGTTCGCGCTCTGGGAGGAGGCGACGCGGGCGCCCTTCATCTGGGTGGTGCCGGGGCTCACGAAACCCGACGGCCGCTGCGACCGCACGGTGGACTTCATGTGCGTCTATCCGACGCTCGTGGATCTCTGCGGGCTTCCGAGGCCGGCCCACCTCCAGGGCGAGAGCATCCGCGCGCTTCTGGCGGACCCCGCCGCGCCCTGGGACAAGCCGGCGGTGACGACCTACAACTACATGAACCACGCCGTGCGGAGCGAGGGCTGGCGCTACATCCGCTACAGGGACGGCGGCGAGGAACTCTACGACGAGGGCAAGGACCCCTACGAGTGGACGAACCTGGCCGGGAAGCCGGAACACGCGGTCCGGAAAGAGGAGCTGGGCCGGTGGCTGCCGAAAGAGAACAAACCCGACATCGGCGGCAAGGCCGGGGCCGGGGCGGAGGAGGGCCAGCCGGGGAACGAGGAGAGGCGCGGGGGCAGGGCCAGGGAGAAGTAAGAACGCCTGACAGGACAACCCTCACCACAAAGACACAAAGTACAAAGGACCCACGGCGCGGCCGAGCCGCAACCAAAAGGGTTGTTGCGGCGGTTGCCGCGCATTGAGCG
>CAYNDR010000028.1:0-4036 GCA_964395295.1 uncultured Planctomycetales bacterium
GGAGCGCTCGCCCAGCCCCCCCGAAAGGGCCACCGGGACGAGGCGCACGTCCGGCCGCACGTGCTGGAGGAAGGGCACCTGGACCTCGCCGGAGTGCTCGCCCTCGTGGGCCGCCTCGTCGAACTCCGCCCCCGGGAAGGACTCCTTGACCTTCGCCGCCAGGTCCGCGTTCACCGGCGCGGCCCCGAGCGGCGTGAGCCAGGCCCCCTCCGGCCAGACCGCGAAGTCCGCCCCCGCCCCGCGGTGGCTGAAGCAGAGGATCACCACGTCCCGCGGGACCTCCACGCGCGCGAAGACCGCGCCGGCCACCCTGCCGGAGTACAGGTAGCCCGCGTGCGGGACGACCGCCGCCAGCGCCCGCTCCCGCTCCCCGGCCGGCACCATCGCCCGGAGATCGCCGCGGAGGGCGGACTCCCCGCCGGCGTAGAAGGTCCCCGCGACGGCCGGCTTTCGCGCGCTCATGGGGCGGCCATTCTGTACCAGGGCCCGTGAAAATCCAAGGATAACCTCGGGACGAAGGGACGTCCTACCGGTTTCGGCGCCGGGCCCCCCGGCGGACCCGCGCGATCTCGAGGTCCTCGCCGAAGGTGAACTGCGGGACCGTGCGGCGGAAGGAGTGCGCCTTGACCTCCGCCAGTCCGGCCACCAGGAGCGGCAGGGCGATCGTGGCGTCGCAATAGACGGCGACCTTCTCGGCGTCGAAGTGGATCTTGCCCCAGGACTGGGACTCCTCGAAGGTGCAGCCCGAGAGGCCTCCCCAGTGCGGGGCGTCGGTGGTGACCTGGACGCAGTACTTGTGGCCCGCGCGCTTCGAGCCCATGTACTCGGCGGTGACCATCGTCTGCTGGGTGAAGTTCTTGGGGGTCCCGCCGCCGATGAAGACGATGCCCGTGTTCGGCGCCTCGGCCGCGATGCGGGCGGTCTCCCGGACGTCCTTGACGGGGTGGAAGAGGAACCCGGGCGACCCGGGATTGATGCCGCTGGCCATCGCGATCCCGTAGGACGAGTCGCCGATCGCGGGGGCGTAGACCGCCACGCCGTGCCGGGCGGCGGCGGTGACGATCCCTTCCTCCTTCTGCATCCCGGCCAGGTGCTTCCCGAAGAGATAAAACCACTCGCGCGTGGTATGGGGGCGGGCCGGGAGGCCGGCGGCGAAGTCCGCGATGAGCTTGTCCGCGACGCCGTAATCCCCCTCGTTGCCGAGGGTGTCGTAGATGCGGTCGAGGTAGAACTTCCGGAGGTACTTGTCGTCCGTCTGGGGGTGGCACTTGAAGTGCTTCTTGCCGAGCGTCTCGTGGATGTCGTGGAAGACGTTGGCGCCGGTGGTGACCAGGACGTCGATGTGCCGGTTCTCGATGAGGTAGACGAGCACCTTCCGGAGGCCCGCGGGGGTCATGGCGCCGGCGGGGCCCGTGAGGATGGTGGTCCGGTCCCGCAGGGCCTTCTGCCAGATCTCGAAGGCCTGGCCGAGGCTCCGGGCCTGGAACGAGATGTCCTTGCACCGGCGGAGGTACTCCGCCACGCTCAGGGACCCGACTTCGAACGGCAGGACGGGGTGCCGGAGCAGGGCGTGTTTCATGGGATGAGCACGGCGGCCGCCACGACGGTGGTCCAGAGGCCGGCGATGCCCTGCGCGGACTGGGTGCAGTTCATCGTCTTGACGATCTTGCCGCTGATCTTCCACTGCTCCTCGCGCTGGTCCCAGGTGGCGTCGGTCTCGTAGTCGAGGCCGAGCGTGGTGGCCAGCATGGAAGCCGCCAGGTCCTCCGCGTACTCGCCGGACTGCTCCTCGGTCTCGCCGAAGCTGTGGTGCTCGGAGAGGTAGCCGTACTGGGCGGGGTCCGCGGGGATGGCCACGCCGATCGAGCTGGCGACGAGCCGGCGGTTCTCGTTGGTCTCGTTGCGCGCGAGGACGACGGAGATGACCTGGCCGCTCTTGAGCCGGGTCAGGCCGCGGTTCACGGAGATGATCTTGCAGTGCGGGGGGAAGATGCTGGAGACGTGGGTCAGGTTGAACCGCGCGATCTTGGCGTCCCGGAGGGCCTCCTCGAAGCTGGCGAGCTTCTCCTTGTGGCGGCCGACGCCCTTGGTGAGGAACAGCTCGCGCGGGACGTAAGGGATCATGGGACGAGTTTCTATCACGGGTGCCGGAGGCTGTCAAGCAATAGCGGCCCCGAGGCCACGGAGGGGACAGAGAAAGACAAACACAGAGCGCACGGAGGGCACGGAGAGGAAAACAAATCGCGGCGCGGCCCTACCCCGGCCCGGGAGCCCCGAACGCCTCCTCCGCGCGGTAGGAACTCCGCACCAGCGGCCCGGAGTGGACGTACTTGATCCCCCGGGCGCGGCCTTCCGCGGCCAGCCGCGTGAACTCCTCCGGCGTGCAATAGCGCTCCACGGGGAGCTGATCCTTCGAGGGCCGCAGGTACTGGCCGATCGTCAGGATGTCCACCCCGATCCTCCCGAGGTCGTCCATCACCCCGAGCAGTTCCCCCCACTCCTCCCCGTGCCCCACCTGGAGCCCCGTCTTCGCGACGAGCCCCCGCTTCTTCGTCTCCTCGAGCACCCCCCGCGAGCGCTCGTAGCTCGAGGCGCTCCGGACCTTCTTCTGGAGCCGCGGGACGCACTCCACGTTGTGGGCGTGGACGTCCGGCCGCGCCGCCCAGACCTTCTCGAGCGACGCGATCCTCCCCAGGAAGTCGGGCGTGAGGACCTCCACGCGCGTGCCGGGCGAGGCCAGCCGGACCTGGCGGATCGTCTCGGCGAAGATCCCCGCCCCGCCGTCTTCGAGGTCGTCCCGGTCCACGCTGGTGATCACGGCGTGGCGGACGCCCAGATCGCGGATCGCCAGCGCCGTCCGCCTCGGCTCGTCGAGGTCCAGGCCCGCCGGGCGCCCCGACTTGACCGCGCAGAAGGCGCACGACCGCGTGCAGACGTCCCCCAGGATCATGAAGGCCGCGGTCTTGCGGCCCCAGCACTCGGCGATGTTGGGGCACAGCGAATCCTGGCAGACCGTGTGGAGCCCCCCCTCCCGGGCCACGCGCAAGGTCTCCCGGTACCCCTCGCCGGCGGGCAGACGGACCTTCAGCCAAGGCGGTTTCCGCGCGCCTATCGGATCGGGATGTTCCACTCCTGGAGGATCTCCTTGACGCGCGCCATGAACTGGTCGGCCGCCGCGCCGTCGATCACGCGGTGGTCGAACGAGAGGCAGAGATAGCACAGGCTCCGGATGGCGATCGCGTCGCCCGCCACGACGGGGCGCTTCTCGATGCCCCCGATGCCCAGGATCGCCACCTGGGGCTGGTTGATGATGGGCGTCCCGAAGAGGCCGCCGTAGGGGCCCGGGTTGGTGATCGTGAACGTCCCGCCGTGGACGTCCTCGACGGAGAGCTTCTTCCCCCGCGCCCTCTCCGCCAGGTCGTTGATGGCGCGGCAGAGACCCAGGAAGCTCTTCTCCTCGGCGTTCTTGACGACCGGGACGATGAGCCCGTCCGGCAGGGCAACCGCGACCCCCAGGTGGACGTTCCGCCTGTAGACGATGGCGTTCCCTTCCACGGACGAGTTGATGACCGGAAAGTCCTTGATCGCCTGCACGCAGGCCGCGGCGAAGAACGGCGTGAAGGTGAGCCGGGTCCCGGTGACGGTCTCGAAGTCGCGCTTCTCCCGCTCGCGGATCTCCACAATCCGGGTCATGTCGACCTCGAAGACGGTCGCCACGTGCGCCGAGGTCCGGCGCGACATCACCATGTGCTCCGCGATCCGCGCCCGCATGGGGCTCATCGGGACCGCCCGGCCGGGGAGGGACACGGCAGGGGCCGGTTGAACCGCGGGGGCCGGGGGCGCGACCGAGGGTACCAGCTCCTTCCCCGTGTCGCGGCTCGGCCGCTACCAGGCGTTCATCGAGAGGCCCGTCGCCACGACGATCCTCTATCGCGAGACCTTCGACGCCACGGCGCCGGACACGCTCGGCCTTGCGCCTCTGCCGCCCGATTGGGCCTACGGGAACAGGAACTGGTCGTGCGGCCGGCCGTCCCCC
>CAYNDR010000028.1:4046-16736 GCA_964395295.1 uncultured Planctomycetales bacterium
CGGGGGCCGGGGGCGCCGGAGGCGCGGGCGCCTCGGCCCCGCCGCCTTTCCTGGACATGAACTCCTCGATGTCCTTCCGGGTGACGCGGCCCTTCCAGCCCGTGCCCTGGACGTTCGAGAGATCGACTCCCTCCTGCTGGGCGATGCGCCGCACGAGGGGCGACGAGAAGACGCGCTTGCCGTCCCCCGCGTCCGGCGCCGCGGAGGCGGCGGCGGGAGGCGCTTCCGCGGGGGGAACGGGGACCGGCGGGGGGGCGGGGTCCTCGGCCTTCGCCCCCGCCGGCGCCGGCTCCGGCGCCGGCGCGGAATCGTCCACGATCGCCACCACCGTGTGGATCGGGACCTTCGACCCCACCGGGAAGATGATCTTCCGGAGGATGCCGGCCGCCGGGGAGGGGATTTCCGTGTCCACCTTGTCGGTCGAGATCTCGAACAGGGGCTCGTCCCGCCGCACGAAGTCCCCCTCGTTCCTGATCCACTTCGTGATGGTGCCTTCGAACACCGACTCTCCCATCTGGGGCATGATGATGTTGGTCGGCATCGACGAGGTCCTCGGGATTAGCCGCCATGATACAACGCCGCCCGCCCGGCCGCAACTTCCGGGCGGGAAGACATCACCCTCCCTCCGCCTGCATGACCCGCCCGAAGACCTCGCCGAACGCCTCGACCACGACGCGGCGGACCTCCGCCGGATCGACGGCCTTCCCCGTCTCCTGCGCGATGGAGGTCACCCGGGTCCCCCTGAGGCCGCAGGGGACGATCTGGTCGAAGTATCGGAGGTCCGTCGCGGCGTTGAGCGCGAAGCCGTGGGAGGTGACCCACCGCTCCACCCGCACGCCGATCGCCCCGATCTTGGCGTCCCCCACCCACGTCCCCGTGGCCCCGGCCCTCCGCCCCGCCCGGATGCCGAAGCGCGCCACCGCGCGGATCATCACGTCCTCGATACGTTCGAGGTACCACTTGACGTCCCGCCGGTGCCCCGCCAGATCGAGGATCGGGTACCCCACCACCTGGCCGGGCCCGTGATACGTGACGTCGCCGCCCCGGTCGGTCTGGACGACCTCGACCTCGGGACGCACGGCCAGCAGGTGCTCCCGGCGGGCCGCCTTGCCCAGCGTGATGACGTGCGGATGCTCGATCAGCAGGAGCGTGTCTGGGATCTCCCCGGCGATGCGCCGCCGGACGAGTTCCCTCTGGAGGGCCCGAGCCTCCTCGTAGCGGACGGTCCCCGCGAAGCTCCACCGGCAGACGTCCTTGTCGCCCGATCTCATAGCCGGCTTAGGGCGTCGTCCCCGTGGCCATCCGCCCGATCCAGTATCCCAGCAGGAGGATCAGCGCCACGCTCAGCGCCGCGTTGAAGGCCGGGGTGTCGGGGGCCCGGTACTCGCGGCGCCGGAGGACGCCCGCCATCGCGGCGACCCAGAGGGCCGCGGCCGCCCCGAAGACGAGCGGGCCGAAGAGATGGTACCGGAGCGATTCCCCGAATCGCCCCTGCGCGAACGCGGTGACGGACCGCACCATGCCGCACCCGGGGCAGGAGATCCCGAACAGGCGCTTCGAGGCGCAGAGCGCGGGGCCTCCCTCGGCCCGGACCAGGAACGCGCCCGCCAGGAGCGCGGTCATCGTCCCCAGGAAGATCCACCGGTTCACGGATCCGATCCGGGCGCGCCCCCCGGATCCTCTCTCGTCCCCCCCGGACTTCACGATATTTAATCCCCCTCCCTTCGCCGAGAGGCCAATCCCTAAAGTCCCGAGGCCTTCAGGGTCCGGTGCGCCTCCCAGTGCTTGTTCATCTCGTTCTGGAGGATGGCCAGCGCCACGATGTAGAGCCCGAACACGGTCAGCAGGATGCACGGCACGGTGACGTCCACCACCGGCATCTCCTCCTCCACCGTGATCTCCTGGAGGACCCTGGGGTACTTGTACATGAGGTAGATTCCCCAGAATCCGCACGTCACGAAGAACAGGAGGAGGTCCATCGCGGCGTTGACCTGGTTCTTGCCCTGGTGGCGGTTGAGCTCGTCGCCGATCTTGTACAGGACCACGAAGCCCCAGATGCCGCACGTGACGAAGATCAGCAGGATCGTCACCACGATCCCGCGCTCCTCCCCCAGCGTGGAGTCGGCCCGCTGGCGCGCCCTCGTGGGCTTGGCCTTGGGCTCGCCGGTCCCGCCGGAGAGGTCGCTGCTGCAGAAGCGGCACCGCCGCGCCGTCGCCACGATCTCCTCGGCGCAGAACGGGCACTTCTTGACGACCGTGGAACTGCAGAACTTGCAGACCCTGGATTCCTCGGGGATCTCCTCGGCGCAGAACGGGCATCTCTTCATCATGGTCGGCTCCCGGCGGTCCTTCACGCGGACAGCCCTATTATGACGACGGGGCGTGGATGGCGCGACCGTAAAACGCGTGCGCGGCTTCCATCACCGCCTCCGACAGGGTCGGGTGCGGGTGGACCGCGTGGGCCAGGTCGTCCACCGTCATCTCCCCGCCCAGGACGGCCACCGCCTCGGGGATCAGGTCCGCCGCGTGCGCGTGGAGGATGTGGACGCCCAGGACCTCGCCGTACTTCGTCTCCGCCACGACCTTGACGAAGCCCTCGTTCTCCCCCCTCACGGAGGCCATCCCGCTGGCCGCGAAAGGGAACCTCCCGCACTTCACGGCCCAGCCCTTCTCCCGGGCGGCCTTCTCCGTCAGGCCCACGGAGGCCACCTGCGGATCGCAGTATGCCACGCTCGGGATGCGGCCGTAATGGATCGGGCGGACCTCCTTCCCCGCGAGCTTCTCCGAGACCAGGATCCCCTGCGCGCTGGCCACGTGCGCCAGCGGGGGGCGTCCCAGCACGATGTCCCCGACCGCGTATACCCCCGGCTCGCCGGTGGCGTTGTGCTCGTCCACCCCGACGTAGCCCCTCTCGACCTTCACGGCGGCGTTCTCCAGGCCGATCCCCTCCGTGTTGGGCCTCCGGCCCACCGCCACGAGGACCTTCTCGGCATTCAGCGCCACGGTCTTCACGCCGGCCGCGAGCACCACCTCGCCCCCGGGCCGGACGGACTCGACCTTCGCCCCCGTATGGAACTTGAGGCCCCGCTTCGACAGGATCTTCTGGAGCTCGCCGGCGACCTCCTCGTCCTCCAGGGGCAGGATCCGGGGCATCATCTCGACCACCGAGACCTGGGTCCCGAACCTCGAATAGATCGAGGCGAACTCCATGCCCACGGCGCCCGCCCCGATCACGACCATGGACTTGGGCGCTTCCTGGAGCTCGAGGGCCTGGTCGCTGGTGATGATCCCCTTCCCGTCCGGCTCCATCCCCGGAAGCGTCTTCACCTCCGAGCCGGTCGCCACGATGACGGCCCCCGCCGAGACCGGCTTCCCCGCCGCCTCCACCACGCCCGGCCGGACGAGCCGGCCGAAGCCGTTGACCAGATGGACCTTGTTCTTCCGGAGGAGCCCCTCCACGCCCAGGGCCAGCTTCCGGACGACCCTTTCCTTGTGCTTCTGCACCCCCCCGAAGTCCAGCCGGACCCCCTGCACCTCGATGCCGAAGCGCCCCGCCTCCCGGATCCGGTCGTAGAGGGCCGCGTCGTGCAGGAGGACCTTCGTGGGGATGCACCCGCGGTGGAGGCAGGTCCCTCCCCATTTCGAATCCTTCTCGACGAGCGCCGTCCTGAGGCCGAGCTGGCCGGCGCGGATCGCGGCGACGTACCCGCCCGGACCGCTGCCGATGACGACGACGTCGAAGTCGGGCATGGGAGTCCTCCCGGGGTCCTCAGATCACGGTGCGCTTGGAGATGACGACGATCCCGGAGTCCGTCACCGTGAACCGCTTCCGGTCCTCGTCCGGGAAGAAGCCGATCTGCATCCCCTCAGGGATGGCGACGTCCTTGTCCACGATGGTCCGCTGGAGGCGGGCGTGGCGCCCCACGGACACGTTCTCGAACAGGATGGAATCCCCCACGTAGGAATAGCTGTTGATCCGGACGAAGGGAGAGAGGACCGACCGCTCCACCCGGCCGCCGGAGATGATGCACCCCGGCGACACCATCGCGTCCACCGCCATCCCCACCCGTCCCGGCTCCTGCCCGGCGAAGATGAACTTGGGGGGCGGGGCGGCGATCGGGAGGGTGCGGATCGGCCATGCCATGTCGTACAGGTTCAGGTGGGGCGTGACCGACACGAGGTCCATGTTCGCCTCGTAGTACGCCTCGATCGTCCCCACGTCCCTCCAGTATTTCGCCTCCTTCTTGTTCTCGTCCACCAGGCTGAAGGCGAAGACCGGCCGCTTCTGGCGGACCATCCGGGGGATGATGTCCCTCCCGAAGTCGTGCGAGCTGGAGGCGTCGTGCGCGTCCTCGTCGAGCAGGGCCTCGAGCGCCTGGGGCCGGAAGACGTAGATCCCCATGGAGGCCAGGCACAGGTCCGGGTTGGAGGGGAGCGGCTTGGGCCGCTCCGGCTTCTCCTCGAAGCCGAGGATCCGGTGCTCCGCGTCGACCTCGAACACGCCGAACTGCCGCGCCGCCGCGGCCCCGCGCATCTCGACCGCCCCGACCGTGGCCTCCGCCTGGCGCTCCTCGTGGAACCTCAGCAGGTGCCGGTAGTCCATCTTGTAGATGTGGTCGCCGGCCAGGATCAGGACCTCCTTCGCCCCCTCCTCCCGGATCGCGAAGAGGTTCTGGAAGACCGCGTCGGCGGTTCCCTCGTAGCCCTCGGCCGTGTCATACTGGGGGGGCAGGGTCTCCAGGTACTCGCCCACCGCCGGGTTGAAGAGGATCTGCCATCCCTCGCGCAGGTGGCGCATGAGCGACCGCGAGCGGTACTGGACGAGGACCGTCACCTTCCTAAGGCCGGAGTTCACGCAGTTGGACAGCGAGAAGTCGATGATCCGGTAGATGCCCCCGAAGGGCACCGCGGGCTTGGCGCGGTCCCGGGTGAGCGGCTCCAGGCGCTGTCCCCGGCCCCCCGCCAGGACGAGGACGGGCACCGCCGAGAAATCCATGGCCATTACCCTAGCGAAGAACACAAGGAAGACGCGGCAACGGAGGATTCCCCTCTTCCCCCCGGGTGAACCAGGGGGGAACGAGCAATATTCCCCCTTTGTGCTCTTGGCGCCTTTGTGGTGAGAGTCATCTTTCCCGGCGCTCCTACTCGATCTCGACCTTTTCGACCTCGCCGATGTCTCCGATCCCGCGGCTCAGGGCGTCCACGTCCGCCTTCTCCTCGCAGGTCGCCAGGACGGTGATCTGGAGCTTCTTCTCCACGAGGTCGCGCTGGATGTCGACCTCCTTGATGCCCAGCCCGAGCCCCTCCAGGATCTCCTCCACGCGGCCCACGAGCCCGGCCGCGTCCTTCGCATGGATGACGATCCGCCGGAAGGACCGCCCGTGGAGGACCGTCTTCTCGATCCTGTCGAGGAGGAAGACCGTCAGGAGCGTGAAGACCGTGGTGACCCCGGCCGCCTTCCAGTAGCCGCACCCCGCGGCCAGGCCGATCCCGGCCGCCGTCCAGAGGCACGCCGCGGTGGTGAGGCCCTTGACCGACATGCCGAACCGGAGGATCGCGCCCGCGCCCAGGAACCCGATCCCGGTGACGACCTGCGCGGCGATGCGGCCCGGGTCCGCCCTCTCCGGATTCAGGGAGTTCACGTGGAAGGAGACCAGCATGATCAGGCAGGCCCCGAGCGCCACCACCATGTGGGTCCGCAGGCCGGCCGATTGGCCGTGCGTCTCGCGCTCCAGCCCGATCAGCCCGCCGAGGACGCCGGCCAGGGCCAGCCGCCCGACCATCTCCAGGTCCGAAGTTCCCATGATCCCGCCCCTAACGGAAGGACGACCTCTGCCGCCTGAGGAGTTTCCCGAGGACCCGGTGGCGCGCGTCCAGGGGGACCAGGTGGCAGACCGCGGCGCCGGGGAACACCATGGGGACCGTCGTGCATCCCGCCACGAGCCCCGCGTACGGCGCCCGGAGCCGGCTGACCTCCGTCCCGAAGGGCTTGGTGTTCACCGCGATCGTGTCTCCCCGGTCAATTATATCACCGGGCCTCACTTCGAGGTTCAGGATGCCCCCCTTCTCCGCGCGGACCCAGCGGTGGTCGGTCACGACGATCTGGAGGGGAGGCGACGCCCGCGGGAACTCGTACATCCGGAGGTCCGCCAGGACGTTCCGGAGGCCCTTCACGCCGCGCCGGATGAGCGGCTCCTGGAACTTGAGGGGCTCCCCCGCCTCGTAGACGATCGTGGGGACCCCCGCCTCCGTGGCGGCCCGGCGGAGCGTCCCCTTCTCCCCCTGGAGGTCGAAGATCACCTCGCACCCGAAGGCCGCGGCCAGGCGCCGCACCGCGGGCCGCTTCATGTCCGCCCGCACGTGGGGGAGGTTCGTCCGGCCCGCCGTCGCGGTGTGCAGGTCGATCCCGTAGTCGGAGATCCGGACGATCTTGCTGAAGAGGGCGTCGGCGATGTGGGCCGCGATGGACCCGCTGTCCCGGCCGGGGAAGGCGCGGTTGAGGTCCCGGCCGTCCGGAAGGGCGCGGGTCATCGTGAGGAAGGAGATCGGGTTGGCGATCAGGACCAGGATCACGGTGCCCCGCAGGCGCCGGGGGTCCAGGTCCGCGCGGATCCTCCGGACCATCTCCAGCCCGTTGATCTCGTCCCCGTGGACGGCCGCCGTGACGTAGAGCGCCGGCCCGGGCCGCGGCCCGTGCAGGACCGTCACCGGGATGAAGACGGGCGTAGCCGTGAAGAACTCGCTGATGCGGATCTTCAGGTCCTTGCTCCGGCCCGGCCGGACCTTCATGCCCGCGATCAGGAAGGCCTTCATCCCTTCCCCCGCGCCGCCCGCGCGGCGGCCTCGATGAACATCCGGGCGACGTTCAGGCCCGTCGCCTCCTCGAGCCCCTCGAATCCCGGCGAGGCGTTGACCTCGATCACCATCGGCCCTTCCGCGGACTCCAGCATGTCCACGCCCGCCAGCCCCAGCCCCACGGCCTTCGCGGCCCGGACGGCCGCCCTCTCGTACTCCGGAGGGAGGTCGATCCCCTCCCCCACGCCGCCGCGGTGGATGTTGGAGCGGAACTCCCCGTCCCGCCCGATCCTCCGCATCGCGGCGCGCACCTTTCCGTGGATCACCAGGGCGCGGACGTCCCTCCCTTTCGACTCGGCGATGAAGCGCTGGACGAGGATGTCCTCGCCCAGGCTCCAGATCGTCTCCAGCATCGATCCCACGGACTCCCGGCTCTCCGCGAAGACCACGCCCGTCCCCTGCGTGCCGCGGAGGAGCTTGAGGACCAGCGGCGGTCCCCCCACCAGCCGGATCAGCCGGTCCAGGTCGCGCGGGTAGCGCGAGACGAGCGTGTCCGGCACGCGGATGCCCCGGGAGGACAGCAACTGCAGGCACCCGAGCTTGTCCTTCGCCCGCGCGATGGGCCCGGGCTCGTTCACGAGCGGGACCTTCATGAGGCCGAAGTGGCGCGCGACCGCGACCGTGTAGGCCGTGCCCGTGGTCCCGATCCGCGGCAGGACCGCGTCCGGCCGGGGCAACGGCCGCCCTCTCAGCAGGACCGACGGCACGCCCTCCTGGATCAGCAGGACGCACTTGAACGGATCGACCACGTCCACCCGGTGCCCCATCCGGAGGGCTTCCTCCCGGAGGCGCCGGGTCGAGTAGAGGGTCCTCTTCCGGGACAGGATCAGGAGGTTCACGGGAATCCCCGGAAACCTCCGCGGGGGACGCGCGGTCGGTCGTGGGAGCGGGCGGGAAGCTCGGCCGTCATCCTGGGGGATTACACCACAAAGGCGGCGGGACAAAAACGAAAAAGGGCATCCGCTCAGGCCCCCGCCGAAAGCGACTCATACAGCTCCAGGTACCGCCGCGCCGAGGCCGCCCAGCTGAAGTCCCTCGCCATGCCCTCCCGCATCATCTCCGCCCACCTCGCCGGCGCCCCGTACGCCTCGATCGCCCGGCGGACCGCCCCCAGGAACGCCTCGACCGAGTAGTCCCGGAAGACGAATCCCGTGACGCCGTCCTCCACCGTGTCCGCCAGGCCGCCCGTGGCGCGCACCACCGGCACCGTGCCGTACCGCAGGCCGTGGATCTGGTTGAGCCCGCAGGGCTCGTACAGGGAAGGCATCAGCAGGAAGTCGCAGCCCGCCTCGATCTGGTGGGCGAAGGCGGTGTCGAAGGCCACGTGGACCGAGAAGCGTCCGGCGTGGCGCAGGCCGAGGCTGAAGACGCCGTCCTGGAGGTGCTGGTCGCCCGACCCGAGGACCACGACCTGGAGCCCCTCCGCCGCCAGCGCGTCGGCGGCCCGGAGGAGGAGGCCGATCCCCTTCTGCTCCGCGAGCCTCCCGATCACCCCCGCCAGCGGGACGCGGGGCCGGACGGGCAGGCCGCAGCGCCCCTGCAGGGCGGCCTTGCATGCCTCCTTGCCGGAGAGGTCCCCGGCCGTGAAGTTCGCCGCGAGGTGGGGGTCCGCGCCGGGATCCCACTCGGCGTAGTCGACGCCGTTCAGGATCCCGTGGACCGCCGCCGACCGCTCGCGCAGGACGCCGTGGAGGCCGCACCCCATCCCCTCGGTCTGGATCTCGCGGGCGTAGGTGGGGCTCACGGTCGTGATCGCGTCGGCGTGGACCAGCCCGGCCTTGAGGAAGCTCAGGCTGCCGTAGAACTCCATCTCGCGCCAGTGGAAGTGCTTCCAGTCCAGGCCCGTCAGCTCCATGTCCTGGGAGCGGAAGACCCCCTGGTAGGCGAGGTTGTGGACCGTGAAGACCGACCGGGTGCGCGGGAACGACCCGGCGTAGAGCGTCCGGAGGTAGGCGGGCAGGAGGCCGCACTGCCAGTCATGGGCGTGGACCACGTCCGGCGGGCCGAGCTCCCGGAGGAGCTCCATCACGCCGCGGCAGAAGAAGATGAACCGCGAGGAGTTGTCCGCGTAATCGCCCTGCGGGGTCCCGTAGAGCCCCTCCCGGTCGAAGAAGGCGTCGTTCTCGATGAAGTAGTGCGGGCCCGACCGCGCCACTCCCCCTTCCACCTCCGCCCCCCCCAGGCGCACCCGGAACCGGAGGGGCATGCGCTTCAGGGAGCGGCTCCTCGAAGAGCGGTAGAGCGGCGAGACGGTCACCGCCTCCGCCCCCAGCGCCTCCAGCATGCCGGGGAGGGAGCCGACGACGTCGGCCAGGCCCCCCGTCTTCGAGAAGGGGGCGACCTCGGGGGCGACCAGGGCGACCTTCATGCGAAGAAGAACCCCCAACACCCAACTCCCTAGATCTTGACCTCCCGGAGGTACTGCGCCGCGTTCTCCGGAGGCACGGGATTGATGTAGAACCCGGTCCCCCACTCGAAGCCGGCCGTCCGGGTGATCCTCGGGATGATCTCGAAGTGCCAGTGGTAGTGATGGAGGGGCGGCGCGTTGAGCGGGCTGGTGTGGATCAGGTAGTTGTAGGACGGGAAGTCCACGGCGCGATAGATCAGGGCCAGCGTGGAACTCAGGCAGCGGGCCAGCTCCGGGAGCAGGCCGTCCTCCGTCATCTCGAAGTGGGAGCAGTGGCGCTTGGGCATGAGGTGCGTCTCGAAGGGGAAGCGCGCGGCGAAGGGCTCGAACGCCACGAAGTTCGGCGTCTCCAGGACCACGCGGATCCCGCTCGAGAGCTCCTGCACCACCATGTCGCAGAGCAGGCACCGGTCCCGGTACTCGAAGTAGTCCTTGCACCGCACGATCTCGTTCTGGACCCGCAGGGGCACGATGGGCGTCACGATGATCTGCGAGTGGGTGTGCTCCTGGGACGCGCCCGCCCGCTCCCCCACGTTCTTGAAGACCAGGGCGAACACCAGGCGGTGGTCGTTGCGGAGGTCGAGCATCCTCGCCTTGTAGAGCCACAGGACGTCGCGGACCTCGTCGTCCGAGAGGCTGGTGAGCGAGATCTCGTGGCGGGGCGTCTCGATGATCACCTCGTGCGCCCCCACGCCGTTCATGATGTCGTAGAGGCCGTCGCCCCTCTTGGACAGGTCGCCCTCCACCATGAGCGCGGGGAACTTGTTGGGCACCACCCGCGCCCGCCAGCCGGCCCCTCCCCAGGGCCCCTCGGGGCGGATCGCCATGATCTCGGGGGGCGTGTGATGCTCGTTCCCCGGGCAGAAGACGCAGGGCACGTCCTTGGGGAAGCCCTCGGACGCGCCGTTCTTGCGGAACTCGTCGGGCCGCCGGGCGCGGTCCACGGCGACGATCACCCAGCGGCCGATGACGGGGTCGCGGCGCAGTTCAGGCATGTCAGTTCCCAGGCCGGGGCCCGGGCTCCGGGCCCCGGGCTCCGGCCGCCGCCCAATGGACTGATCTCATGCTTGCCAGTTCACCCACCGGTAATCCGCCGAGGGCGCCTTGAACCACAGGGGGGCCAGGGTGGGGATCCGAACCGCCGCCCCCCCGGCCCGCTCGATCTCGAGGAAAAATTCTACCTCATCGCCGCCCGAAACGTCGAGGGAACTGAAAGGGACCCCGGCCTCGTAGATCTCCTCCACGACCCCCGCCAGCGGCACGACCTTGTGCCGCGGCCGCGTGGTCACGATCCGCAGGGCGGCCCCGTCGAGCGCGGACCGGGCGTCCACGCCCGGCCGGAAGTCGAGGCGGATGAAGAGGCTGGCCAGGTCGAATCCGTAGCGGATGTCGCGGAGGAAGGCGGCCTCGCCCGAAGTCACGCCGTACTCGCGCGACAGCTCGTAGCGCCCCGAGGCGTTCCACTCGAAGTAGCCGTTCCGGCGCCCGTCCACGCGGACCGAGAGGAGCCCCGCCGGGGCCTCGAAGAGCACCTCCCGGCGCGGCCGCTTGACCGGGTGCCGCAGGGCCTCCGGCCAGGCCCGGCCCGCCGCGCGGTAGGCGTTCATCAGGTGCCGGCGGAACAAGGCGTCGAACTCCATGTCCTGCGCGGAGGCGTAGTCCTCCCCGAACCACCAGAACCAGTCGCTCCCCTCGGCCGCGCGGAGGCACTCCCAGACCGCCTCGTCCGCCGAGTCCTTCAGGTCCTCCACGGCGCGGCCCAGGAGCTCCCACGCGCGGCGGTCCTCCTCGTGGCCGATCCAGACGGCGAAGTTCCGGTTGATCCACGATCCCGCGGGCACGCGGTCGATCCGGCCCGTGGACTCCAGCTCGTCCATCGTGGCGGTGCGGATCGTCGGGTGGCCGGAGAGCCCCCGGAAGAGCGCGCGCAGGAACGGCACGCCCCCGCCCCGGTAGTGCTCCCACGGGTTCTCCCCGTCCAGGATCACGGGCACGGGGCCCTCCCGGTCCTCCAGCCGACGGATGAAGTCGCGCGCGGCCGCCTCGGGCTCCATCGACGGGTAGGTGAAGCTGAGGAGGTTGGACAGGGCGGTGTCGCGGAACGCGATCTTGAGGTCCCCGAGCGTCCGGACGCCCGGCTCCCCCAGCAGGGCCTGGTCGGTGGCCACCCAGCGGGCGCCGCAGTGCGCGAAGAGCTCGCACGCCTCCTGGCTCACCGACCCCTCCGAGGGCCACATCCCCCGCGGCCGTCGCCCGAAGCGGCGCTCGCCCGCGTCGAAGGCCCGGCGGACCTGGACTTCCGCCTCGCCGCGGAGCGAGGGGGCGCGGGGGAGCGGCAGGCCGGGGATCGCCTCGCGCGCGCTGGCGTAGTCGCACAGGAGCGGCACGATGGGATGGTAGCAGGGGCTCACGGAGAGCTCCACCCGCTCCCCGAGGGCCTTCCACCGCGGGACGAGGGCCGCCAGCGTCTCCCGCGTGCGGGCCACGAGCGCCGGCTTGTCCGCCTCCTCGTACCCCCGGCCCTTCCGCCGGAGGTCGTCCACCGTCCGGATCGTGGGGTGGAACCAGGCCAGGTTGGCCAGCACCTGGAGGTCGCGGAAGTCCTGCTCGCGGAGCGCCTTCCCGGCGCGGCTGAGGCCCAGGATCTCGCGGTACCGGGGAAAGGCGCCGATCACGGTCTCCCGGTGGGCGAAGAAGAACGTGGCGAGGACCGCCGACTTCTGCTCCTCGGTCAGCGAGGCCGCCGGCAGGAGCGACAGGTCCAGCATCGTGTCCGTGGCGCCCTGCACGTAGGCCTCGACCTGGTCCAGAAGGACGGGGCTGAAGTTGGCGGTGCAGCGGATCCCCGGGAACTCCTCCAGGAGCGCCGCCATGCCGGTGTAGTCCTTCACCCCGTGGAGGCGCACCCACGGCATCAGGATCCTGCCCGTGAGGAGGTCCCGATAGCACGGCTGGTGGAAGTGCCAGAGGATGGCGAGCTGAACGTGGCCCATCGTCGATGGGGCCATAGTATACCGCAAAGGAGCCGGATTGTCACCCCTGTTGACGGCTTCCGCGCCCTACTGGATCCGCGCCCCCGCGAAGGCCTCCTCGAGGTCCCCTGCAGGGACCACCTCGATCGCCCCCGCTTCGCCCACGGACTTGACGTTGTCCCGCGGCAGGACCACCCGCGTGACGCCCAGCCGCCGCGCCCCCGCCAGGCGCGCCGCCGCCTGGGTCACCCCCCGGACCTCCCCCGCGAGGCCCACCTCGCCGAAGACCACCGTCCGCCCCTCCGCCGGGCGGCCCAGCAGGCTCGAGGCGATCGCCGCGGCCACCGCGAGGTCCGCCGACGGCTCGTCGATGCGGACCCCGCCCACGGCGTTGACGAAGACGTCCTCCTTGGCGGCGGAGAAGCCGCACCGGCGGGACAGGACCGCCAGGACCAT
>CAYNDR010000028.1:16746-32345 GCA_964395295.1 uncultured Planctomycetales bacterium
TGTCGGGGTAGGCGCTGGGGGTGGTGAGCGCCTGGATCTCCACCAGCAGGGTCCGCGACCCGATGAAGCTGGGCGTGACCACCGAGCCCTCGCGCGGGGCCCCCTCCCGGCTCATGAACAGCTCGCTCGGGTTGGCCACCTCGGCCAGGCCGCTGGCGACCATCTCGAAGATCCCGATCTCGTTGGTCGATCCGAAGCGGTTCTTGACGCCCCGGAGGAGCCGGAAGGACTGGAACCGGTCGCCCTCGAAGTAGAAGACCGCGTCCACCACGTGCTCCAGCGTCCGCGGCCCGGCGATCGAGCCGTCCTTGGTGACGTGCCCCACGATGAACAGCGAGATCCCCGCCCGCTTGGCCAGGTACGTGAGGTCCGCGGCGCACTCCCGCACCTGGCTCACCGTTCCCGGCGCGCTGGGGATCTCCGGGCGGTAGATCATCTGGATCGAGTCCACCACCGCCAAGGCCGGCTTCATCTCCTCCAGGTACTTGCGGATCACCGGGAGGCTCGTCTCGCTGACGACGAAGAGGTTCGGCGAGTCCGCCCCGAGGCGCTCGGCCCGGAGCTTCGTCTGCATCACCGACTCCTCGGAGGAGACGTAGAGGACCCGGCGGCCCTGCGCCGCGATCCTCTGGCAGATCTGCAGGATGAGGGTGGACTTCCCGATGCCGGGGTCGCCGCCGATCAGGCAGACGGAGCCCACGACGATCCCGCCCCCGAGGACGCGGTCGAACTCGCCGATCCCCACCGCCAGCCTCGGGCGGTCGGCCGGCTGGACCTCGGTGATGGGGACCGGGCGGTCCTCGGAAAGGATCGGGCGGCGGGCGCTTTCCTCGGGGCGCGCCGCCTCCTCCACGAGGGTGTTGAACTCGCCGCAGTCCGGGCACTTGCCCATCCACTTGGGCTGGCGGCCGCCGCACTGCTGGCAGACGAACTCGATCCTGGGTTTGGACATCGCAGCTACGGCTGCCGCTTGCCCCACTTCCGGTCCAGGAGCTTCTTGAACCGGAGGTCCTCCCGGAGGTTCTTGAGGTCCGGGTCGCGCAGCATGTAGGGATAGTCGTTGTACCCGAGGTCGAACGCCCGGTTGAGGGCCTCGAAGGCCGCGTCCAGGTTCTCCAGCTGGGCGTAGCTGCAGGCGAGGTTGTAGAACACCACGGGATCCTCGGGCCGGAGCGCCGCGAGCCTCAGGTCCGCCTCCAGCGCCTCCTGGTGCCGGCCCGCGCGCGTGAGCGCCTGGCCGAGCATGTGGAGGGCCCCCGCATTCCTGGGGTCCGCCCCGAGCGCGGCCTTCGCCAGGCCGACCTCGAAGGCGTCGAACCGCCGCCGGGCCTCGGTCTCCCGGACCCGGATGGGATCGTCGTGCCGCGCTTTCATCTCTGCAAGATCATATAATGCCGGAGAGGGCCCGAGTCAAGGGCCCTCTCAGTTTTTCCAGCGCCTTCCCCCGGTGGGAGAGGGCGTTCTTCTCGTCCGGCGCCAGCTCCGCCATCGTCCGTTGGAGGCGGGGGACGACGAAGAGCGGGTCGTACCCGAACCCGCCCTTCCCCTTCGGCTCGAAGCCGATCAGGCCCTCGCAGGCGTCCTCCGCCTCGGCCACGACCGTCCCGTCCGGGGCCGCCACGACGACCACGGCCCGGTACCGCGCCGTGCGCGCCGCGGCCGGGACGCCCCGGAGCTCGGCCAGGAGCTTGAGGTTGTTGCCCCCGGGGCCCTCCCCGGACCAGCGCGCCGAGCGGACCCCCGGGGCCCCCCCGAGCGCGTCGACCTCCAGCCCCGAGTCGTCCGCCAGCGCCCACAGGCCCGCGAAGCGCGCCGTCTCCACGGCCTTTTTCCGCGCGTTCTCCGCGAAGGTGGCGCCGTCCTCGACCACCTCGGGGAGGTCGTCGCGGACCGCGAGGTCCGCGGGAAGGCCGGCGAGGGCGTGAAGGATCTCCCGGATCTTGCCGGCGTTGCGGGAGGCGATGACGATCGGGCGGGTCACAGCTTCAGGCGGGAGAGGCGGGAGACGGCCTCCCGGACGCGGTCCTCCGTGACCGTGAGCGCCACGCGCATGAATCCCTCGGCCGCCCGGCCGAAGCCGGAGCCCGGGAGCATGATGACGCCCGCCTCCTCCATCGCCTTCTCGGCGAAGGCCATGGAAGGCATGCCCTTCCGCGGGACCTCGAACCAGACGTAGAGGCCGGCCTTCGGGGAGGGCACGTCCCATCCCAGCTTCCGCGTCCCCTCCACGAAGAGGTCGCGGCGGCGGCGGTACATGTCCCGGATCGACTTCATGTCGCCGGTCCCCTCGGCGAGGACCCGCGCCACGGCCTTCTGGAAGGCCATGAACTGGCCGCTGTCGCAGTTGGCCTTGAAGCCCCGGACGATCTCCACGATCTCCGGGTTGCCGCAGATCCACGCCACGCGCCACCCGGCCATGGAGAAGGTCTTCGTCATCGAGTGGACCGCCACGCCCACGTCCTTCGCGCCGGGCGTCTGCAGGAACGAGACCGGCGGCTCCTCGTAGTAGAGCTCCGCGTAGGCCTCGTCGGAGACCACGATCGTGCCGTTCCGGCGGGCGAACTCCACGCACTTCCGGTAGAAGCCCTCCGGAGCGACCGCGCCGGTGGGGTTGTTGGGGTAGTTGACGTAGAGGATCTTCGCGCGCCGGGCGACATCGGCGGGGATCGCGTCGAGGTCGGGCAGGAAGCCCCGGTCCTTGGAGAGCGGCATCACGTGCGGCTCGGCCAGCGCGAAGATCGTCCCCGAGCGGTACGGCGGATAGCCCGGCTCGGGGATCAGCACCACGTCGCCCGGGTCCGTCAGCGCCAGCGGGAGGTGGGCGATGACCTCCTTGGAGCCCACGCCCAGGCAGACCTCCCGGTTTTCCAGGGAGACGCCGTAGCGCTTCCCCATGAACGCGGCCACGGCGGAGCGGAACTCCTCGATCCCCTGCGAGGGGGAATACTGGTGGACGCCCTCGTCGCGGAGGCGGGCCGCGAGCGTGTCCAGCAGGAGCGCCGGCGGCGGCTGGTCGGGGTCCCCGATGCCGAGGTTGACGATGTCCCTTCCGGCCTTCTCGAGCGCCGCGCGCCTGCGCTCGAACTCGGCGAAGAGGTACGGGGGCAGCCGCTGGAGGCGGGAGCTGGGGGCGAAGCCCATGGAGGGCCTCCCTAGCGCTTGGAGTACTGGACCCCGCGTCGGGCGCCCCGGAGGCCGCACTTCTTGCGCTCCTTCATCCGCGGGTCGCGGGTGAGGAGGCTCTGGGAGCGGAGGACGGACTCGAGCGCCGGCTCGATCTTCATGAGGGCGCGGGCGATGCCGAGCTTCACGGCGCCGGCCTGGCCCGAGACGCCGCCGCCCGAGGCGTTGACCATGATGTCGTACCGCCCGAACGCCTTGGTGGCGTGCAGGGGCGCCAGGGCGGTCTGGCGGTCGTCGTCGGTGAGGAAATACTTGTCGAAGGGGCGCTTGTTGACCGTGATCGCGCCCGCGCCGCGCGAGAGGCGGATGCGCGCGACGGAGGTCTTCCTCCGGCCGGTGCCCCAGATGTACTCCTTCAGCTCGGCCATCACTTGATCTCCAGCGGCTTGAGCGGCTGGGCCGCGTGCGGGTGCTCCGCCCCCCGGTAGACCTTGAGCTTGGTGATCTGCTGGCGGCCCAGCGTTCCCCGAGGGAGCATGTCCAGCACCGCGTGGCGGAAGACCTCCTCGGGATGCTTGGCGAACTCCTCGGCGAAGGGGACCTCCCTCTGGCCGCCGGGGTATCCGGAGAACCGCTTGTACACCTTCTGCTCGGCCTTGCGGCCCGTCAGCCGGACCTTTCCCGCGTTCAGCACGACGACGAAGTCCCCGGTGTCCAGGAACGGGGTGTAGTCGGGCCGGTGCTTGCCCATGAGGACCATCGCCACTCGCGTGGCCAGCCGTCCCAGGATGCGGTCCTTGGCGTCGACCAGGTACCAGTCATGCCGTTGGGTCTTGGCGCTGGCCAGGAACGATTTTTGCTTCGTGCCTCTCATGAGGAGGGCCCAATATAGGGAGGCCCCGGCGGGGTGTCAAGGCTTTTCGCGGAGGAAGGCCCGTCCCAGGAACAGGAGGCCCGCGGTCAGGAAGGCCGCGGAGAGGACGTACGCCGCCCACCCCTTCGAGGTCATCGCCACGGCCAGCCAGGCCGCCCCCGCGAAGGCCGGGGCCGCTCCGGCCAGCCCGGCCCGGCGGATCTCCCGGGCGGCGGGCGGGCGCGCCGCGGGCTCGGGCTCGGGAGGCGGCTCCTCGGGCGTCCCCGGCGGGGGAAGGACCGGCCGCGGCGGCTCGAAGACGGCCGCCTCCATCTCGCGCAGGACCTCCTGCCGGTCCACGCCCGGATCGGGTTCCTCCGCCATCAAGGGGATTATATCCCGAAACCCGGATCGCGATTCCCGAATCGCGGTTCTCCGCCCCGGCTACTTCCTCGGGACGAGGTCCTTCCCGCAGGCGGGCTTGCCGCACCGTCCGGGCGTGGCCGTCTGTACCTCCGGGTGGCTGGGGCAGGCGCAGACCGCCGGGGCGGCCTCCCTGGGGACGAGGTCCTTCCCGCAGGCGGTCCGGCCGCACTTCCCCGGCGTGGAGGTCATGACCTCGGGGTGGTCCGGGCAGGCGAACGGCCCCTCCGGGGCCTTGGACTTCCGGGCCGCGTCGCGCGGCATGCGGTCGAGCTTGGCCTTGCACTGGGGGCACTCCCCCGGGACCGCCTGGGAGACGTCCTTGTGGTCCGGGCACACGTAGACGTTCTGGACCTCGTCGTCGTACCAGCCGCGCCAGCCGCCGTACGAGCGGTCGAGGTCCTTCTGGTGGATCGCCTTGAGCGCCACCCAGGCGCTCTCGACCGCCTTCGGCACGTCGTCCCTCAGCATCTCGATCAGGGCGGGCGTGGCGTCCGCCGCGTCCCGCCCGATCGCTCCCAGCGCGGCCGCGGCGTTGGAGCGCACCAGGGGATCCGCGTCCTTCACCGGCTTCCCCAGGATCACGGGCACCGACTCCTTCCGCCTCAGCTTGCGCAGGACGATCAGCGCCTCGTTCCGCACGTCCATCGCCGGGTCGCCCAGCATCCCGTGGACCGTCTCCAGGAGCCCGCGGTCGCGGGTCTCGCTCAGCATGGAGCACAGCCCGAAGAGGGCGGCCTGACGCACCTGGGGCTCCGGGTCCTTCAGGAGATCGACGAGGGGCTTCGTCGGGACGTCCTCGACCGCCAGCATCCCCAGGGCGGCCGCGGCGTTGGCGCGGACGGCGGGGATGGGGTTCCCGGCGGCCCGGGCCAGGAGCCCGGCGGCGACGCTGTTCTTGGAGAAGCCCAGGGCGAAGGCCGCCAGGCTCTGCCTCCGCGCGTCCTCCGAGGCGAGCCCGGCCGCCACGTCCTCGAAGCGGCCGTCCGCCAGGCGGGCGAGTTCCCTGCCGATCGGGACCTTCAGGGCGTCGTCCTGCTCGTCCAGGGCGGCGTTGTACCGCTCGAAGCAGTAGGCGATCCGGTTGAAGAGGCGGAGCTGGGACTCCTCCCGCTCGCCGATGCCGCCGCACCCGGCCGCCCACGCGAGCAGGGCCGGGAGGGCCAGGGGACCCAGGGCCGCGAGGGAGCGGTTCATGGACCGCCTTTTAACGCCGTGCGGGCTCATCGGTTGTGCGGATTATAGGGGCGGCGGGCGCGAAGCGCAAAGGTCATTCCTCCCGTCCCGATCGCGGAGCGCGCCCCGCCGGATTTTTTCGCTTGACTTGGTCCCGAAGGCGCCAGTATAGTCCGGCGAACTTCAGGCGTTTTATGTCCGAAAAGATCATCGGGGAAGGCATCACTTTCGACGACGTCCTGCTCGTCCCGCGCCTCTCGAGCGTCGTCCCCACCGAGGTCGACACGTCCACGCGGCTCACCCGCGACATCCGCCTCAACATCCCGATCGTCTCCGCCGCCATGGACACGGTCACGGAGTCCAAGCTGGCGATCGCCCTGGCCCAGGAGGGAGGGATCGGCATCATCCACCGGAACCTGTCGGTCGAGGAACAGGTCCGGGAGGTCTCGCGCGTCAAGCGGTTCGAGTCCGGGATCATCGCCGATCCCTTCTGCCTGCCCCCGGAGGAGACGGTGGGCCTGGCGCGCCGCGCGATGCGCGAGCACAACATCAACGGCATCCCGATCACCCGCGGCCGCCGGCTCGTGGGGATCGTGACCAGCCGCGACCTGCGCTTCCAGTCGGACGACTCCCGGAAGATCGAGGACGTCATGACCAAGCCCCCGCTGGTCACGGCGCCCCCGGGGACCTCGATCGAGCAGGCCAAGTCGCTCCTCAACGAGCGCAAGGTCGAGAAGCTCCTCATCGTGGACGAGGAGTTCAACCTCCGCGGCCTGGTCACGATGAAGGACATCAACAAGCGCGCCCAGTACCCCATCTCCTGCAAGGACTCCCGCGGGAGGCTCCGCGTGGGCGCGGCCATCGGGGTCAACGACCTCGACCGGGCCGGGGCGCTGTCGGAGGCGGGCGCCGACGTCCTGGTGGTGGACACGGCGCACGGCCACTCGAAGAACGTGATCGAGATCGTGGCCGCCCTCAAGAAGGACGCCAAGGACCGGCCCGTCATCGCCGGGAACATCGCCACGGCGGAGGCGGCGCGCGACCTCGCCGCGGCCGGGGCGGACGGCCTCAAGGTGGGCATCGGCCCCGGCTCGATCTGCACCACGAGGGTCATCGCGGGCGTGGGCGTGCCCCAGATCACCGCGATCGCCGACGTGGCCCGCGAGGCCGACCGCGCCGGGATCCCCGTGATCGCGGACGGCGGCATCCGCCACTCCGGGGACATCCCCAAGGCGATCGCCGCGGGCGCGTCGAGCGTCATGGTCGGCAGCCTCTTCGCCGGCTGTGAGGAGAGCCCGGGCGAGACCGTGATCCACAAGGGCCGCAGCTACAAGGTCTACCGCGGCATGGGTTCGGAGCTCGCCATGATCCGCGGCTCCAAGGAACGCTACGGCCAGGGGAAGGTCGAGGAGCGCAGCAAGCTCGTCCCGGAAGGCGTGGAGGGCATGGTCCCCTTCAAGGGCCGCCTCGGGGACTACGTCTACCAGCTCGTCGGCGGCCTGCGCTCGGGCATGGGCTACTGCGGCTGTCCCTCCATCGACAAGCTCCGCACGGAGACCCGCTTCCTCCGCATCACCAACGCCGGCCTCCGCGAGAGCCACCCGCACGACATCCTCATCACCAAGGAAGCGCCGAACTACTCGCCGGAGTAGGCGGGAAGCGGATCCCGTCCCCGATCAACGGTAGAAGAGGTCCCGCTTGGACTTCGCCCCGAGGCATGAGCGGCACGGTTCGTCCGGCATCCTCGCGCCCCCCGCGAGCCCCGTGCCGCCGCACGCGGGACAGCCTTTGATCTCCTTCGAGATCACGTGGAGGTGCTTCTCGATCGCCAGGCCCTTGAGGACGCCGTGGCGCGAGGCGTCGTCCGCCGCGTCCCACCATTCCCCCGGCGCGCGCGCCTCGGGCCGAAGAGCCATCCACGAGCCGCTCCCCACGCCATGCTTGAGCGCCGCTTCCTCGGGACGGCGATCCCAGGCCCGCCGGGCCTCCGGGTCCGCGGGCGTGAAGTTGAACCGGGCCCGCACCCCGCGCTCGACCTCCTCCGGCAGGCCCCGCTCCACCCACGCCGCCGCCTCCGCCCAGGAGACCGCGCGGTCCATCGCCTTGGCCTTGAGCAGGGTGTCGAGCGTGCGGTGCCACTCCTGGACGATCCGATCGTCGCGCGCGGCCCCGCGGAGCTCCTGCACCAGCCCCCGCAGGCGCCGGACCTCGGCCAGCGCGGCCGGGGGCGGCGGCGAAGGCAGTCCCTGCTCCACCGCGTCCATCTGCTCCAGCGCCTTGTCGTAGTCTCCCGCCAGACAGCTCTCCTGGGCGTCGAACGCCGCCTTCTTGACCGCGATGCCGTCGAGGACGCCGCTCAGCCTCGCCAGGTCCCGGTTGAGCCGCGACTCCGGGCGGTCCGGGTGGCGCAGGAGCTCGGCCATCCGGAGGACCGCCCCCGCCCGGTCCGCGAGCCTCGCGCGCACGAGCTCGGCCCCCAGGCGGTCGAAGTCCTCGGGCGTCGCGGGCCGGATCCGGCTGACCAGGTGGTTGAAGAGCTCGTCCGGCGCGTAGATCCGCTGGAGGAGGATCCGGGCCTCCTCCCTGGAGACCACTTCCCCCGAGCGGACGACGGTCTTCCCCCCGGCGTCCTTGATCCACAGGTCCCCGGCCGGCGCCCCCGGCAGGAGGATCCCCTCGTGGACCTTCCCGTCCCGCGTCCGGACGCGGATCCCCGGGAGCGTCCGCTCCGCGGAGGCCGGCTCCTCCGGCCCATGGCCCCCCGAGCGGATCGCCTCGACGTCCTCGGGATCGACCTGCCACCACGGGAACTTCACGGGCCGCGGAACCCGGTCGAGCCTCAGGGTGACGCCCTCCGCGTCCGTGGAGACGACCTCGCAGAGGTCCGCCTTCCCGTCCACGAAGCGCACCCGCCGTTTCGAAGGGGCATCCTGGGCATGGGCGGCCGAAAGGCACAGGAGGAGGGAGACGTAGAGCCCCGTCGTGGAGCGGAACCACCTAGCCAAGAGCCGCGCGAGCCGCCCGGGCCACCCGCCCCATCTCCGGGGGCCGGAGGGAGGGATAGATCGGGATGGACGCCCAGGACCGATGCAGGTCTTCCGCACCCGGAAACTCCCCCGGGGCGCGCGGGAAGTACAGGTGCAGCGGCCGGTACACCGGGCGCTTGCACTCGACCCCGCGCGCCGCCATGAACCGGACGAAGGGCGCGACCGGCCCCACCCGCAGAACGAAACGGTAGAAGACGTGCCCGGGCGGCGGCGGGCCGAGCCCCAGCGTCCTGTAATAATAGTCGGCGATCTCGCGCCGCCGCTTCACGAAATCGGGGACCCTCGCCAGCTGGGCCCGCCCCACCGCCGCCGCCAGGCCGCTCATCCGGTAGTTGTAGCGCACCCGGTAGTCGTCCCGGTTGTCGTACCCCACGAGGTCCCTCACCCGCGCGGCCGCCCGCCGGCCGCGGGCCACGACCATCCCCCCGTGGCCGGTGGCCATCATCTTCGTGGCGTAGAAGGAGAAGACCGAGACGTCCCCCAGGAGCCCCCCCTCCCCGCCCACGGCCATGGCGCAGTCCTCGACCACGGGCACCCCCAGGCGGCGGATCTCCGCCAGGTCCGAGGCCAGGTTGAACAGGCCATAGGTCAAGAGGATCCGCCCGTCGCTGAGCCGCAGGAGGTGTCCGGGATGCTGTTCGGCTTCAGTCAGAAGCACTTCGGCGTGCCACGTTCTTCCCTCGTCCTTGGATACGAGGAGTCCCAGTCCCTGCGCCGGAGTGCGGCCGTGGGCGCCGCGCGGCCGAACATGTGGGGCACGATCGCCGCGCGCGTCCTGGCCCGCAGGCGGCGGCGGACATCGTCCGGGTCGAGGTTCGCCGTCTCCGGGACCGCGTCCGCGAAGACGGGCTCCGCTCCGCAATACCGCACGGCGTTGAGGACCGCCGCGCAGGCGTAGGCGGGCAGGAGGACGCGGTCGCCCGGTTCCACGCCCAGCGCCAGCAGGGCCAGGTGCAGGGCCGCGCTCCCGGTGTGGACGGCCGTGGCGCGCCCGCCGCCGAGGAAGCGCTCCATCTCGCGCTCGAAGCGTTCCACCTCCTCGCCGCCGCCGGGGTGCCCGCCCCGGAGGGCGCGGACCGCCGCCCGTTCCTCCTGCCGCCCCAGCGTGGGCCTCGAATGCGGGATAAGGTTTTTCATGGCTCTCCCCATGTTATATAATTCGTCGGCTTTTTCGAGGACACGAATGCGATCGAGCGCGCCGGGAGGACGGCGGAGGGCCGCCGAGGCGCGGTTCCTCCCCGACGTCCGCGTGCCGCCCCCCGGCCCCCGCGCCCGCGCGATCGTGGCGCGCGACCGCAAGGTCGTCTCCCCCGCCAGCCCCCGGGCCTACCCCCTGGTGGTGGAACGGGGCGAGGGCCCGTACGTCTGGGACGTGGACGGCAACCGGTACCTCGACTTCACCTCGGGAGTGGCGGTCAACGCCCTGGGGCACGCGCACCCCGAGATCGTCCGCGTGGTGGCCCAGCAGGCCCGCAACTTCCTCCACATGGCGGGCCCGGACTTCTACTACGACGTCATGGTGGAGTTCACCGAGAAGCTCTGCTCGATCGCGCCGGGGAAGTCCCCCAGGATGGCGTTCCTGACGAACTCCGGCACCGAGGCCGTCGAGGCCGCGATCAAGCTCTCGCGCTACGCGACCCGCCGGCCGTTCCTGGTCGCCTTCTACGGCGGATTCCACGGCCGTTCCCTGGGCTCCCTCTCGCTCACCGCCTCCAAGGCGGTCCAGCGGCGCCACTTCGGCCCTCTCGTCGCGGGCGTCTCGCACGCGCCGTTCGGCGACCTCGACTTCCTCGAGAAGGTCCTCTTCAGGAAGACCGTGCCGCCCGAGGACGTGGCGGCGATCTTCGTGGAGGCGATCCAGGGCGAAGGAGGGTACGCGGTGGCCCCGAAGGGATTCCTCCCCGGCCTCCGCGCGCTGTGCGACCGGCACGGCATCCTCCTCGTGGCCGACGAGATCCAGTCGGGGTGCGGCCGCACCGGGAAATGGTGGGCCGTGGACCACTGGGGCGTGGTCCCGGACATCCTCTGCGTCTCCAAGCCCGCGGGCGGCGGCCTGCCGCTGGGCGCGATGGTGTCGCGCGCGGACCTGCAGACATGGCCCCCCGGGGCCCACTCCAACACCTTCGGCGGGAATCCCGTCGCCTGCGCCGCCGGGCTCCGCACCCTCGAGATCGTCGAGGAGCAGGGCCTGATGGACAACGCCCGCCGGGTGGGGGACTACTTCGGCCGGCGGTTGGAAGAGCTGGCCGCCCGGTTCCCCCACGCGGGATCGCCCCGCGGCCTCGGGCTCATGCGGGCCATGGACATCGTCCGGCCCCGGGACGGGAAGCCCGACCCGGACCGGCGCAACCGCGTGGTCCAGGCCGCCTTCGAGCGCGGCCTGCTCCTGCTGGGCTGCGGCGAAACGGCGATCCGCTTCCTCCCGCCGCTCACCATCGAGCGCGGCCACGTGGACGCCGCGGTCGAAGTCCTCGGCAAGGCCCTTCGAGTGAGCTGACGATGAAACGCAAGCGCGACCCCCGCCGCGATCCCTCCCTGGAGAACCTCATCCGGGCCCGCAAGGCCGTGGTGGGCGTGATCGGCCTCGGGTACGTGGGCCTCCCGCTCGTGCGCCTCTTCGCGGGCAAGGGCTTCCGCGTCCTGGGGTTCGACATCGACGCCGCCAAGATCGAGAAGCTGAGGCGCGGGGAGTCGTACATCAAGTCGATCGAGGCGGCCACGGTCCGGAAGCTCCTCAAGCGCTTCGAGCCCACGTCCGACTTCGCCCGCCTCAGGGAGGCCGACGCGATCGTCATCTGCGTCCCCACGCCGCTCACGGCGGACGGCCGGCCGGACCTCTCCTTCATCCGGACCACCGCCCAGACGATCTCGAAGCACCTGCGGAAGGGACAGCTCGTGGTGCTCGAGTCCACGACCTACCCGGGGACCACGCGGGAGATCATGAAGCCGGAGCTGGACAAGGCGGGCGCGGAGTACCACCTCGCCTTCTCCCCGGAGCGCGAGGACCCCGGCAATCCCTCCTGGACGAACGCCAACACCCCGAAGATCGTCGGCGGGATGGACGAGAAGAGCCGGCGGCTCGCGGCGGCGCTCTACGGGTCGGCCGTGGCGCGCGTGGTGGAAGTCTCCTCCTGCGAGGTGGCGGAGTCGGCGAAGCTCCTGGAGAACATCTACCGGTGCGTCAACATCGCGCTGGTCAACGAGCTGAAGATGTGCTTCGAGAAGATGGGGATCGACGTCTGGGAGGTGATCGCCGCGGCCTCCACGAAGCCCTTCGGCTTCCAGCCCTTTTTCCCGGGCCCCGGGCTCGGGGGCCACTGCATCCCCATCGACCCGTTCTACCTCTCCTGGAAGGCCCGCGAGTACCAGTTCTCCACGCGCTTCATCGACCTGGCCGGCGAGATCAACGTCCAGATGCCCTACTACGTGGTGGGCAGGACCGAGGAGGCCCTGCGCGCCCGCGGCAAGGCCCTGGGCGGGGCGAAGGTCCTGGTCCTGGGGCTCGCCTACAAGCGCGACATCGACGACCCGCGCGAGTCGCCGTCCTTCAAGGTCATCGAGCTCCTGGAGCAGAAGGGCGCGACCGTGCGGTACCACGACCCTTTCTTCCCCAAGCTCCCCCCGATGCGCCACTACCGGCACCTGAAGGTGAGGCCCGCCGAGCTCACGGAGGGGACGCTCCGGGAGTCGGACGCCGCGGTGATCGTGACGGACCACACGGGCTACGACTACGCGTGGATCGTCCGGCACGCCCCTCTGGTGGTGGACTCGCGCAACGCCTGCCGGGACGTCCGCGCCGGACGGGAGAAGATCGTCAAGGCGTAGCGGCTACCGCGCCGTCGAGAAGACCGCCACGGCCGAGAGGCCGCCCACGCCCACGAACTCGACGGGGATCCCCACGAACGCGAGCCCCTCGCCGACGTCGAGCGAGACCTTCTCGCGGCCCGAGAGCGCCATGACGCGCCCCGCCGTCACCAGCGCGGCGCGGACGGCCGCGGGGCCCAGCGCCGCGTTCCCGCCGGGGTGGAGCGCCAGGACCTCGCCCCGGGACGCGGGGGTCTCGTACGCCGTCACGCGGGGGACGGCCTGCGGCGACGCGGGCACGAAGACGCGGGTCCCCGTGCGGCCTTCCAGGGTTCCGCCCGGGACCCTGGGCCGGAAGATGAACAGGGTCACGGATTTGGCACTGCGGTTGCAGTACCCCTGGATCTCCCCGGGGCGGGCCACGACCCACGCGCCCCTCGCGGCGAAGAGTTCCTTGCCGGGCTCCGTGGGATAGGAGAGCAGGCCGCTCAGGACGACGGCATTGTCCTCGCACCCCTCGGCGGCGATCCCCTGCATGCCCACGGACCCGGGCGGCACCCGGCCGAAGGCCACGGAGGCCGCCGGGCACGAGAAGAGCTCGGCGACCCCTTGCGCGTCGTAGGACAGCAGGTCCTCGTTGCGGACGTCGAAGTGGTGGATCGGTCCGTTCATCCGGCTCCCTGGGTCTTGAGCTTCAGCCGCGCGACCCGGCCCTCCTCCTTCGCCGCGTACTTCCGCGCCACGAACCGGAGGACCTCGGCGCCCGCGTCCCGGTCCGCCCCCTGCCGCTCGACCAGCGCGAAACCCAGGTACAAAAGCCCGGCCGGCGAGATCAGGCCCGCGTCCTGCTGGAGGCTCTTCACGAAGGGGAATCCCTCGAGCTTGGCCAGGCGGCTGAACGTCTGGACCGCGTGGCCCTGGTCGCGCCACGCCAGGGCCGGCTCCAGCCGCTGGCGGCGGAGCTGGGCGATCGCCAGCGCCATCTCGGTCTCGGGCCCGGCCAGGTCTTCACGGTGGAGGAGCCGCAGGGTCCGCTCCGCCTCCTCGACCTTCCCCCGCCGGAGCAGTTCGCGGCCCTTCTTCAGGACCGCCTCCTTCAGCGCCGCCGGCGCGGCCGACCGCACCACCTCGAAGAACACCGGCGCGCCGCCGTCCTTCTTTTCCAGGAGCGCGAGGCACCGGGCCAGGAGCTTCCGGACCGTGGCCTTGTCCAGGATCTCCTTGTGGGCGCGCAGGACGTTGGTGATCTTCCACGCCCGGGTCAGGTCCTCCTGGCGCTCCAGGGCCTTCACCAGGATCGGGACGTACGCGGGGTTGGACCCCAGCGCCGCCTCGGCCCGCTCCACGACCTGCGGGTCGACGCTCAGGAGCGCCCCCGTCAGCGCCTCCGCGGCGGCCGGCGTGCCCACGGGCCCCAGCGCCTTCAGCGCGTAGAGCCGCACCTGCGGCCGGGGGCTCTCGACGAGCTTGATGAGGCGTTCCCCTTCCGCGCGCCCGAGCGGGATCTTTTCCAGGACGTCGAGCGCCGGCTTGACGACGCCGTTGAAGTCTTCCTCGCCCAGGAACGGCAGGATCTTCGCGGCCGCGGCGGCCGCGGGCGCTCCCTCCAGGGGCATCCGCGAGAGGGCCTGGAGGGCCGCGGTCCGGACGGCCGGCGCCTGCCGGCGGTCCGCGTAGGGCAGGACCTTCCTCGCCGCGGACGGATCCTTGGCCGCCCCCACGACCTGGAGGCAGGCGGCCAGGGGCGTCTTGATCCGCTGGACGCGCGGCGACTCCATGAACCCGAGGACCTCCCGGAGCGCCTTGGACTTCTCTTCGGGAGACATGGCCTCGAGGCGCTGGCTGCAGGCCATCGCGGCCTTCCGCGCCACGTCCGGGTCGGGATCGAGGAGGCCGGCGAAGAGGGCGTCCGAGGCGTCCACGTCCTTGAACTGCCCGAGGACTTCCAGGATCCCCTGGCGCACCTGGGCGTCCGCCTTCCCGAGGCTCTGGCGCAGTTCGCGGGCGGCGTCGGGACCCAGCGAGGCCAGGGTGCGGACGGCGCGGCCGCGGGCCGGGTCGGGACCGGAGAGGAGCGGGAGGAGGTGCGGGATCGCGGCCTTGGCGTCGATCCGCGCGAGGGCCTCCAGCACGTAGGGCCGCACCGTCTCGTTGGCGGACTTGAGGGCCCGGAGGAGCGCCTTGGGGACCTCCGCCTCCTTGGGCTTCAATTCCCCGAGAACCATGGCGGCGGCGCACTGAAGCTCGGGGGAGTCCGCCTCCAGCATCCCGCAGATACGGTCGAGGTCGCTCAGCATGGGCCGCTACTATAGCCGAACGCGGCGGAGGACGGCAAGCATCTGCCGGTGGACCATGGGATTCGCCGCCACGATCTGGCCCTCGGAGAGGTCGACCGGCCGCCCCCGGAAATCGGTGACCCGGGCCCCCGCCTCCTCGGCGAGGAGCAGGCCGGCGGCGATGTCCCAGGACCCCAGGCCGAACTCCCAATGGCCGTCCAGCACGCCGGAGGCCACCCAGGCCAGGTCGAGCGCGGCCGATCCCGGCCTGCGGACGGCCTGCGCGCGGACCATGAAGGCCCCGAAGTAGCGCAGGTTCTGGCTCCTGATGGGTTCCCGGTAAGGGAATCCCGTGGCCAGGAGCGACTCGGCCAGGCGTTTCGTGCGCGAGACCCGGATGGGCCGGCCGTTGCGGAACGCGCCGCCGCCCCGCCTCGCCCAGAAGAGGTCCCCGATCGTGGGCGCGTAGACCGCCCCCGCCTCGACCCGCCCGTGCGCGGCATAGCCCACGGAGACGCTCCAGATGGGGAGCCTGTGGGCGTAGTTGGTGGTGCCGTCCAGCGGATCGATGTACCAGCGGAAGGGGGAGTCCCCCCGCTCCCCGCTTTCCTCGGCCACGATCGCGTGATCGGGGAATTCCCGGCGGATCCCGCGGACGATCATGTCCTCCGAGGCATGGTCCATCTCGGTGACGGGGTTGTTGGAACCGCGGCCCTTGTAGCGGATGTCCCGCCGGCCGCCGAGGTGTCGCATGAGGAAGTCCCCGGCCCTGACGGCCAGGCGCTTGGCCAATTCGAGTTCCCGCATGGAGGCCCTCATATAGCACTCCCCCCCCGGGCTGTCAAAGTGTTAACGCTGTCGAGTCGCCACTGCGTTAACACCCTGTTAACTCTGTCG
>CAYNDR010000029.1:0-15226 GCA_964395295.1 uncultured Planctomycetales bacterium
CCGGGAAGGGCTTCGGATTCCAAGCGGGGGGAGACCGGAAATCCCTCGATCAAAGCCGTGGATGGGGGAAAGAACGAGGATTGCAGCTGCGATGGAACGAGTCTTCAAAGCGCTTCGAGTGATCGTGCTGGCCGGGCTGTCCGCCTGCGCGGCGCCGGCCGGCGCCCGCGACTGGAGCGATCCGGTGACGGTCGAGGACCTGATGCCCCTGCCGGCGTCCGTGACCCCGGAGAACGCCCGGCAGGTGGTCCGTCAGTGCCTCCAGCGGCACCGGCGGGCCGCCACCGACGTCCACCGGCGCGTGGGCTACGCCTTCCGCGCGGAAGGATTCGTCCAGCTTCGGTTCCTGCCGGCGACCGACCGCGGCGAGCCCGCGCGGGCGTCCCGGGTGCTCGTGGACTACGCGGCCGTGGCTTCCGCCGAGACCGGGATCGTGACGGACCTGCCGGCGTTCCGGGACATCGTGCGGGTGACGCTGCGGGGGCGGTTCCGGGAGTGGGAGGGGATGGTGACGCCGTACCGTCCGGCCCCGGGGATCGGGGAAGAGCCCTCCCTCCGGGACCGGGAGACGCTGGAGCTGGATTACCCGGCGTCGGAGGCCGAGGCCGCGAAGCGGCTGGTCGAGGCCCTCCGCGCATTGAAGGCTGAGGGATGAGGCGCACCCCTGATTGAAAAGGAGGCATGGCATGGCGGGCGAGGTGAAGGCGTTCCTGGAGGATTTCGCGGCGTCGATGCAGCGGATCAAGGGGGAGGTCCCGGCGACCCTCGAGGGATTCGCGGGGCTGTTCGGCAAGGTGATGTCCGCGGGCGCCCTCAGCGTCCGGGAGAAGGAGCTGGTGGCGCTGGGCATCGCCGTGGCCCAGCGCTGCACGCCGTGCATCAACCTTCACGTGGAGAAGTGCCTGAAGGCCGGGGCCGGCCGGAAGCAGGTCCTGGAGGCGGCCTCGGTCGCGGTGATGATGCAGGGCGGGCCGGCCTACACCCACCTGGTGCCGGTGCTCAAGGCGGTGGAGGAACTGGGCGGGTAAGGGGAGGCCCTCCCGACCGGCGTCTCAGCGGGGCGTCGCCGCCAGGATCTTCCGGATCGCCTGGAGGAACTCCTCCTTGTCGATGGGCTTGGGCATGAAGCCCTCCGGAGGGGGAACGCTCTCCCGGCTGCTGATGAACTTCTCGTAGGCGTGCGGGTCGCCGCCGTAGCCGGTCACGGCCGTGACGATGACCACCGGGATGGATTTCAGGGCCGGATCCGCCTTGAGGTCCCGGTAGAAGCGCGTGCCGGTGCTCTCGGGCATCGAGATGTCCAGGGTGATCAGGTCCGGCTTCTCCCGCCGGGCGATCTCCATGCCGGCGCGCCCGTCGCCGGCCGAGAGGGTCTCGTAGCCGTTGTCCTTCAGGAGCGCCTCGAGGTACGTCACCACGTCGGGCTCGTCGTCCAGGACGAGGATCTTCCTGGGCCGGTCGGACGTCGTCATGGTTCGCCTCCTGGATTCATTCCGCGGTCGATCCGCTCCCGGGATCGTCTTTCTTCTTCCGGAGCACGTCGAGCGCCTTCCGGAGGGCCTCCGGGCTCGCCCGGCGGATCTCCTGTTCCAGTTCCGCCTTGACGGCCGGCTCCCCCGCCACCGGGGCGGTCTCTTCGATCCCCAGCGCGCGCTGGACGCAGCGCACGTAGCCCGCGGGATCGACCGGTTTTTCCAGGTAGACGCTCGGCCCGGAGATGACCTTGTTCTCCAGGATGTCCCGGAGGTCGCCCCGGCCAAGCTCCGTCTGGGCGTGCGCGGTCACGATCAGGATCGGGATCCTGGAGAGCTCCCGGTCCTTCCTCAGCTCGTAGAGCAACTTGTGGCCGCTCTTCCGGGGCATCACGAGGTCCAGCGAGATGAAGTCCGGCTTCCTCTCCCGGACGATCCGGAGCGCCTCCTCCCCGTCCGCCGCCGTGACCACCCGGAATCCCGCGTCCTCCAGGATCATCGACAGGTAGCGCCGGACATCGGGCTCGTCGTCCACGACGAGGACGGTCTTGTCCTGGGGCCGTGCCATGGCGCCTCCTTCCCGCGTCACCCGCGTCCTTGCCCCGGCGATCCTCCCGCTTCCGGCACCTTCGGCTCGGGCAACCGGTCGCGGGGGAGATCGATGCGGAAGACGGAACCCTTGCCCTCCTCCGTCTTGAACGATACCTCGCCTCCGTGCTGGTGCACGATCTTTTTCGTGGTGAGCAGGCCCAGGCCGGTCCCCTTGTCCGCCGCCTTGGTGCTGAAGAAGCCCGAGAAGACCTTCCGGCTGATCTCGTAGTCCATCCCGCACCCGTTGTCCCGCACCTCGTAGGTCAGGACCCCGTCCTTCTCGCGGGAGGAGAGCGTCACCTCGGACTTCCGGCCGCGGTCGCTCATGGCGCAGGCGTGGATGGCGTTGGAGACCAGGTTGGCCAGGCAGGTGTGGATCCCTTCCTCGTCCAGGGGGGCCGCCGGGATCCCTTCCTCGATGTCGGCCCGGAGATCCACCCCCGCCATCTTCGCGCCGTCGCGGAACAGATCCAGGACCTTCCGCGCCGGCCGGTTGGGGTCCACCACCGCCGTCTCGGGGGGCCGTCCCCGGGCGAAGTCCAGGAACTCCTTCACGAACCGGGAGATCCGCGCGATGTTCCCCTGCAGCATCTCCCAGCCCTGCCGGATGCGCTCCTCGTTGCCCTGCTCCAGGCCCGAGTTGAAGACGTACATCCCGCCTTCGAGGCCCATGAGCACGTTCTTGATCCCGTGTGCGATGCCGGCGACCGTCTCCCCCACCGCGGCCAACCGCTCGGCCTTCCGCTTTTCCATCTCCAGGACCTTCACCTGGGTGATCTCGGTGGACATCTCGATGACATGGCGGACCTCCCCGTCGGGACGGACGACGGGGACGAGGTGCACGAGGTAATGCACCTGCTGCCCGTCGCGGACCTGGCCGAGTTCCTCCCGGACCCGGACCTTGCCGTCCGAGAACGTCTCCTGCGCGCCGCACTTCCCGCAGCGTTCCGGCCGGCCCTTGTAGGCGGTGTAGCATCGCCGCCCTTCCCATGTCCCATAGGTCCGGCCGAACAGGCGGTTGGCCTCGACGATGTTGAAGTCCCGGTCGATCACGCAGATGCTGACCGGGACCTCGTCGAAAAGCCGCGTCTGGATCCACTTCCTGATCTCTTCGGGCATTGGTCTCCGCCGTTCAGTCGGGCCCGCCGGGCCTTGCGCCGCGTCCCTTTGCCACCTTCGCGCGCGGGGCCAGGCGGCGCAGCTGCTCCGAGAGGTCGGCGTCGTGGCACGCGTCGCAGCGCGCGAAGTTCGCCGGGTGCGCCACGGGCTCCTCCTTCGCCTTCTTCTCGTGGCAGGCGGCGCACAGCCCGTGCATGGCGTCCATGTATCCCGCCGCCTCCCTCCATCGCGGGCCCGGCGCCTTCACGAAGGACCCCGCCGCCGCGAGTTCCGCATGGCACGCCCCGCAGGCCATCGCGGTCTCCCGCGTCTTGGCCGCGGCGGGATCCACATGGCACTGCGCGCACCCGGCGTTCCCGCCCAGCGCGCGGGCGTGGGCCGAGTGGGCGAAGACGTCCGTGGCCTCGTACATGTCCCGATGGCACTCGGCGCACGAGGGATTGTGGTCGAGCGGCAGGCCCAGGTGGTGGCACTCGGCGCAGGAGGCCTCGCCGCCGAGGAGCTCGGCGTGCCTCCCGTGTGCGAAGAGGACGGAACGGCCGTCCCGGTTCCCGTCGATCAGGAGGAGGGGCAGAGGCTTCGCCTCCTTCGGGGCCGCCTCCCCCGGGAGCGGCAGCCGGAGTTTCCCGACGGACTCCTTCGAGTCCGCCCCCCTCGATCCATCGACCGCGCGCGCGGCCCGGACGGGGGTCCGCTCCGGCCGGGCCCCCAGGACCGCGCCTTCCGGGAGCAGGGCCACGGCGGCGGCCGCCGCCAGGATGAAGGCGAGCGAGTATCTCCGGGGCGCGGCCAGCTCGGCCGGGGCGAGGTTCTCCACGGTGGACGGCTCGGCGCGGGGACCCGGGGGCGCGTGGCCGCCCTTCTCCTCGTAGACCCGGAGGCGCTCCACGAGGAAGAGGAACGCCAGGGCCGCCGCGGAGACCACGCCGAGGCTCACGGCGATCTCCATCCAGCTGGGGAAGTAAGGCATCCCCTCCGGCCGCGACACGGCCGCGATGCAGGTGTCGATCCGGTTGAGGACCATGCCCGCCACGGCCGTCACGGAGCACGCCGCCAGCCCGGCCGTGCTGGAGCGCACGCGGCGGAAGGCCAGCAGCGCGGCCGGGACCAGCGAGCACGCGGCGATCTCGAAGACGAAGAGGACGCTCAATCCCGAGCCGTCCAGGGCCGAGGCCAGGACCCCGCGCGCCGCCAGGTCGCCGACGCGCAGGGCGGCATAGAGGCCCAGCACGACCGCCGCCGCGAGGCCCAGGCCGGGGAGCAGGTCACGCCGCACGGCATGCCCGAGGAAGAAGGCCGAGAGGATCGACTCAAGCGTCACCATCATCATCCCCAGCCCTGCCGCCGAGACGAAGAACAGGACGTAGAGGATCGGGCTGTACCACAGCGGGTGCAGGCGGTGCGGGATGATGAGGAAGAGCGAACCGAGGGAGGACTGGTGGAGGGTGGACAGGACGATCCCGGCGATGACCAGGGGGACCGCGGCCTTCTTGAGGAACTTCAGCGCCGCGCGGAAGGCGGGGTGCCCGAACGCCGGGTGCTCCAGGACCACGGGCGCGAACTCCAGGGCGAGCACCGTGAGGTACGTCATCACGCACATCGCCACTTCGAAGAGCACCGAACTGCCAGTAGATCATCGGGTGCCAGATCTGCCAGGGGAGGCCGAGGTCGTAGAGGAGTCCCACCGCCACCGCCACATAACCCAGGAACGCGGTCAGCACCGCCGGACGCACGAGGGGACGGTACTTCTCCAGGCCGAAGACGTAGACCGTGCCGGCCAGCACGAACCCCCCCGCCGCGAGGGCCACCCCGGCCATGACGTCGAAGGCGATCCAGAGCCCCCAGGGGGCGGCGTCCGAGAGGTTCGTGGCGGCACCCAGCCCGCGGAGGAACCGGCTGACCGTCAGCGCGGCCAGGCCGCCCGCGAACGCCCAGAGGATGGTCTTGAGGACGGCGAGCCGCCTATTCATGCGTCTCCTCCGCCGCCCGCTTCATGCGGCGGCCGACGATCCAGTACGTCCCCGCCATCAGGCCGCCCATCCCCGCGACGACCCACGGCACCTTCTTCAAGGCGGCCCAGGTCAGGGAAGGCAGGGGCCCCTCGCCCAGGCCGGCCTTCGCCGCCAGGAAGTCCAGCGGGATGTCCGAGACGTACACCACGGAGGTCCCGCCGACCTCGCGTTCGCCCCAGATCCGTTTCACGTATTTTCCGGGGCTTGCCCCGATGCGGCGGCGGCCCTCGGCGATCAACTCCTCGCGCGGGCCGAAGATCATCGCCTTCTCCGGACAGGCCTCGACGCAGGCGGGCGGCTGGCCCCGCTCCAGGCGGGGTTGGCAGAGCTTGCACTTCTGCACCGCCGGCGCCGCGCGGTCCCAGTCGTAGCGCGGGATGCTGAACGGGCAGGCCAGCATGCAGTACCGGCAGCCCATGCAGCGGCCCGCGTCGTAGACCACCGCCCCCTCGGGCGTCTGCCGGAGGGCCCCCACGATGCACGCCGAGACGCAGGCCGGCTCCAGGCAGTGGCGGCACTGGTTGCGGACGTGGCGGCCGCCCGGGCGGCGCAGGATCGTGCTCCAGCGGGTCGCGGAGAGGCCGTCGATCGACTCCTGGCCCGCCCACGGGCGGTCCTTGCCCAGGGCGTTCTCCTTCTTGCAGGCGGCGATGCACGCCTCGCAGCCCGTGCAGAGCGTCGTGTCGATGAGGATCCCCAGGCGGGCGCTCATACCGGCTCGTTCTCCTTTCCGAGGGCCGCCGCCACCCGGGCGCCGGAGTCCGGCGGCCAGTGCCAGGCCAGCTCGGAGGCGACCTGGGTGCCCGGGAGCAATACGCAGTGGCTGAGTTTCGTCAGCGGGACCAGGATGAAAAGGGCGTCGGCGCTCAGGACGTGGACCAGCAGGATCGGCTCGTACGGGAAGGGATTCCACGCCGGGTGCGTCACGAGGAATCCCGAGGCGAAGGGGACGGCGATGAAGAGCGGCAGGAAGTAGTCCTGGAACCGGCTCAGGCTCCGGGTGGCCCGCGCCGCCGCGCGCTGGAGGACGAGCAGGAGGGCCGCCGCCGCCGCCGCCGCCGTCAGGACGTCCGCCAGGGCGTTCGGGAGGGCCGGCCAGGAGATCCCGATCGAGCGCTTCCAGAGCGCCACGTGGCCGGCGAGGAAGACGGGCGTCAGGAGGATCGCGGCGTGGAAGAGGATCGATGTCAGGCCGAGGAAGAGGCGGTCCCCCAGCTTCCCCGCGGGGAGGAGCCACCCGGCCGTCGCGGCGGCCAGTTTCTTCCAGGGGACGGTCTTGTCCCCCGCCCGCCGGTAGACCCGGCTCATCTCCCAGAGGGTCAGCAGGACGTGGCGGGCCAGCCCCAGGAGCATGAACGCCAGGGCGGCCCGGAAGAGCGGTCCCCGCGACCATTCCAGCCACGATTCCATGTTCGGCTACCCTTTCGCCTCCCCGGCCTTCGGGAGGAATCCGCTGAAGTCGATGGCCTTCAGGAGGAGGTCGTGGAGGCCGACGATCTGGACCGCGTCGAGCCCGTTGTCCTCGCAGACCTCCTTGAGCTGTTTCTTGCAGTTCGCGCACGGCGCCACGACGTACTTCGCGCCGGTGGCGCGGATCTGCTCCGCCTTGCGTTTCCCCATCGGGCCGGTCCGGAACTTCCGGATCTCGTCGATGGAGACCGTCCCTCCCCCCCCGCCGCAGCAGTAGTTCTCGGAACGGTTGGGGAACATGTCGACGTAGTCCCTGCAGATGGACTTCAGGATCTCGCGCGGCTCCTCGGTGATCCGCCCGGCGCGGGCGATGTTGCACGGGTCGTGGTAGGTGGTCCGCTCCCCGATGAGGCCCTTTTTCAGGGGGATCTTCCCCGCCTTCAGCTGCCGGTGGGCGTACTGGAGGCAGTTGACGACTTCCGGCGCGTCCGGGCCGGCGAAGGTCGGGAGGAACCAGGCGCTGCGCGTCGCGTGGCCGCACTCGCCCACGAGGACCTTCCGGGCCTTGAGCCGGCGGACTTCCTGGATCACCTTCCGGGCGATCCGTTCCATCAGGCGGTCGCTGTAGAAGAGACCGTAATTGATGCCATCGTAGTTGCCCGTCCCGATCGTCCACGATCCGCCCGTGACGTGCATGACGGCGGCGTTGCCCATGAGGGTGTCCGCCTCGAGCAGGAAGTCGGAGACCGCCGGGAAGAAGACGTACTCCGCGCCCTCGACGTCGAAGGGGAACTTGATGTCGACGCCGGTCTGTTCCTTGAGTTCCTCCTCCAGGAACTCGCAGGTGTCCTTGAGCGCGGGGACGGGGATGGCGGAGGTGTTGCCCACGCCCTGGAGCTGTTCGCGCACCGCGACGACCAGCGCCTTGGGGACCACGCCGGTCTCGGACAGGAGGTACCGCGCCAGGTGCGTGACGAGTCCGTGGTCGATGCCCAGGGGGCACTTCGCCTTGCAGCGGCGGCAGGCGGTGCACCGGTAGTAGGCGTCGGCCATCTCGTCGAGGTGTTCCTCGGCCAGCTCGAACCCGCCGAAGAGGCGGGCCTTGAGGGTCCCCGCGCGGGTGAAGTAGCGCCGGTAGGTCCGCAGCAGCAGCTCGGAGCGGCGGCAGGGGATGTCGCGATCCTCCCCGGTCGAGGAGTAGAGCTGGCAGCTGGCGGCGCATCGGGCGCACTTGGCGCTCAGCCGGGAGTAGACGTCGAGCGCCAAGCCGTAGCTGCCGTGGCGGAGGACGGCGGCGAAGGCCTCGAGGAACTTCCGGGGGCGGTCGGCGATCCGGGATGCCTTGTCCTCGACGTAGTACGCGTACTTGCCCTTTCCGCCGGCCATCTAGAGCCCCTTGCTGTCGAGGCCCGGTTGGGTCCCCGGGACCAGCTGTCCCCTCAGGAAGAGGCCGAGGAGGTCCTCGACGTTCCCCGATACCCAGGAGATCACGCAAATCCCGCTCGCGCGGAGCAGGTCCTCGAACACGTCCTGCACTCCGCCGCAGACGATCGTGTCGACCTTCTGGTCGCGCAGGAGCCGGGCGCGGTCGAGGGGGTCCCGGTTCCGGAGGGGGAAGTCAATCTGGTCGACGACCTTCCCGTCCTCGACCGTGAAGATCGCGATCGTGGCGGAGTACTCGAAGCACGGCGCCACGCTCTCCGCCATCCGCGGGATCGCCACTTTCATGCGGCAATAATAACCGCAATCGGCGGGCCAGCCTGAAGCCGGGGCCGCGAATCAAGGCAATCCCTTGGGGCTGAGAGGGTAAGGGGGATTCCACTGGGGAGGGGAGGAGAGGCGACGTTTCGAAGATGAAACCTCGTTATGTTTCAGTGTTTCGTATGTGTAACGATGTGTTACATTTCTACCGAACCCTTGCGCCGGGGGGCGCGGCGTCAGGATTTCCGGGGGGCGTCCAGTCGTATGCCGAATTTCCTGATCTTGCGCCAGAGGGTGGTCCGGCTGACGCCGAGCTCCTGGGCGGCGCGTCCGAGGCGGCCGCCGGTGAGGGAGAGGACCCCCCGGATGGCGTCGGCCTCGGCGCGGCCCAGGGGGGAGGCGGGCCTCCGGGCGGCCGGGAGGCCGCTGGCCGGATGGAGGTTTTCCGGGAGGTGCCGGACGTCGATGAGCTTCTCGTGGCACAGGACGAATCCGTGCTCGATGGCGTTCTCCAGCTCGCGGACGTTCCCGGGGTAGTCGTGGCGCATCAGGATCTCCAGGACCGCGGGGGTGACGCCCTCGATCTTCTTGTTGCGCTTCGCGTTGAAGCGCCGGATGAAGTGGTCGATGAGGTAGGGGATGTCCCCGCGCCGCTCGGCCAGGGGCGGGATGGCGAGGTGCACCACGGCCAGGCGGAAGTAGAGGTCGTCCCGGAAGCGGCCCTGCGCCACCATCTCGGTGAGCCTCCGGTTCGTCGCCGCCACGATGCGGACGTTGGCCTTCCGGGGCCGGACGGAGCCCAGGGGTTCGTATTCGCGCTCCTGCAGGAGGCGCAGGAGCTTCACCTGGGTCTCGGAGGGCAGGTCGCCGATCTCGTCGAAGAAGATCGTCCCTCCCTCGGCCGTCCCGATCCGGCCGGGCTTGTCCTTCTTGGCGTCCGTGAAGGCGCCGCGCACGTAGCCGAAGAGCTCCGACTCGAAGAGCGTGGCGGGGAGCGTGCCGCAGTTGACCACGACGTAGGGCTGCTTCCGGCGGCGGCTCAGGTTGTGGATGGCCCGGGCCAGGAGCTCCTTGCCCGAGCCGCTGGGGCCGTCGATCAGGACCGTGCTGTCGCTCTCCGCCACGTCGGGGAGGATCGCGAAGATCTTCTGGAAGGCCTCGCTCTTCCCGATGATGTCCTCGAAGGTGTAGCGGTTCTGTATCTCGCGGCGGAGCTGTTCGATCTGGGAGAGGTCGCGGAACGTCTCCACCGCGCCCAGGAGCGTGCCGTCCTCCTCGCGGAGCACCGCGGTGCTCAGGCTCACGGGGATGGCGCGGCCCCGGCTGCTGAGGATCCGCGCCGGCTGGTCGATGATCTCCTGGCCCGTCTCCAGCGTCTTGCGGATGGCGCAGCCGCTCTCGCAGATGTCCGCGTGGAAGACCTCGGAGCACCTCTTCCCCACGGCCTGCTCGGCCGGCACGCCGGTGATGCGCTCCGCCGCCCGGTTGAACGAGGTGATGCGCCAGTCCCGGTCCACGGTGAAGACCCCGTCCGCCACGCACCTCAGGACGGTCCGGAAGAACGCCGGCTCGCTTCGTGGCTCCAGGCTTCCCTCGGGGGGACTCATGGGCGTTCCATGGTTGAGACTTATTCTTTCACTATTGAAACGCCCGGATCACCCCGGCGTCAAGCCCCTTCGGAGGGCCGGGCCGGTTAGCGGCGGGGGGGGGCGGCGTCGAAGACCTTCTTCCGGAGCGTGTCCATCCGATCCTGGTAGTCGCCCCACTCCTTGTAACCGCGCTTCTCCAGGCGCACGAAGAAGTCCCGGGCGCGCTCGGGGTCGCGGGCGAAGAGCTGGGTGGTGAACTTCCAGAGCAGGCGGCAGGAGTGCTCGTCCAGGCGGGGGAGGGCGATGAGTTCGCCGTAGAGCCGGATCGACTCGTCGAGGAGCCGGTTGCGCTCCTCCCCGGGGGGGAGCTTCGCGGCCCGGGCGGCCGCGATGTCGCCCTGGAGCTCCGTGTAGCTGCCCTTCATCGGGTCCTGGCGGCGGAGGTCCGAGACGATGTCGAGGGCCTCCTCCAGCTTGCCGCACCCGAAGGCGCTCAGGGCCCGGCGGTGCTCCACGGGGCGGCGCTCGTCGGGCCGGAGGCCTTTGTCCAGGAGGTACTGGGCGTAGAGGTCGCAGGCCAGCGCGTGCCCTTCGGCCGTCTCTTCGGTGGCCAGCGCGTCCGCCGCCGCCAGGAGCTTCTCGCCGCGGAGCGGGAGGGTCGTCCACTCGCTCAGCTTCACCACGATCCGGGCGTAGGGACCCCAGAGCTTGCGATCGCCCGTCTTCGCGATCGCCTGCTCGTAGGCGAGCGCCAGCCGTTCGAGCGCCCGCGCCAGGGGCCTCGTCGCCACGGTTCCTTTCAGGGCCGCCAGCGTCTCGTGGGCCTCCTTGAAGCGCCCGAGCCGGCCCAGCGCGTCCACGCGGTGCGCCAGGCGCCACTCGCGAGTGACGGGATCGTTTGGCAGGATCCGGTCGGTGAGCTTGAGGGTTTCCTCCGCCTTCCCCTGGGCCAGGAGCGACCAGCACGCGAGGTCGAGCGCGCTGTCGGAGGCGCGCGGCGTCCGCTTCTCCAGCCCCAGGTAGAGGACGAACGCCTCGGCCGCCTTGTCGTGCTCCTTGAGCTTGAAACGGCAGAGGCCGAGCGAGTGGACCGCCTCGGGATAGCCCTCCTGGCCGGGGGCGATCCGGGCGTAGAGGTCGGCCGCTTCCTTGTACTTGCCGTCCTCGGCGAGACCGTCGGCGAGGATGCGGACGGCGACGGGGCCGGCCTGGGCGAGGTCGACGTTCTTCGCCATCCAGTCGCGGTGCGCCGCGAGGCTCGCGCGAAGGGCGTCCGTGGATTCGGTCTCCGCGAGCTTCCGGAGGACGCGGAGGAGGCGCACGGCGGCCTCGACCTGATGGGGGCCGGGGGCGGCGCAGGCCATCCGGAGGGCCTCGGCGGCCTCGTGGAGCCGGCCGAGGTTCTGGTAGGAGAGGCCCAGGCGGAGCCAGGCCTCGGGGGTCTTCTTCGACCGTCCGTAGTACGGGATCGCCTCGGTGAAGTGGTGCCGCTGGAAGAGCCGGTCCGCGTACCGGGCCGTGTCCTCGTCTTTCTTGAAGAGGTCGGCCAGCGACCCGAGGGCGCGGAAGCCCGCGTCGGTTTTATCGTGGCGGGTCACGATGTCCCTGAGCGCGCGCTCCGACTCCGCGGCGCGTCCCGTGAAGTGCATCGCACGGGCGGTCTCCAGCCGGAGCGCGAGGAAGGGGTCGTCCTCGCGCTCCTTGGGGAGGAGCTTGAGGTCGTTGCGGAGCCTTTCCAGGGCCGTGTCGACGCCGCGGCCGTGGGCCATGCGGGCGCGGAGCTCCTGGGTCCAGGAGCGGACGGCGACCTCGACGGCCTGCGGGTCCTTGCGCAGTTCGGGCCGGTCGAGGCGCCGCGCCTGGTTGAGCTGGGCGAAGCAGGGCCCCCACTCCTGGAGCGCCTCGTGGGCGCGGGCCAGGCAGAGCCTCGCCTGGAGGGCCGCCAGGTAGTCGTCGTACTTCCAGATGAATTCGGTGAAGTGCCGGACGGCCTTCCTGTAGAGGTCGCGGTCCTTGCGCCCTTCAGCCAGGCGGAGGAGGGCGATGCCGTGCTCCCAGTCGGCGTCGAGGCAGGACAAGTCCCATTTGTCGAGTTCCGGGCCGGGCTTCGAGGGGCGGGACTTCTCGAGTTGGGCGACCTTCTCGCGGTAGGCGCGTTCGAGGTCGTCCAGGGATTGCGCCGCGCCGCAGGCGATCAGGGCGAGCCACAGCATGGGGAGACCTCCCTGCATTCCACTGATTGGACGGCGCGGGAGGCGGGCGCCGTGCTACTTCTCCACGGCTTCGCGGACGCGGTCGGCGGTGTCGATGACGACCTTGTCGCCATCCAGGTAGAAGTCGAGGCCGTACATCCGGGTCGCGGCCCGGAGGAACCAGGCCAGCCGGAGGTCCCGGGCGATGAAGGCCGCCTTCCAGGGGTACGCCGGCCGCGGGGGGGCCGCCCGGGCCCGCCGCGCGCTACGTCTTCCAGACCTTCAGCATCTGGTCGGGCTTCTCGACGCGGAAGATGGCGGTGGAGTCCCCCGAGCCGGTGGTCGAGGCGTAGGCGTGGAGGATGCTGATCCCGGCCTTGGCGAACTTCTCGGCCATCTTCGCCCCCATGCCCTTGCCGGCGGCGCCGGTGATGGCGACGACGGGGCCGGCCTCGAACGGGATGCCGGCCTTCTTGAGGGCCGCGTCGAGCTTGTCGGGCTTGTCGGGCACGATCAGGATCTCCCCGTCTGGACTGCCGCCGCCGTGGCCGTACCCGCAGAAAGCGATGATGTTGGAGCCCGCCTGGGTGGCGAGCCCCATGACGTGGGCAAGCACCCCCACCTGGTCCTTGACCATCACCTTGAACTCCGTCATCTTCCGCGCGCCCATATGGGATTCCTCCTTCTGGAAGTCCTGCCCTGAGCCTACAGGGTAAGCGGCGGGGGCGTCAAGCCTGAGCGCCGCCCGTTTTCGTCGTTCGAAATCCCACCCATGCGGCCCCGGTTCACATATAATATTCCCAGCCGGCCTTAGAGGGTCCATGGGCTTCGAAATCGTCTACTGCCACACCTGCAAGAGCCGCCTCACCGGGAAGGACTTCGAGAAGGGCAAGGCCTTCCGGATCGAGAACAGCACCGTCTGCCTCGACTGCGCCAGGAAGGTGCTGGAGTCCCTCCCGCCGGCCGAGCGCGACGCCTTCGCCGCCAAGATGAAATCCCAGGAGGACAAGAAGACCTCCAGCGCGCGGCTTGCCGCGATCCGGCCCTCGGAGACCGGGAGCAGTACGCGCGTCCGGCCGGCCGAGATCGGGAGCAGTACGCGCCTCCGCCTGATGCGGGACTCCGCCGCCGAGGACGAGCCGCCCCCGGAGGAGGAGGCCCCCCCGAAAGGCCCAAGGCGGCTCCTCTTCGCCCTCGGCGGCGGGCTCGTCCTCGCAGCGGTGGTCATCCTCGCCGCGGTCCTCCTCAGCGGCGGGCCTTCCGGCAAGCCCGAGGGGCCGACCCCGCCCCCCGGCACGGCCGCCCCGGCGGCCGGGGACGCCCGCCCCAAGGAGGCGCAGGTCCTCCTCGACGCCGCGCTGGCCTACCAGAAGACGAATCCCGACGACTTCGCCGGACAGCTGGACCGGCTCACGAAGGCCAAGTGGGCCCCGGGCGGCGCGGCCCTGGCCGAATCGATCGGCCGCGAGATCGAGAAGGTCCAGGTCAGCCGGAAGCGGAAGATCACCGGAGAGCTGGAAACCCTCGAAGGGAAGCTCAAGCCCCTCCTCGACGGAAGCGACTTCGACGGGGCCGCCCGGCTCGTCGAGGAAGAGCGGACGCGGCACGCGGACGACGACTGGACATTCGGGATCAAGCGCCTCGCCGACCAGGTCGAGCGCCAGAGGAACGCCCCCCCTCCCGTCGTCCCGCCGGCCGCCGAGGCCTGGGCCGCCCTCGACCCCGAGGAGATGAAGGCCTCCAGCGGAGCGGCCTTGAAGAAACTCGATGATCGTTCGGTCCTGGGCCCCCGGGCGGGACCCGACCAGGACGCCTACGCCGTGACCGCCCGCTCGGACCTCAAGGGCATCACGGCGTTCCGCCTCGAGGCGCTGGCGGACGCCTCGCTCCCCGCCCGCGGCCCCGGGCGTTCCGAGAACGGAAACTTCGTCCTCTCCGAGTTCCGCGCGGAGATCGACGGGAGGGCCCTCGCCTTCAAAGGCGCCTCGTCCTCGTGGGAACAGAACGGCTGGCCCTCCTCGGCGGCGATCGACGGCGATTCCCTGACCGGCTGGGCCATCCAGCCGCGCCCGGGCCGGGACCATGAGGCCGTCTTCCACCTCCAGGAGCCCGTGGACGGCGGGAAGTTCACCTTTACGCTGGAGTGCCTCACGAATCACCCGCGCCACGTCCTGGGGCGCTTCCGGATCTCCGCGACCTCGGCGAAGCTGAACGATCCGCCCTCGCCGCGGCGTACCGAGAAATCGTCCCCCCAGGTCGCGCCCGCCGTGCGCGCCTACCGGGACCGCTGGAGGGCCGCCGCGCTCCATGCGGTGGCGCGCGATTACGACGCCGCGGTCCGGCAATTCGAGGGGATCCAGGCCGGGGTCGCCGACCCCGCGCTCAAGTCCGAGGCCGCCGCGGACCTCGCGGACCTGAAGCTCGCGGCCGCCCTCCACGCGGAGGTCGTCGCCCTCCTTTCGAAATGGCCCGCGGGGCAGAACCTCCCCGCGGAGATCCTGGCCGCCGACGGCCGGAGGGTCCGCGTGGACGAGCCCGTGCGCCGGGCGGAGAGGCTGATCTTCGAGGTCCGCCCCTCGTCCGACGCGCGCGCCCTCTGCGCGGGCGAACTCCTCGCGGCCTCGCTGGCCGAGGTCTTCCTGGCCCGCGGCAAGCCCACGGACGCCGACCGCCGTACCGCCGGGATCTTCTGCGCGATCGAGGGGGCCGCCGACGCCGCGCGCCGGCACCTCGGGGGCAACCTCCCCGACAAGTACGAGGAGCATGCGCGCCTGCTCCAGTCCGCGAACCCGGGCGCCGAGGCCGAGGCCCGCCGGAAACTGCGCGAGGCCGTGGACGGCTTCTTCGATCCCGGGACGCGCGCCTCCTCCCTCAGCCGCTTCGCCGCCCTCCTGCGCGAGCACAAGGACGCGCTCGTCGTGCGCCGCTCCAGGGCGGCGCTCGAGGCCGGCCCCGAGGTCCTCGCCGAGTACGCCTATGCCGTCGTGGACCTCAAGCCCTCCGGCCACTTCGCCCTCCAGGCCCTCCCGAAGGGGGAATTCGCCTGGGTGATGGGCGAGGACGTCCCCGAGCGGGAACAGCGGCGCGAGCACGCGGTGGAGGCGGCGTACTCGGCGCCGGCCGGTTCCGAGTACCGCGCG
>CAYNDR010000029.1:15236-32111 GCA_964395295.1 uncultured Planctomycetales bacterium
GTCCAGGCCGGGTTCGTGGCACGCACGCCCCGGGGCAGGGTAGCGACCGAGGGGGCCTGGCGGCACCTGGGGCTCGAGCCTCCCGCCGGGGAGCCGGCCGCATCCGGCCAGCGGCTCTTCTAGGGCGGCCGCCCGTACACTCGGCGCCGGCCGGTTCCGAGTACCGCGCGTGGGTCCTGGCGGGCGGGTGCTGCCAGGAGACCTTCGCGTTCTTCGTCCAGGCGAACGACCTCGAGGTCCCCGGCGAGACCACGGGGATCCCCGTGCGCTGCGATCCCGACAGCGCGGTCATGGCGCCCGTGGCGCACGGCCTCTCGGGTCTCAAGAAGAACCACGCCGCCCACGGGGGCGCCAAGGCCCCCGCGCGGTTCGAGTGGGTCGCCCTCCCCGCGCTCAAGCACGCCCAGGGCGGGATGAAGAGGCTCCGGATCGTCTCCGACCAGCAGGGTTTCGCCGTCGCGGTGCTCCTCGTGTCGTCCGCCCGCAAGGCGGCCCCCAAGGACGACGAGTGGCGCGCGATCGAGGCCCGCCGCCCGCGGGCCCAGGACCTCCTCGATCCCCAGGCCTCCTCGGGGGCGGGATGGATCAACCGGGAGGTCTGGCGCGGGATCGGCGGCGATGAGATCGAGAGGCTCACGGGGCACAAGAATTTCCAGGGGCGCCCCACGGAGGTCCACAAGGCCACCTCCCTCGAGGGGGACCGCAACAAGGGCGACGACTTCGGCACCCGCATGCGGGGATACCTCCTCCCGCCCCATACCGGCCCCTACGTGTTCTGGATCTGCGCGGACGACACGGGTGAACTCTGGTTGAGCACCGACGACGGCCCGGAGGGCAAGAAGAAGATCGCCTTCGTGAAGGGGGCCGTGGGATTCGACAGCTGGCAGGACCAGCCCACCCAGCGATCCGCCGCCTTCCGTCTCGTCCAGGGCCGCCGCTACTATTTCGAGGTGCTCCACAAGGATGGAAAGGACAAGGACCACATCCGCGTGGGGTGGAAGATCCCCGAGGGGCCGGATGAGCGCCCCATCCCCGGGAACCGCCTGGCGCCCTACGCCCCGGGCCAGGCGGCACGGCTCGGCGTGACCCTCACCTCGGGCCCGCCCCCGGCCGGCCCGTCGGCGGCCTCCAGCGTCGTCCTCACGGTCGAGGTCTCGGGCGCTTCCGAGGTCTCGCGCGTGGAGATCTTCCAGGGCGGCCGCCGGCTCGGCGAGCCGAAGGGCAGCCCGCTTGCCTATACCTGGACCCGGGTGCCCGAGGGGGCCTACGACCTGTCGGCGCGCGTCACCGAGAAGGGGGGCCGGGTGGGAATCTCCGCCCCCCTGGGGGTCTCGGTGGGAGAAATCTATTTTTACCGCGCGGTGGACCTCAACGGGCCGAGCGGGTCGATCAACCGCCGGATCTGGGCGGGCCGGGAGACGGGGGGGTATGCGGTGGCGGGGATCGGCCACGAGCGGCTGGACGTGGACCTGAAGCCGCCCACGGATCCGGCGCACGCCCGCATGATCCGTTCCTCGGTCTTCGCGAAGGAGGGCACGAAGGTCACGATGACCGAGGTGCCCCAGGGGAAGTACCAGGTCTACCTGACGGCGTGGGAGCCGCGGGAGACACCGCAGGGTTTCGAGGTCCAGGTGAACGGGAAGACGGCCGACGCGGAGGTGAAGTTCGCCGCCGCCGGCGAGTGGTGCCGCCTGGGGCCCTGGCCGGCGGAGCCCGTGAACGGGAAGATCGAGGTCGCGGCCGCGCGCGGGTCGGGCTATTTCTCGGGGATCGAACTGTGGTCGATCGGGCCTCCGCCCAGCAAGCCCACCCAGCGCGTCAAGTCCGAGGCGATCGGCGGCGGGGGCGGCGGCGGATTCGAGGAGTCGAAGGACGGCGATCCGTTCCTCATCGGGTTCAAGGTGTCGAAGAAGGACTTCGTCAAGTCGCTCCAGGGGATCTGGGACGGGAAGGTCCTGGGGGAGAGGATGGGCGGGCCGGAGGGCCCCGAGACCGAAATCCTGGCGAAGCCGGGGTACGCGGTGGGAGGCCTGCGGGTGCGCGGCGGGGATCGGGTCCGCGCCTTCAAGGTCATTTTCATGAAGATCGTCGGGCCGGTCCTGAATCCCTCGGACAGCTACGAGAGCGAGTGGTACGTGGGGAACGAGGCGGACACGAAGGTCCTCGGGGGGGACGGGTCTCCGGTGGTGGGCCTCCACGGCCGCCGGGGCGGGGACCTCGACGCCCTGGGGATCGTCCAGCTGAAGTGAGTCCCCGAGGGGGGCGCGCTTCCTACCCCTTGAGCAGCCTGTCGAAGATCTGCTGGGCCTTGACCACCGCGCCGCGCATCGCGTCCTCGGCCTTCGCGGTCTCGCGGGCGGCGAGGTTCCTCATCAGCGCCTTCGTGTCCAGCTCGGCCGCGGCGGCCGCGCAGGCCTCCCAGCTCAGGATGGAGCGCACCACGCGATCGATGCCCTGCTCGGTGTTGTCGTAGGCGCGGGCCTGCATGTCGTGGCCCTTCCAGCGCTTGAAGCCGGCCTCCTCGATGAGCCCGGCGATCGCCACGTTCATGCCGTTGACGCGCGCGCCGTGGTCGATGTCGTACTTGCCGGGGCCGCCGAGGATGACGCCGTCGTTGTAGCCCTGGCTGTTGAGGTGCATGTGCAGGAGCATGCCGTTGTCGATCTCCTCGACGGTGTCGTAGACGTGGTCGAGGCCGATCATCTCGGAGTGGCCGAACTCCTTGTTGACGCCCTTCTTCTGCCGGGAGACGCCGAACTCCTCCTCGATCCGGCGCCAGAAGAGGAGCGCGCTGGCCACCGTGGGGATGAGCATCGCGGGGTGCCCCTCGTTGGGCTTGGGCTCGAAGCAGATGAAGAGCTTCCCGCCCATCTTGGCTTCCTTCTTGCACAGGCCGGCCACGCTCTCCTTGAGGTTCTGGTACATCTGCCGGATCCCCACGGAGGCCAGGTCGTAGCCGAAGGAGCCGTTCCAGAGGACGAAGGCGGGGGCCTTGTCGTCGTCGGGATGCCAGGCCTTCCGGAGGGGCCCGTAGGTGAGGTCGAGGGCGCGGGCGCCGAACTCGTCGGCGGCCTTGCGCTCCCCGGGATCGAGCGAGGTGATGCCGCCGTAGGCGAAGTGCGAGTGCGCGCCGGGGGTGGACATGGCGAGGCAGAGCTTGTTGGAGACCATCGCGTCCGCCACTGCCGCGGCGGTCTTCTCGCAGACCTCGCCATCGTAGTGCATCTCGATGCCGAGCGAGACGTTCGAGGGGACCCGGGGGGCGATCTCCTTCGCCGTCAGTTCGATCATCTTGACGGTGTCGAACGACTTGCCGGCCCAGTCGGGGCGGATGTTCCCGGGGACGAAGCCTCCCTTGCCCGCGTTGAACGTCCAGCGGCACACGCTGTGGAGGGATTGCCCCTTCGCCTTCGCCATGTTCGGCTCCTTAGATAAGGTGCGGAGGCCGCCCACTATAGCCGTCCGGGCTGGGGGGCGTCAAGAAAGGGGGGCGCGACAAAATAGGGGGGGCGTTTGGTCGCACGGGGGGAAACGTTCAGGGCTTGCGGGTGAGGTCGGGCAGGTCGTCCGTGGCCGGGATCTCCCCCCTCAGCATCCGGCCCGCCGCGCCCACGAGCCTGAGGTAGTGGTCGCTCGGGAGCCCCTCGTAGGTGGTGAACGTGGACTCCCCCGTCGGGGGATTGTTCGTGCACTTGAAGATCGCCGTCCCCTCGTCCACCTCGTCGAACATCGCCTGGTAGATCATGGCCGCGCCGGCCTTCTTCGCCTCGACGTACTGCGTCCAGAGGAACTTCCCCCCCAGGCGGGGGATCTGGTTCGAAGGCTTGTCGGGGAACATGTTGTGCCAGCTGAAGCCGGGGAAGACGACGGGCAGGTACTCCCGCTTCTTCTCGCGGCACCAGGCGAGGTCCGCGGCCAGGGTCTTGCGGGCGTAGTCGGCGGCCCCCCGCGGGTCGCCGTAGCGGCCGACCGTCCAGGGGCTCACGAGGTCGGCCTTGAGGATGATGTCGTGGAGGGCGGGGTCCTTCACGCAGTCGCGTTCGAGCGTCCGCCAGTAGGTCGGGACGCCGACCTTGACGGTACAGCCGCCGGCCTTCGGATCGTTCTTCAGGAAGTCCACGAGCGCGGCGCACTCGGCCAGGGTGTACTTCCGGTTGTCGTTGAACCCGATCCCCCACACGGCCACGACCGGCCGGCCCTTGTGCCGGAGGTAGGCGGGGTCCTTCGTGATCTGCATGCGCTCGACGAGCAGGCGCCAGTCGTCCATGACGCGGGCCGTCTGGCCGGCGCCCAGGCCGGAGAGGTCGTACATGACGGCGTAGGCGCGCCCGTGGCGGTTGGCCCCCTCGCGGCAGTGGGCGAGGACCGTGGTGAATTGCCGGAAGCCCGCGGGGTGGGCGACCTCGCCGGCAAAGCGCTGGACGAAGGCGCCGTCGATCCCGTAGTCGCGCATCCACTTGAAGTGGCGCAGGACGGTCTTGGCGTTGAAGCTGCTGAAGACCTCGGCGGGGCGGCCGTTGGCGAGGCGGAAGGGGGTGGCGTAGCGCTCGTCGGGATCGAGCTCGCTCACGTCCGGCCAGAGGTCGATCTTGCAGGAGCCCGGCTTGAAGCCCTGCGGCCCGTTCCAGTGGTACCAGCCGCGGCCGCAGCCGTCGCCCTCCGCGGCGAACCAGCCCTGGTAGCCGCACATCACCTTGCCCTGGAGGGTGGAGGGATCGACCCCGCGCACGGAGGGGCCCGCGTAGGGTTTCAGCACCGCGTCGAGGGCCGGGTCGCGGGGGGGGACGGCCTGGCCGAGGGCGGCCGCGAGCGCGCAGGCGGCCCAGAGGGACGGGGAGGGGCTCATCGCTTGGCTTCGGGCGTCCGGCGTTTCGTCCCGCCCTCTCTCGGAGGGACGGGCCGGAGGCGGTCCAGGATGAACGTCCGCAGGTCCTCCGGGAGTTTCCGTCGGGTGTCGGAGATGAACGCGGCGGCCCGGCGAAGGAGGCCGGGGTTGGGCGCGGCATGGAGGTTGATGGTCGAGCTCGCCTTCGCCTTCGCGGCGCGGTCCCCCGATTCCATGAATCCGGTCCTGGGGGGGTGGCCCTTCGCCCAGCAGACGTAGTCCAGCCCCTGGCCTTCCGGGCGCTCGCAGGTCAGCTCGGATCCCGTGATCTCGTTCGAGGCCGCCGCGCGGCGGACCAGGAGCTCCCCGCCCGTGGAGTAGAACCGCTCCTTCTTGATCCCCTTCTCGTCCTGCCGGATGAAGCACGTCCGGATGCGCACCAGGGTGTCGGGGCACATGGGGTCATCCTCTCCCTAATCCTGATTACATTACCATATTTATAAGCATTCCGCGTCGGGCAACGGGGATTGGCCCGAAGGGTTCGGGGCGGTCCTCCTGGAGCGTCAGGCGCTCAGGGTGATCCGGGCGTCGGCCACGACCGGGGGCGTCCCGCCGTCCCCGACGAGGAAGGGATTGATGTTCAGCTCCCGGATCTGGGGGAAGTCGGTCACGAGCTGGCTGATGCGCTGGAGGCCGCCCGCGATGCCCGCGATGTCCGTGTCCGCCTGCCCGCGCGCCCCCTTGAGGATGGCGTACGACCGGGTGGCCACGAGCATCTGCATGGCCTCGTCGGCGGTGAGCGGAGCCAGGTGGAAGGCCACGTCCTTGAGGATCTCCACGAAGATCCCGCCCAGGCCGAACATCAGCATGGGGCCGAACTGGGGGTCGCGCGTCATGCCGAGGATGACCTCCCGGCCGCGGGTGAACATCTTCTCCACGTAGACGCCCTCCAGCCGGGCTTCGGGGACGCGCTGGGGGATCCTCAGCATCATCAGGTCGAAGGCGTCGCGGTTCTGCTCGGCATTGACCAGGTCCAGCTTCACGCCGCCCACGTCGGTCTTTTGGAGGATGTCCGGCGAGACGACCTTCATGGCCACCGGGTATCCGATCCGGGCGGCGACCTCGATCGCCTGGGCGGCGCCCACGGCCGCGGCGCCCTCCGGGACCCTGAAGTCGTACGCCTGGAGGATCTCCTTCGCCTTCACCTCCCCGAGCTCCAGGATGCCGGCGCGGTGCTGGCGCGCGATGATCCGCTCCACCCGCCGCCGGTTCACGGGGAAGCGCGTCACGACGCGCGGCGGGCGCCGCCGCCAGGCGGAGTACTCGCACATCAGCGCCAGCGAGGCCGCCGCGCGCTCCGGGGTCTGGTAGTGCGGGATGGACGACGCCGTGAGGGCCTGCCGCCCCTGCCGCACGTCGTCCCCGCCCATGAAGGAGGCCAGGATCGGCTTCCGCGTCCCCGGCGCCGCCTCGGCGATGGCCCGGGCCGTCTCGACCGGGCGGGTCATCGCCTGGGGCGTCAGGATGACGAGGACGGCGTCGACCCAGTCGTCCTCGACGGCCGTCTTCAGGGCCAGGGCGTACCGTCCGGCGTCCGCGTCCTCCAGGAGGTCGATGGGATTGCCCACGCTGGCGGCGGGCGGGAGGCCGGCCTTCAGGGTCTCCGCGGTGCGGGGGCCGGTCGGCGTCACCTGGAGCCCCGCGCGCTCGGCGGCGTCGGCGGTCATGGTCCCGGGGCCGCCCGCGTTGGTGATGATCGCCACGCGGTTCCCCCGCGGGAGGGGCTGCATGGCCAGCGCCCGGGCGTGGTCGAAGAGGGCCTCGAAGCTCTCCGCGCGGACCACTCCGCACCGCTTGAAGGCGGCGCTGTAGGCGATGTCCGTCCCCGGCAGGCTTCCGGTGTGCGCGGCGGCGGCGCGGTCGCCGGCGGGGGTCGTCCCCGACTTGTACAGGACCACGGGCTTGAGGGAGGCGGCCGCCTCGGCGGCCCGCATGAAGGTGTCCCCGTCGGCGATGCTCTCGAGGTAGCCGGCGATGACCTTGGTCTGCCCGTCCGCGGCGAGGGCCGTGAGGAAGTCGACCTCGTTGAGGTCGGCCTTGTTGCCGATGCTGATGAGCTTGGCCAGGCCCAGGCGCCGGGAGAGGGCCCAGTCGAGGATGGCCGTGCAGAGGGCGCCGGACTGGGAGATGACGGAGATGCCGCCGGGGGCCGGCATCTTCTTGGCGAACGAGGCGTTCATCGCGTGGTGGGTGTTGATGAGCCCGAGGCAGTTGGGGCCCATCAGCCGGATCCCGCGCTCCCGGCAGAGGCGGACCAGGTCCTCCTCCCGCCGGGCGCCTTCCTCGCCCATTTCCCGGTAGCCCGCGGAGACGACGATGACGGCCCGCGCCCCCCCGTCCGCGGCGTCCTCGACCGCTCCCCGGACGGCCGGCGCGGGCACGGCCACGATGGCGAGGTCCACGGGCGCGTCGCCGCCCGCCAGGGCCGGCCGGCACGGGAGCCCCAGGATCTCCCTCGCGGACGGGTTGACGGGGATGATGCGCCCCTGGAACCCGCCCCGGAGGAGGTTGGACACGATGGCATGGCCGATCTTTCCGGGAGACCGGGACGCGCCGATGACGGCCACGGTCCTGGGGGCCAGCAGGGCGTCCAGCATGGGCGCACCCCTCAACTGAAGTCGATGTCGAAGTGGTATACCCCTTCGACGAGCCGGCTGCGGACCTGGCAGCCGCTCTTCTGGAAGACCGCCTGCATCGCCTTGTTCTCGCGCAGGACGTCGGCGGTGAACCCCGCGATGCCGTTGCGCCGGGCCAGGGTGATGAGCTGGCGGTGCAGGAACGTCCCGATGCCCCGGTTCTGCCAGGCGTCGCGGACGACGAAGGCCACCTCGGCGCGGTTGGCCCCCGGGTCCAGGTAGTAGCAGCCCAGGGCGAGGATGTCCTCCCCGTGCGCCTCCGGGAGCGTCCCCACGAGGGCCACCTCGTTGCGGTGGTCCACGTAGACGTAGTTCTGGATCTCCCTCCGCGTGAGGAACTTCAGGTACCGCATGAAGCGGTAGTAGAGCGTCTGCTGGCTGAGGGCGTAGAAGAGGTCCTTCATCCGCGGCTCGTCGGTCGGGTGGATGGGGCGGATGAGGACCGAAGTCCCGTCGTCCAGCACGAACGTCGTCCGGAGCTCCGGCGGGCCGACGCGGATCTTCCCCTCCACGTCCGCCAGCTCCTGGCGGACGAACCGGGCCTCGATCGCCTTCCTCAGGAGGTCCGCCCGGTAGTCGGGGTGGGCGATGCTGATCAGCGCCAGGGCGCGCTCCTGGACGGTCTTGCCGTGCAGGTAGGCAACGCCGTGCTCCGTCACGACGTAGTGGACGTCGCCCCGCGTGGTCACCACGCCCGCCCCCGGGCTGAGCTGGGCGACGATCCGCGAGACGGTCCCGTCCCGGGCCGTGGACGGGAGCGCGATGATCGCCTTGCCGCCGGGGGAGCGGGCGGCGCCCCGGTTGAAGTCCACCTGCCCGCCGATGCCGGAGAAGAACTTCGCCCCCAGCGAGTCGGCGCAGACCTGCCCCGTGAGGTCCACCTCCAGCGCCACGTTGACGGCCGCCATCTTGGAGTGCTGGCCGATCAGGTACGGGTCGTTGACGTACTCGGTGGGCCGGAAGGAGAAGAGGGGATTGTTGTCGACGTAGTCGTACAGGCGCCGGGTGCCCATGCAGAAGCTGGCCACGATCTTGCCGCGGTCCACCGCCTTGCGCGCCCCCGTGACCACCCCGGACTCCACCAGGTCGATGACGGCGTCGGTCAGCATCTCGGTGTGGATGCCCAGGTCCTTCCTGCCGCGCAGGAACGAGAGCACGGCGTGCGGCACGCGGCCGATGCCCAGCTGGATGGTCGAGCCGTCCTCGATCAGGGAGGCGACGCCCTCCCCGATGCGCCGCGTCACGTCCGTCTGGGGCGCGGGCGGGAGCTCCGGGAGCTCCTCCTCCGCCGGGACGAGGACGTCCATGTCGTGGACGTGGAGGAAGCTGTCGCCCAGCGTGCGGGGCATCCGGGGATTGACCTGGGCGATCACGAGGGAGGCGTTCTCGGCCGCGCTCTTGACGATGTCCACGGAGATCCCCAGGCTGCACAGGCCCCGCCCGTCGGGCGGGGCCACCTGGATGAGCGCCGCGTCGAGGGGGAGGCGGCCCGAGCTGAACAGCCTGGGGATGTCCGAGAGGAAGATGGGGGTGTAGTTCCCCAGCCCCTCCTGGATGATCGACCGGACGTTCTCGGCGATGAAGAAGCTGTTGACGATGAAGTTCGACGCCAGGTCCTTGAGGGCGTAGGGGGCCTCGCCCATCGTCAGGAGATGGACGATCTCCGTGTCCTGCAGGTCGCCGGCTCGCGCCGCCAGGGCGCGCACGAGGGCCTGCGGCTGGGCGCAGCCGGTGCCCACGAAGACGCGCTGGCCGGGCCGGATGCGGGACACCGCCTGCCCGGGGGCCTCGATCAGGTCCGCGTACTGCTCCCTCCAGGCAGGGTCGGGCCCGGGATCGGACGGGATGTCGTGCGGGATCATGGGCCTCACCCGCCAGTGTATCGGTTTGCGGCGCGAGCGGCAAGCGCGCCGCGCGGTCGCCGGATCTCGATTTACAGCCGGTACAGGGATAATGGCAACGACTGGCAGTGCGGGACGGACAGCATATCGAAGAGGGCCGGCTCAGGCCGGCCCTCCTCCGCACCCTTCTTCGCGGGGCGCGGGCGGCAGGCGCGCCGCGACGGGAATGCCATCCTGTGCGGCATTTCCTGGAACGATTGACGGAATTCACGCGTCCGCCTCTATTTTCTTTGCGGGGCGCAATCGGGCAGGCGTATAATGGAGCCGTCGCCTCGGGAGTCGCGGCGTCCGGCGGCCGACCCGGGCGTTGCGCGCGTGACCATGAGCGATTCCACCATCGATTCGAGCGCCGCGAGGAAGGGGCGAACGGGGGAGCCGGCGCCCGCGGCCGCGGGGCCCGGCACCCAGGCCCCCCCGCCTCCCCCCGAGGAACCCCTCGTGCCGGGAGGTCCCGCCTTCCTCGCATGGGTCGAGATGGAGGCCCAAACCAGCGTCTCGTCCTGCTACCAGTGCCAGAAGTGCTCCGCCGGATGCCCCATCGCCCCGTGGATGGACATCCTCCCCCACCAGGTCGTCCACCGGATCCGCCTGGGCCTGAAGGACGAGATCCTGGCCTCGAAGACGATCTGGCTGTGCGCCGCCTGCCAGACGTGTCTGACGCGATGCCCCAACGGCGTGGACATCCCCCGGTTCATGGAGGCGCTGAGGCGGCGGGCGCAGAGGGAAGGCGTCGAGGCGGGCGAGAGGAACCTCTCGATCTTCATGGGCGCCTTCGCCGACACCCTCCGGCGGAAGGGGCGCCTCCACGAGGTCGGCCTGATGCGGCGGTACAAGATGAGGACCGGCGACCTCTTCAGCGACCTGAAGCTGGGGCTCCGCATGTGGGGGCGGGGCAAGCTGAGGCTCTTCGCCCGCAAGGTGAAGGGCATCGGCGAGGTCCGGAAGCTCTTCGAGCAGGCGGAGCAGGGGCCGTGACATGAAGCTCTCCTACTACCCCGGCTGCTCCCTCGAGGGGACGGCCCGCGAGTACGACGAGTCCACGCGGGCGGTCTGCCGGCGCCTCGGCGTCGACCTCGTGGACCTGCCGGACTGGAACTGCTGCGGGGCGAACGAGGCGGTGGCCGTGAACGAGGAACTCGGGCTGGGGCTGGCGGTCCGGAACCTGGCCATCGCCGAGCGGGAGGGCCGGGAGGTCCTGCTCCCGTGCGTGGGCTGTTACGCCCGCCTGCGCTGGGCCAAGACGGCCGTGACGGAAGACCCGTCCAAGGCCGGCCCGTTCGGGTACCGCGGGAAGGCCGACCTGCTCTTCGTCGTGGACCTGTTCCGCCGCGAGGAGGTCCTGGCCCGGCTCCGCGAGGCGATCCAGCGCCCCCTGAAGGGGCTGAAGGTCGCTTCCTACTATGGTTGCGTCATGGTCCGGCCCCCCTCCCGGACGGGGGCGCGGGACCACGAGAACCCCCAGTCCCTGGACCGCCTGGCGGGCCTCCTGGGCGCCCAGCCCGTGGACTGGCCCCGGAAGACGGACTGCTGCGGCAGTGTCATGGGGGTCGCCCGGCCGGACGTGTCGAGGTCCCTGGTGGGACGTCTCCTGGACACGGCCGCCGAGGCGGGGGCGAACGCCCTGATGGTCGCCTGCCCCCTCTGCCACGCGAACGTGGACAACCGCCAGGAGGAGATCGTCGCGGAAGGCCTCGCCAAGGCGCCGATGCCGGTGTTCTATTTCACCGAGCTGGCCGCCCTGGCGATGGGATTGCCCGAGGCCGCGGAGTGGTGGGCCGAGCACATGACGGACCCCAGGCCGCTCCTGGCGGGCCTCGGCCTCGTGTAAGGGAAACGAAGAGACGCGCGCATGGCGCAGGACGCGAACGGATCCGAGAAAGTGACCGCGCCTCCCGGCCCCATCGGGGCGGCGCTGGTCGCCGGCGGCGGGATCGGGGGCATGCAGGCCGCCCTCGACCTGGCCGAATCCGGCTATCGCGTCTACCTCGTCGAGGAGAAGCCCGCCGTCGGCGGCCGCATGGCCCAGCTCGACAAGACCTTCCCCACGAACGACTGCGCCATGTGCGTCATCTCCCCGAAGCTCGTCGAGGTGGGGCGCCACCGCAACATCACGCTCCTGACCAACACCGACGTCGTGGGCCTCGACGGCGAGCCGGGCCGCTACGCCGTCCGCCTCCGCCGCCGCCCCCGCTTCGTGGACGTCTCGAAGTGCACCGCCTGCGGGGAGTGCGCCAAGGCGTGCCCGGTATCGGCCCCCAATCCCTTCGACCTGGGATTGAGCCAGCGCAAGGCCGTCTTCAAGCTCTACCCCCAGGCCACGCCGAACGCCTACGGGATCGACCGCCAGGGGCGGTCCCCCTGCGCCCTGGCGTGCCCGGCGGGGACCCGCGTGCAGGGATACGTGGCCCTGACCACGGCGGGGAAGTTCCAGGCCGCGATCGACCTGATCCGGAAGGTCCTCCCCTTTCCCTCCGTCTGCGGCCGGGTCTGCCACCACCCCTGCGAGCAGGAGTGCAACCGCGGGGACGTGGACAAGCCCGTGGCCATCCGGGAGATCAAGCGTTTCCTCGCCGACCGGGCCGTGGCGTCGGGCGAACCGATGCCGACGCCGCCGCCGGGCGAGCCGAAGGGGACCGTGGCCGTGGTGGGCTCCGGCCCCGCCGGCCTGACCGCCGCGGACGACCTGGCCGGCCTCGGGTACAAGGTCACCGTCTTCGAGGCCGCCGCCGAGGCCGGGGGGATGATGCTGGGGGCCATCCCCCGCTTCCGCCTCCCCGCCGAGCCGATCCGCGCGGACATCCGCCGGATCCTCGCGCGCGGCGTCGAGGTGCGGACCGGCGTCCGCGTGGGGACGGACGTCACGCTCCAGGGGCTTCACGACCAGGGCTTCGGGGCGGCGATCCTCGCCGTGGGCGCCGGCAAGAGCCGGGGCCTCCCCATCCCCGGGAAGGACCTGGGGGGCGTCCTCCTCGGGCTCGACTTCCTGCTGGACGTCAACCGGGGCCAGGACGTCCGCGTGGGCAAGCGGGTCGTGGTGGTGGGGGGCGGGAACGTCGCGATCGACGTGGCCCAGACGGCCCTGCGCCAGGGGGCGGAGGACGTCGCCATGGTCTGCCTCGAGTCGAGCGAGGAGATGCCGGCCCACTCCTGGGCGCGCGAGGAGGCCACGGAAGAGGAGATCCGGATCGTCCACCGCTGGGGGCCGATGGAGATCGAGGGGCGGGACGGGCGCGCCGCGGGGATCAAGTTCAAGCGGTGCACCCGCGTCTTCGACGAGCGCCGCGCCTTCCGTCCCGAGTTCGACGAGCGCGAGACGATGCGGCTCGACGCGGACACGGTCATCCTGGCCATCGGGCAGGCCGTGGACGACGGGGCGGCGAAGGGGCTCGATGGGGTCGCGCGGAACGGGAAGTTCCTGGCGGACCCCCTGACCCTCCAGACCGGCGTCCCCTGGGTCTTCGCGGCCGGGGACGCCGTCCGCGGCCCCGCCTCTGTCATCGAGGCGGTCCAGCAGGGGCACGAGGCGGCGGAGTCCGTGGACCGCTTCCTCCGGGGCGCCGATCTTCGCGCGGGCCGCCCCGCGGCGAAGCCGGAGGCGGCGCCCCTGCCGGCGGGAGACCATGCCGCGGCCGAGCGGATCCCGACGGCGCGCTTGAAGCCGGGGGAGCGCCGGCGCTCGTTCGCCGAGATCGAGTCCGTCTTCACCGAGGAGCAGGCCGTGGCCGAGGCCCGGCGCTGCCTGGGCTGTGCCGGGTGCAGCGAGTGCTTCAGCTGCGTGGAGGCCTGCCTTCCCGGGGCCATGCTCCACGACCAGAAGGCGGAGGACCTCTCGGTGGAGGTGGGGGCGATCGTCCTGGCCCCCGGCTTCGAGCAGTTCGATCCCGTCCTGAAGGGCGAGTTCGGCCACGGCCGCTACGCCAACGTCGTCAGCAGCCTCCAGATGGAGCGGATGCTCTCGGCCTCGGGGCCGACGCAGGGGCACCTCAAGCGCCCCTCGGACGGCGCCGACCCCAAGCGCATCGCCTGGATCCAGTGCGTGGGCTCCCGCGAGCCGGCGGGGAAGAACGAGTACTGCTCGTCGGTCTGCTGCATGTTCGCCGCCAAGGAGGCGGTCATCGCGCGCGAGCACGACCCGGAGATCAAGCCCACGATCTTCTTCATGGACGTCCGGGCGCACGGGAAGGAGTTCGACGCCTACTACGAGCGGGCCCAGAAGGAGCGGGGCGTCCGCCTGGTCCGTAGCATGGTCTCGCGCGTGCTGGAGCGGCCCTCGACGAAGAACCTCGAGCTGACGTGGGTGGGGGAGGAAGGGGCGCTGAGGACGGAGGAGTTCGACCTGGTGGTCCTGAGCGCGGGGATGGAGCCCGGGGCGGGCGCGAAGCGGCTGGCGGAGGCGCTCGCCGTGGACCTCAACGCGTACGGCTTCTGCCGGACGACGTCGTTCGAGCCCCTCCAGGCGGCCCGGCCGGGGGTGTTCGTCTGCGGGGCCTTCCAGGGGCCCAAGGACATCCCGGAGACGGTCTCCCAGGCCAGCGGCGCGGCGGGGCAGGCGGGGACCCTGCTCGCCCCGGCCCGCGGGAGCCTCGTCTCCGAGCGCGTCTTCCCCCCCGAGGCGGACGTCGCCGGGCAGGAGCCCCGCGTGGGCGTCTTCGTCTGCCGGTGCGGGATCAACATCGCCGGCGTCGTGGACGTCCCCTCGGTGGCCGAGTTCGCCAAGTCCATCCCCGGCGTGGTCCACGTGGAGGAGAACCTCTTCACCTGCTCCCAGGACACGCAGGTGCGGATCGCCCAGCGGATCCGGGAGCACCGCCTGAACCGCGTGGTCGTGGCCTCCTGCTCCCCGCGGACCCACGAGCCGCTCTTCCGGGAGACGATCCGCGACTCGGGGCTGAATCCGTTCTACTTCGAGATGGCCAACATCCGCGACCAGTGCTCCTGGGTGCACGGCAACGACAAGCCGGCGGCCACGGCGAAGGCGAAGTCGCTCGTGCGGATGGCGGCGGCCAAGGCGGCCCTCGACCAGGCCCTGCACATGACCGACGTGGAGGTGGTCCCCCGAGCCCTCGTCGTGGGCGGAGGCCTGGCCGGGATCACCGCCGCCCTGGGCTTCGCCGGGCAGGGGTTCGAGACCTACCTCGTCGAGCGCGAGGACCGGCTCGGCGGGAACCTCCGCCACATCCGGTACCTGCTCGACGGGAGCGACCCCCAGGCGCACCTGAAGGGGCTCCTGGAGCGGCTGGAGCGGGAGCCCCTCGTCCGCGTCTACACCGGCGCCGAGGTCGTGGACTTCACCGGCCACGTGGGCCATTTCGTCACGGGCATCCGGCGCGGGGAGGGCGGGGAGCGGATCGAGCTGGTCCACGGCGTGGCGGTGGTGGCCACGGGGGCGGAGGAGATCCGTCCCGCGGAGTACCTCTACGGGCAGGACCCGCGGGTCCTCACCCAGCGCGAGCTCGAGGAGCGGATCGAGCGGGGCGAGGTCAAGCCCGGGACGCTGAAGTCCGTGGTCATGATCCAGTGCGTGGGATCGCGCGACGAGGAGCGCCCCTACTGCAGCCGCGTCTGCTGTTCCGTGGCGGTGAAGAACGCCCTCCGGATCAGGAAGGACCACCCCGCCGCGGCGGTCACGGTCCTCTACCGCGACATGCGGACGTACGGCTTCCTCGAGAAATACTACCACGAGGCGCGCAAGGCGGGGGTGCTCTTCCTCCGGTACGAGCCGGGGGACAAGCCCCGCGTGGAGGCGGGCGACGGGGCGCTGAGGGTGCGGGTCCGGGACCTCGTGCTCAAGCGCGACCTCCGGCTGTCGCCCGACCTGGTGGTCCTGAGCGCGGGCATGCAGCCGCGGGGGAACGAGCGGCTGGCCACGGCCCTGAAGGTGCCGCTGACGGCCTCGAAGTTCTTCCTCGAGGCCCACATGAAGCTGAGGCCCGTGGACTTCGCCTCGGACGGCATCTTCCTCTGCGGGCTGGCGCACGCCCCGAAGAACATCCCGGAGACGGTCGCGCAGGCCTACGCCGCCGTGTCCCGCGGCTGCACGGTCCTGTCGAAGAAGAAGCTCTCGGTGGGCGGCATCGTGTCGGTGGTGGACGCCGACCGGTGCGTGGCCTGCCTCACGTGCGTGCGGGCGTGCCCGTACGGCGTCCCCGAGATCACGGCGGACCGGGTGGCCCGCATCGAGGTGGCCCGGTGCCACGGGTGCGGCATCTGCGCGTCGGAGTGCCCGCGGAAGGCCATCGCGCTGGAGCATTACCGGGACGAGCAGGTCCTGGCCAAGGTCGGGGCGCAGTTCGAATAGCGCCTGAGAGATGATTCTCACCACAAAGGCACAAAGGGCACAAAGGGGAAGGCCTATGTCCTTCCCCCCCACCCCCCGGCGGGGGGAAAGGGGGGCCCCCTATCCGGTAGTTCTTTTTTGTGGTGAATCCTGGTGAGGACCCGAAGGGTGCGGAATGGCTGACTTCGTGCCGGAGATCACCGCCTTCTGCTGCCGGTTCTGCTCCTATGCCGCGGCGGACCTGGCGGGGTCGATGCGGCTGAACTACCCGCCGAACGTCAAGATCGTGCTCCTGCCCTGCACGGGGAAGGTGGACGCCCTCTATCTCCTGAAGGCGTTCGAGGGCGGGGCGGACGGCGTCATGGTGGCGGGGTGCCGCGAGGGGGACTGCCATTTCCTCGTGGGCAACCTCCGGGCGAAGCGGCGGGTGGAGAAGGTCAAGCGCCTCCTCGACGAGGTCGGCGTCGGCGGGGAGCGCGTGGCCATGTTCAACCTTTCCTCGGCCATGGGAGGCCGGTTCGCGGAGATCGCCCGCGAGGTGACGGAGAAGATCAGGGCCCTCGGGCCGAGCCCGCTGAAGAAGGCCGATGTCCACCACGAAGACACAAAGCCCACAAAGACCCATGGTATGCATTCGGTCGTTTGATTCCGGATTTCGGATGTCCGATTCCGGAACCACGGGATTCATGAGGAAGGACGGGAATCGGGATCGCCCGCAAGCCCCCGGGGGCGCTTGGGCCCGCACGGCCGCAAGGCTTGGGCCGAGGCTGTCCTCGGCGGGCCGCCCGGGTGCTGCGGGGGTCATGATCCCGGGACCTTCGCGGATCCCGTCCGGTCCGGAATCCGGAATCCGACATCAGGAAGCTGCTCCTGAATGGATCGGACCCATGAAGACATTGTTCTCCAGGGTCCCCCCGTTTCGCCGCGGGGAGGATGAGGGGGGATGGATATTCCATTCCCCCTTTGCGGGTTCTTTGTGCCCTTTGTGCCTTTGTGGTGAATGAAGGGAGCGAAGCCGTGATTGTGGCGGACCGGAAGCCCTACGACGAGATCAAGGCGATGCTGGAAGGCAGTCGCCGCATCCTGGTCGCCGGCTGCGGGACCTGCGTGGCCGTCTGCAGTACCGGCGGCGAGAAGGAGGTGGGCGTGCTGGCCTCCCAGCTGCGGATGACCTCC
>CAYNDR010000030.1:0-7701 GCA_964395295.1 uncultured Planctomycetales bacterium
TGCTGTCGTTCCTGCTGGGCCTCCGGGCCGACTCCGTTTTGAAGACCTTGGGATAACGCGATGAAACGGTTCACGGGCGCGGTCAACCAGATCGGCGGGGTGATCATCCTGATCCTGGTCGTCCTCCTGATGCTGACGTGGTTCGGCGGGGAGGCGATGGGCTGGAGCCGGAACCTCCGGGCCATCCTCACGATGGCGGTCCTGGTGATCTTCGTCATCGTGATCCTGGTCCAGAAGCTCGCGGCGGTCCGCAACGCCCTGCTCATCGAGGACCGCCTCAAGGCGCAGGGGCAGGAGCAGGTCCAGGGCGCCCGGCCCGACCAGCGGTCCGAGATCCAGGCCGTCAACCAGCAGCTCGAGGAGGCCATCGCGACCCTCAAGAACTCGCGCCTCGGCCGCGGGGCGCTCTACGCCCTCCCGTGGTACATGATCATCGGGCCCCCGGGCTCGGGGAAGAGCACGGCGCTGGCCGAGTCCGGGCTGAACTTCCCCTACGTGAGCCAGGGGCGCCGGGGCGTGCGGGGCGTGGGCGGCACCCGCAACTGCGACTGGTGGTTCACCGACGAGGGGATCCTCCTCGACACCGCCGGGCGGTACACCACGGAGCTCGACGACCGCGACGAATGGATCTCCTTCCTCGGGATGCTCAAGAAGGCCCGCAAGGGCAAGCCCATCAACGGCGCGATCGTGGCCGTGAGCGTGGCCGACCTCCTTTCCGGGAACGAGGAGGCGGCGCAGGCCCACGCCAAGAACATCCGCGACCGCCTCGACGAGCTCGTCAAGCAGCTCGAGATCATCTTCCCGGTGTACCTGATGTTCACCAAGTGCGACCTCCTCCAGGGATTCGTGGAGTTCTTCGAGGACTTCGCGCGCCAGGACCGGGCGCAGGTGTGGGGCTGCACGTTCCCCTACGCGGCGGCGCCCGCCAAGCCGCACCGGGAGACCTTCGACGAGGAGTGCCGGAAGCTCTACCAGGGGCTCGCCGGCCAGCGGCTGGCGGCGCTGGCGGGGGAGCGGCCCGCGGCGAAGAAGCATAACGTCTACCTCTTCCCGCTCCAGTTCTCCATGGCGCTCAAGCGCCTCGGGGACTTCGTGGAGGCCCTCTTCCGGCCCAATCCCTTCCAGGAGAGCGCCGTCTTCCGCGGGTTCTACTTCTCCAGCGGCACCCAGGAGGGCGCGCCCATCGACCAGGTGATCCGCTCGCTGAGCAGCGCCTTCGGCCTCAAGGAGACCTCCTCCGCCGCGGCGCCCGTGGTGGACAAGAAGAGCTACTTCATCAACCACCTCTTCACGAAGATCATCTTCCCGGACCAGACCCTGGCGCGGACCTCCGTCCGCATCCAGCGGCGGCAGAAGTACCTCTACTTCGCCACCCTCGCGGGATCGGCGCTGTCGGCGGTCGTCCTCACCGCGGCCTTCGCGGCGTCGTTCTTCTCGAACCGCGGCCTGCTGGGGGCGTCGGAGTCCGCGGCGGTCCGGGTGCGCGAGACGGCCTCCGGCCCCCCCGCGGCCGCCGTGGAGGCGCTCGACGGCCTGCGCCGCGAGGTCGAGGAGCTGGACCGGGCCGACCGGAAGTCGCCGCCTCTGCGCCGCCGGTGGGGGCTCTACCGCGGCGACGCGATCAATCCGGCGGCGCGGAAGGCCTATTTCGACGCCCTCCGCAGGCTCTTCCTGGCCCCCTGCGGGAAGCGGGTCCTCGACGAGATGACCCAGCTCTTCCGGAAGGAAGGCAAGAGCGCGGAGGACTACGACCGGCTGAACGACCTGCACCGGGTCTACCAGATGCTGGCCGGGGACCTCTCCCCGGAGAAGAACCAGGAGATCGTCGAGCGCGTCCTCCGTACCGAGGACCGCTGGACCGCGGGCGTGGGCGGAGGCCCGCTCTCCCCCGCGGCGGACCGCCAGCTCCAGTTCTTCCTGACCCAGCTCGACCGCCCCGCGGACTGGAAGGTCACCATCGACCGGGTCCTCGTCAACCGGGTCAACGAGGAGCTGGCCCAGGGATTGTGGGTCCTCTTGAGCTACCGGGACATCCTCGACTCGGGGAAGAGCGCGTTCCCCGGCAAGGTGTCGGGCGAGACCCTGGTGAAGGCCCGCGGCCGGGATTTCCTCAAGTTCACCGGCGAGTTCTCCCAGATCTTCACCCAGCAGGGCTGGAACGACTACGTCAAGTCCGCGGTGCGCTCCAAGGGCGAGGCGCTGGCCCGCCGCTACGCGGAGCTCAAGATCGAGAAGACCGCCGCCCAGGTGGAGGAGGATCTCCGCCAGCGGCACGTGGAGCGGAACGCCCGGGAGTGGGACGAGTTCCTCAAGGGAGTCCAGCTCCTTCCCTTCCAGAACCTGGAGGACGCGGCGTCCAGGATGAAGGTCCTGACGGGCGACACGTCCCCCTACCAGGACCTCTTCCGCGGCGTCTGGGAGGGCCAGCTCCTCAAGACCCTCGACACGGAGGTGAAGGCGGCCGTGGACCTCAAGCCGCTCCGGGAGGCCCTCACCGCGCTCTACGAGTTCCAGCAGGCCGTGGAGGACTTCGTGGGGTCCTCGCCGGCGGGGAGCCGCGTCCTCCCGGCGCACAAGGAGAAGAAGCTGGAGCCGTTCCTGGAGGCCTTCAAGAAGGCGGGCCGCGGCCTCGACGCCGCGGTGCGGCAGGCGCCGCCGCAGAACCAGGAGCGCCTCCGCCAGGCGCTCCACCAGGTGATCGACAACGCCCGCCAGGCCCTGGCGGCCGAGGCGCAGGCCGAGGCGGACGCGCTCTGGGACCGCCTGGTGGCCAAGGCGTACAAGGAGTCCTTCAAGGGCCGCTATCCGTTCGTCGAGGCCGCCGCCCAGCCGGCGTCGCTGAGGACGTTCTCCCAGCTCTTCAACCCGCAGAACGGAAACTTCTGGGCCGCCGTGGCGGACCTCAAGGCGCTCAACGCGCTGAACGTGGAGGGGAAGCCGCTGGTGCAGTTCTCGCGGGAGTTCAACGCCGCGGTGAGGAAGGCGGAGTCCTTCCGGCAGGCGCTCTACAAGGGCGGGGGGGACAAGGTCGTCGTGGGATTCGCGGTGACGCTGAAGCAGAGGGAGGGCGTCACGCACGTCAAGTTCGGGGTGGGCAAGCAGGAGTTCAACCACAACGACCGGCCGGACAACCGGGGCGAGCTGGTCTGGAAGGAGGCCGAGGCCCCCGGCGCCAAGATCTCCATCCGCGTGGGCGCCGTGGAGTCGTGGGTGGAGAAGGAGTTCAAGGACGACTGGGCGATCGTCCGCCTGGTGGCCTCCGGGAAGCCCCAGCCGCAGGGGGAGCAGGCCTTCAACTGCTCGTGGGAGTACCAGGTGAGCCGGCTGGGCACCAGCCAGGTGTTCTACGCGGACGCGCTGGTGGAGGCGGCGGACCGGGTGAACCCCTTCCAGAAGGACTTCTTCGCGAAGTTCGAGGTCCCCGACAAGGTGGGCCCGTGACGCGCCTCCAGCCGGGCTGTTTCGGGAAGATCCCGCTCTTCGCGGACTTCGTCCGCCACGGCCCGCCGACCCCCGAACTGCAGGCCCTGGACCAGTGGCTGCAGGAGGGGATCGTGGGGGCGCGCCAGGGGCTGGGGGCGTCCTGGGAGTCGGCCTTCGAGGCCGCGCCGCCCGGGCGCTTCTTCTATAATTGCCGCTCCACGGGCCGCGTCGTGGGGGGGGTGTACGTGGCCTCGCGGGACAAGGCGGGCCGGCAGTTCCCCTTCCTGATCTACGCGGCGCTGGAGGTCCGGCCGCTGAAGGCCGAGGCGTCCCTCTGGCCGGTCCTCTTGGGGGAGTTCATGGACCGCGCGGCGGGGCTGGTCTCCGCCCACGGCGGGAGCCCGGACCTCAAGAGCTACCTGGCCCGCATGGAGGAGGCCGCCGTCGAGGTCGATCCCGAGGGGTCGCGGCGGCGGTTCCAGGAGTTCCTGGCGAAGGAGACGAACCGGTCCTACTGGAACGCCCTGCTGGGGCCCCCGGCGGACGCCCAGGCGGTCGCCGCCAAGTACGCCCTCCTGCAGAACCTGGCGGACACGATCGGGGCGGGGGCGATCCCCCGCTACGCCCTGCGTTTCCCCGGGGCGCTGGGGGACCTGGGTCTGGCCTTCTGGCTGGAGGTGTGCGGCCGGATGGAGCGGCGCCTGGGCCCGCCCCTCCTGGCGGCGTGGGACCCCGGGCGGTCGGGGGGCTCGGCGGGGGCCACGATGATCTTCGACGAACTGCTGTCGAAGTATTTCGTGCCGGTCTTCTGGCCGGACCGTCCGTGTCCCCAGCTCTTTCCGCTGATGCCAAACGGGGCGGTCGCGGCCCCGCGGCTGGAGGAGGCGCGGAAGCGCTTCGGGGCGGCGCTCCAGGACCCGGCCCTGCCGCTCTCCCAGGTCCTCCAGCGCCTCGCCCGCTGAACTGTTAACCCCGTCGAGTCGCGACAGAGTTAACAGCGGGCGGTGCAAATTGTTTACAAAGCCGGGCCCGCCGCCTATAATTCCGGCTCGTAGGGGAGGGAATCCATGAAAGCCATCACCACTCTGGCGACCGTGCTCGCGCTCTGCTCCGCCGCGCTGGCGCAGGACCAGCAGCTCGGGGCCCGCACGAAGGCGATGGGCGGCAGCTACACCGCCTTCGAGGACGACCCGGTTTCGATCTGGCTGAACCCCGCGGGCATCGCCGTCCAGCCGGACTCGGGGGCGCTGGCCTACCACACCTACACGGCCTACCCCGTGAAGCAGAAGCGGGACGGCGGCAACATCAGCACCGAGGCCGAGGCCGAGACGATCATGGTGGATCCCGCCGTGATCCCCTCCTTCCTCGGATTCGTGACCCAGCTCGGGACGCCGGAGGACGCGATGGCGCTGGGGGTCTGTTTCGCCCGGCCCTACCACCTCAAGTACGCGATGGACGTCCTCACCGGCCCCGGCCAGACCACGTTTACCCCGCAGGCCAACGTGGACCAGTCGCTCTCCCGGTTCCGCGTGGCCTTCGCCAAGGACTTCCGCATCCGGCCGCTGAACGAGGCGGGCGCCTTCACCCACGTGGCCGTGGGCGCGGGACTGGACCTCAGCTACGAGCGCTGGGAGTTCACCCAGAAGACGAACATCCAGAACATCTTCAGCTTCACCACCCAGGACTCCGACACCACGGTCTCCTTCGGATTCGGCCTGGGGGCGCTCGTTGGCCTCTACGACGACGGCTCGTCCTTCAAGGTCAACTTCGGCGCGGCCTACACCAGCGCCATCCGGTACGAGTTTGACATCGAGCCGGACATCCTCCCCGCCTTCGACATGCCCCAGCAGGTGAACGCGGGGTTGACCTTCTACCTCCTGGAAGGCACGCCGCTCCGGATCACCGTGGACCTCCAGTGGATCGACTGGAGCGCGACGGCGGAGGACCCCATCTTCCCGGGCCAGCAGGCGTTCGAGGACGCGACGAACTTCTCGATCGGCGCCGAGTACCGGTTCCAGATCGGGGAGAGCGTGTTCCTCTTCCCGCGGGCCGGGTTCCGGCTGTTCGACGCCCCGTGGGAGGACAAGGACGACCTTCCGGTGACGGGCCAGTACAAGCTCGTTATGGACACGAAGGGGGACGTGTTCAACATCTTCACCTACGGGGTGGGATTGTCCTGGACGAGCAAGGAGGGCAAGCTCCGCTCCGTGGACGTGGCGGGGGACGCGGGGGGCGACTCCGTGAACTTCGCGGTGGGGTACACCCATGAGTTCTAACCTCGCGGTCGATACGGGAGGCCTTATGACGACGGTGCTGGGCATGTCGCGGCGGATGGCGGTCGGGGCGGCGCTCGTCCTGGCGGCCTTGGGGGCCGCGTGCAAGGGGAACGTCAACGACGACTCGGTCCCGGTCCTGGACCTCGACCTCGTGTCCCGCTCCTTCCAGGGGGGGCCCGCGAACAGCAGCGCCCGCGATCCCCACATGTCCGCGGACGGCCGCTACGTGGTCTTCTCGTCGAACGCCTCGAACCTCGACCCGAGGGATCCCAACACGATCTCGGACATCTTCGTGCGCGACATGGAGGCGGGGATGACGTTCCTCGTCTCAGTCAATTACACGGGCACCGGCCCGGGCAACGACTACAGCTACGACCCCCGGATCTCGCCGGACGGCCGCTTCGTGGCGTTCACCTCTTATGCCTCGAATCTGGCGCCTGCCGGGTTCGACACGAACGGCATGTCGGACGTCTTCGTCCGGGACCTCTGGAGCGACGTCACCGTGCCCGTCTCCGTGGACAGCGGCGAGACGGCCACGGCGAACTACGGCAGCTGGAACAGACCGGGGGTGACCTCGGATTTGAACAATGTCTATGTCGTGTTCGACACCGGTGCCAACAACCTCGTGGCGACTCCTGTCACCCCCATGTACCGTAACCAGGTCTACCTGCGGCGCATCCCGATCGCGACGTTCTCCATCATCGGCAGCGGACAAACCGCGATGGTTTCGGTGGACCCGGCAGGGACGGCGGCAGGCAACAGCTCCAGCAACTATCCGGTCATCGGCCAGGAGGCGGCTAACGTATGCATCGCGTGGACTTCTTCCTCAACGAATCTGAGCGCGCTGGACGCCAATGGGACCGATGACGTCTATTTCAGGAGGTTCACCAAGGCCGGGCCGGCTCCGGTGGAGGCCTCCGCGGTCCTGGTCTCGGTCGATTACACGGGTACCCGGGGAGGGGGCGACGGGACGGGGGCGCCCACGTCATTCCTTGCGAGCCGGTACCCGGCCATCTCGGAGGACGGCCTCTTCGTGGCGTTCGAGACCGAGGCCATCGATCTGCTCGATCCGAGTCCGGTGGGCGATCCGGACTTCAACGGGTCCATGGACATCTACATGAGGGGGCCGATGGTCCCGCCTCCGCCGACCGCAACGATCCGCGTCTCGGTGAGTTCCAACTGGGACCAGGGGCTCGCGGATTCGCGCAGTGCTGCCGTTTCGTCGAACGGCCAGTATGTGGCCTTCGAGTCCACGGCCCCGAACCTGGTGGCGGACGACACGAACGGAGTGGGGGACGTCTTCCTGAGGGACACGGTCAACTTTACGACGGTGCGCGTCTCGATGACCGTTTTCGCCGCCGAGGCCAACCAGGACAGCTATTCCCCCACGATCTCCGGGGACGGGAGGACGAGCGCCTTCAACTCGGAGGCGTCGAACATCATGCCGGGTGTGGCGTTCTTCTCGACCCAGGTCTACCGGCGGAGATTCTGATCCGGACGTGCTGGCATGACGGCGTTCCTCCTGGCCCTCGCCGCGCTGGCGCAGGACGAGGTCACCATCCCCCGGACGGGCCGCGACGTCTATTCCCGCAACGTCCCGGAGGCCGAGCGCGCCGCCGGGATGGTCGACTCCGATCCCCAGGGCGCCGTCGATATCCTCGATCCCATCCTCGACAACGCCCGGATCGAGAAGCGCGAATGCCGTCTCCGCTGGGAAGTGGCTCCCGGCACCTTCAGCCGCTTCTACGACTTCTTCCCCTACCAGACCCGCGGGAAGGCCTTCCTCAAGCTCGCCGAGAAGGCCAAGGCCGATCCGGACAAGGCCCGCGGCCTCCTGGAGAAGGCGGTCAAGGACTTCACCGCCTCCAAGGACCGCGGCGTCGCCGCGAGCGACGAGCTCCTCAAGAAGGCCCAACTGCAGATCTCGGGGCTCGTCAAGCCGGAGACCACGTCCCGGGAGTTCGACGCCGAGTGGGGCAAGCTCGTCGACGCCGGCAAGTTC
>CAYNDR010000030.1:7711-20931 GCA_964395295.1 uncultured Planctomycetales bacterium
GCCAGCAGCCGATCCTCCTCGGCGGTCCGCTCTTCGTCGCGGCGAAGGCCCTCGTCGAGTCCGACAAGGGGAAGCTCCTCCCCGCCGACCGCCGCAAGGCGTTCCTCGACGACACGAACGAGAAGTGCCGCATCTTCGCCGACTCCGCGGTCCAGCGGTTCCTCCGCAACCTCCGCCAGGTCTCCACGCCGCGGCAGATCGAGATGATGACCCCGGCCGGCTTCGACCGCGACTTCAGCCTGCCCGACCGCGCCGCCCTCGTGGAGTCCGGGCTCCTCCCCGAATACCTCTGGGGACTCTCGGCGCGCCCGGTCCTCGCCGACCTCCGCCAGAAGAAGGACGTCCTCGATCCGCTCCTCCAGCTCGCGGTCCAGGCCGTGCCGCTGGCGGCGAAGGACTACGACTGGTTCGGCGGCCCGGAGGGGCTGGCCTACGAGATCGCCCGCGCCCGGATGACCGAGGACGCCGAACAGGCGCGGACCGCCCCCGCCGACCGCCGCCGGCAGCTGCGCGCCGAGGCCGGGGCGCTGGAAGTGCGCTGGAAGAAATTCGAGGCGGACGTCCGCCAGGCGGCCGCGGGACAGAAGAAGATCCTCGACCAGCTCCCCGCCCGCCAGTTCGCCGCCCTGCTCGATCGCTTCCCGGTGGACGTGGCCGTGGGCCCGGAGACCTTCCAGGCCCTCCTCAAGACTGCCGAGGCGCCCGACCCCGACCGGGCCCTCTCCGAGGTCCTTTCCAGGCTCGACCAGCTCGGCTCCTCGTGGGACAAGCTCTCGGTGGAGTCCCGGCGCGACCTCCTGCGGTACCGGATCGCGGCGCGCGCCCTGCGGGGGCTCCTCTCGGGCGGCACCCCCGAACGGGTGGCGGGCGACCTCCGGACCGAGGGCGCGGACTACAAGGCGGCGGGCGGCGCGGCCGACGAGGCCCGCTTCGGCCCCAAGGTCCAGCAGGTCTTCAAGCTGCTCGTGAAGTGACGCCCTGGCCGCTTGAGCCCTCTCCCCTCTCGTGATAGACTGAAACCGTGGCGGAAGGCGCGCTCAGGGAGTGGATCGCGGACTTCGAGGCCGCGGCGAGACGAAGCCTCGAGGACCGGATGCGTTACGCCTTCATCCGGACCCCCAGGCCCGTGCTGGACGACGCTTCCTACCGTTCCTTCGATACCCTGGCCGATTACCGCCGCTGGTGCGAGGAGAACCTGCCTTCCTGGCTCGGATATGGCCGCTCCCTTTGAGTACCGGCAGGCCCGGGAGATCGCGGCCGCCTTCAAGGCGCACGGCGTACGGTATCTGTTCATCGGGAAGTCCGGCGCCATCCTCCTCGGATATCCCGACACGACCCAGGACGCGGACGTCTTCGTGGAAAAATCCCCCCGGAACGGCCGCGCCCTGGCGGACGCCCTTGTCGACCTGGGATTCCCGCTCGGGCCGGAGCGCCGCCGGGAAATCGAGCAGGGCAAGGACTTCGTCCAGCTTCGGGAAGGCCCCTTCGACCTCGACCTCGTCTTCGCCCCCGACGGGATCGAGACCTTCGAGGAGGCGGACCGGCGCGCCCTGACCGTCGAAGGGATGCGCGTGTGCCACATCGACGACATCATCCGCAGCAAGGAAGCCGCGGGGCGGATCAAGGACATGGAGTCCCTGCCGCGGTTGAAGGCCTTCCGCGACTGGCGGGTCAAGCAGGGGCGCCCTCGGTAGAATCCACCCGGGGCCGTCTCAGCGCGTCTTGCGGAGCTTGATCGTCGCGGGGTCCTCGGCACTGCCGGCCAGGACGTGCTCCTCGCCGTTCTTGAGGTCCTGCCCGTTGATCGCGATGGCGTGGTCCCCCTTGCCCGGGAGCGCCAGCACCGCCGTGATGTCCCCGATGTCGAGCGCCTCGATCACCAGCGGCGTGCCCAGGTCGTCGCCCACCACCTGCCCCAGGTCCGCGTCGGCCTTCTTCCCGTCCTTGACGACGAAGCGGTCGCCCAGCTGGAGGGACTTCAGCGCGGCGTGGGGCATCACGTAGATCCGCAGGACGATCCGCCCCCGATAGGCCAGCACCGGGGCGAAGCGCGCCGCGGCCGCCTGGACCTTCTTCCGGGCGGGCTCGACCCTGGCCTGCAGGGCCTGCGGGACGCTCTCGAGGAGGGCGCCGGCGGCCTTGCACCAGTCGACGTAGAACCGGGCCTCGTCCTGCTTGGTGAGCCACAGCACCTTCGGCCAGGCCTGCGGGGGGATCCGGTCCGCCTGCCCCGAGAACCATTGCGCGACCATGTCGGCCATGGACTCCGGCGTCTCGGCCATGATCTTCCGGAGGTCCGCGGCCTCCGGATCGGCCAGCGGCTTGAAGACCGCCAGGATCAGCAGTTCCCGGACCTTGTCGAACCGGACCGACCACCCTTTTTCGACCCCGGCGGACTCCACGTACTTGGCCACGGGATCGAAGTCCTTGACCGCCCTGGCCAGCCGCTCGCGGACGATCTTGAAGGACCGGTCGCTGGAGCCCTCCAGGACCGCGCCGGCCGCGGCGGACCAGGCGACGATCCGGGCGGCCTCGGCGCGCTTGTCGGTCCAGAGGGGCTTGGGCCAGACCTGGGCGGGGACGTTGGAGGCGATCTGCCGGTCGAACCACGAGGCGGCCTCGTCGGCCATCGCGTCGGGCAGGCCCTTCACGACGGCGTTGAGCTCCCGGGTCCCCTCCGGGGTGGGCTCCTTGAAGCCCTCGAAGACGAGCCTCAGGCGGAGGTCGTCGAACTTCGCCTTGAGCTCGCGGTCGCCGCCGGTCTCGACGTACTTGGTCACCGGCTCGAAATCCTTGGCGGCCTTGGCCAGCCGGTCCTGGATCGGCTTGAAGCGGCGGGCGTCGGCGCCTTCGAGGACCGCCCCCGCCGCCTGGCACCAGGAGACGATCCGGGCGGCCTCGGCGCGCTTGTCGGTCCAGAGGGGCTTGGGCCAGACCTGGGCGGGGACGTTGGAGGCGATCTGCCGGTCGAACCACGAGGCGGCCTCGTCGGCCATCGCGTCGGGCAGGCCCTTCACGACGGCGTTGAGCTCCCGGGTCCCCTCCGGGGTGGGCTCCTTGAAGCCCTCGAAGACGAGCCTCAGGCGGAGGTCGTCGAACTTCGCCTTGAGCTCGCGGTCGCCGCCGGTCTCGACGTACTTGGTCACCGGCTCGAAGTCCTTGATGGCCTTGGCCAGCCGTTCGCGGATCACCTTGAAGTGGCGGTCGCCGGTCCCCTCGAGGATCCCGGCCGTCGCCGCGGACCAGGAGACGATCCGGGCGGCCTCGGCGCGCTTGTCGCCCCAGAGGGGCTTCGCCCAGACCTGGGCGGGGACGCCGGCGGTGATCTGCCGGTCGAACCACGCGGCGGCCTCGTCGCCCTGGGGGTCCGGCATCTCCTTCATGACGCCGTTGAGCTCCTTGACCGCGGCGGGGGAAAGGTCCTTGAAGGTGCCGAAGATGAACGCGAGCCGCAGGTCGTCGAACTTCTGCCTCCACACGCGCTCGACGTCCGACTCCACGTGGCGGACCACGGGGTCGAAGTCCTTGAGGCCCAGGTCCAGGCGGTCCTGCAGGCCCTTGAACCGGCCCGCCACGGCCATGGTGAGGCCCTGGAGCGCGCCCTGGACGGCGCGGGACCACGCCATGATCCTCCGGGCCTCCTCCTTCTTCTCGGGCCAGAGGGGCTTGGGCCAGACCTGGGCGGGGATGTAGTCCGAGGCCTGCTTCTCAAGCCACTTGGCCACCTCCTCGGCCTTTTCCTCGGACATCGCGGTGAGCGTCTCCCGGCAGTCCTTGAGGTCCTCGCCCGAGAGGGTCTTGAAGCCGTCGAACTTGAGGCGGTTCTGGAAGTCCTGGTAGCGGTCGGCCCAGGTGAGGGGGCCGCCGCCGGACTTCCCTCCGCTCCCTCCCTTGCCCTTGTCCTTCTCGGGGAGGAGCATCAGGCCGCCGATCACCGCGCCGCCCACCAGGAGCATCGCCAGGACCGAGGCGGCGATCTTCTTGAAGTTCCTGCCGATCGCGCCCGGCCGGCGGGCGGTCACGGGCTGTTTGTTCATGTAGCGGCGGAGGTCCTGCCCCATCGAGCCGGCCGACTGGTACCTCTTGGCCCGGTCCTTCTCCATCGCCTTGAGGATGATGGCGTCGAGGACCGCGGGGCACTGGGGATTGACCTTCCGGGGGGAGACGGGCTCGGCGGTGACGACCTTGCACAGGAGCGCGGTGGCGTTCTCGGCCTCGAAGGGCGGCTTGCCGGCGGCGAGCATGTAGAGCGAGGCCCCGAGCGAGTAGATGTCGCTTCGGGCGTCGATGGACTGGGTCTCGCCGGAGGCCTGCTCGGGGGGCATGTAGGCCGGGGTGCCCAGGATGGCCCCGCTCACGGAGATCGAGGACTCGGTGGCGAGCACCTTGGCCAGGCCGAAGTCGGTCACGAAGGGCTCGCCGTCCTTGGTGACCATGATGTTCTGGGGCTTGATGTCGCGGTGGATGATGGTGTGCTTGTGGGCGTACTCGATCGCGTCGCAGACCTTGGCGAAGGCCTCCACCGCCCGGTCCAGGGTCAGGCCCGCCTTGCCGATGGACGTCCCGTCGATGAAGTCCATGACGAGGAAGTGGACGCCCTTGTGCTCGTTGACCTCGTAGATGGCGGCGATGTTGGGGTGGCGCAGGCGCGCGGCCAGCTGGGCCTCGCGCTGGAAGCGCCGGATGCTCTCCTCGTGGGTGGCGTTGAGGAACTTGACGGCCACCCAGCGCGTGAGCTTGGTGTCCCACGCCTTCCAGACCGACCCCATGCCTCCCTGGCCCACCTGCAGGACGAGGACGTACTGGTTGAGGCGGCGGGAGGGGTCGAACATCGCCAGCCGGGCTTCCGGGGGCGTCACGTCGACCTCGGTCCCTCCGCGGGTACGTCCCCCGGAGCTGGGGGTCTGGAATGCGGAAGGCGGGGTGACGCTGGCCGTGGGCGGATTGGAGGCGGAGGTCGGCGGGTTGGAGGGGCTGGAGGCCGGATCGTCCGCCTTCAGGTTCTTGACGGTGTCCCCGTAATAGGGGATGTCGTCCGGCGGGGGCGTCTTGGGCTTTTCCGGGTCCGCCATGTCAGGTTGCCGGATTATAGGGTGTCCGGAGCGGGCCTGCAAGCTGTTAACTCTGTCGCGACTCGACGGGGTTAACAGTTGGGGAAGGGCCGGAGGGGCGAAAACGTTTGATAATAGGGCGGGGGGTGACTATTCTCATGGGGCGCTGGATCGCGTCCCGACGGGCCCGGGCGATACAGAGGAGGATAGAATTTCGTGGCGGATGCCTCCGCGATAGCCACCCTGGGGTCCTCGCCCATCCCGGGGCCCAACCCGGCCGGGGCGTCGGCGCGGTACGAGCCGGAGTTCGAGAAGCTCTCGGCCGAGATCGCCAAGCTCGAGTCCGTCGAGGGGCGCGCCTCCATCCGCTGGGACGACGTCGTCAACCTGTCCACCACCCTGCTCTCGGCGAAGTCCAAGGACGTCCTGGTGGCCGGGTACCTCGCGCTGGGCCTGGCCCGGAAGCGGAGCTACACGGGGCTGGCGACCGGCCTGCAGGTGATCCGGGACATGATCTCGACGTTCTGGGACGGGCTTTTCCCGGAGAAGAACCGGATGCGCGCCCGGTCCGCGGCCCTCCAGTGGATGTCCGAGCGGGTCGGGGCGGCGGTGGGCGACATGTCCTCCCCTTCGAAGTCCGACCGGGAGGCCCTGACGAACTGCTCGAACCTGCTCAACGAGCTGGGGACCCTGTTCGGGGAGAAGTTCCAGGAGGACGCCCCGGACGCGGGCACCCTCAACCGGGCCGTCCAGGAGAAGCTCGACGCCGTCCCCCCCGACGCGCCCCCGCCCCAGGAGGCTTCGGCCGAGGAGGCCCCGGCGGCGGAGGAGGCCCAGGGGGCGGCCGCGCCGGAGATGCAGGCCTTGCCGGCCGTGGGCGCGGTCGGCACCCCCGAGGAGGCCCGCCAGGCCATCGTTCCCGCCTGCCAGCAGTTCGTGGAGGTCGCCAACGCCCTCCGCCAGGCGGTCCCCACCGACCCTCTCCCGTACCGCCTGATCCGCGTGGCCATCTGGTCGGACGTGACGGAGGCGCCGCCTTCCGCCGACGGCATGACGCAGATCACCGGCGGCGACGCGGCGTTCTCCGCGGAGCAGGAGGCGCGCCTCGACAAGGGCGACTACGTCCCCGTGATCGCCGACTGCGAGGCCCGGTTCCCCTCCGACTCCTGGTGGCTGGACCTGCACCTCTTCGTCTTCCGGGCCATGGAGGGGCTGGGCCGGCCCTACGCGGCGGCCCGGAAAGCCGTGGAGTACATGGTCGCCTGGGTCGTGCGCGGCGTCCCCGAACTGCTCGACCTGAAATTCACCGACGGCACCCCCCTGGCCGGGGAGGCCGCGCGCCTCTGGATCCTCAACGAGCTGGGGGCGCTTGCCCAGAAGGGGATGTCCGGCGGCGGCGGGGGGCGCCCTTCGGAGGCGGCGCTGGCCGAGGCCCGCAAGCTCGCCGCGCGCAGGGGGTTTCCCAAGGGCACGGCCCTGGTGCAGAAGTGCGTCCAGGGCCTCACCAGCCGCCGGGACCGGTTCGCGGGGCGCCTCGACCTCGCCAAGCTCTGCCTGGAGGGCGGCCGGCCGGAGCTGGCCCGGCCCCTGATCGAGGCCCTGGACCAGGAGACCCGCGCCTTCCCGCTGGAGGAGTGGGAGCCCGGGCTGTGCGTGGAACTGGCGCGCGAGCAGGTGAAATGCTACTCTGCCCTGTCCGCGGCCGAGAAGATGGAAGAAGCGTACGGGCGCCTGTGCCGGCTGGACCTTTCGGCGGCGCTGGACATGAAGATCAAGCGATAGAATCAAGGAGGAAGAGATGGCGAAGGAAGGATCCGTAGCCCCGAGGGAGCGCGTCAACATCGTCTACAAGCCCGCCACGGGCGACGCGCAGGAAGAGAAGGAGCTGCCCCTCAAGCTCCTGGTGATGGGCGACTTCACCGGCCGTCCGGACGACCGCCCGCTGGAGGACCGCAAGCCGATCAACGTCGACAAGGACAACTTCAACGACGTGATGCGGAGCATGGACCTCAAGGCGGATCTCCAGGTGGCCAACAAGCTCTCCGAGAAGGAGGGCGGGGAGATGCCCGTGAGCCTGAAGTTCTCGAGCCTCAAGGACTTGGAGCCCGAGGCGGTGGCCGGCCAGGTCCCGGAGCTCAAGAAGCTCCTGGATCTGCGGGACGCCCTCACGGCCCTGAAGGGCCCCCTCGGGAACCTCCCGGAGTTCCGCAAGAAGATCGAGTCCCTGGTCAAGGACCCCGCCGCCCGCGAGAAGCTCCTGAAGGAGATGGGCGGCGAAGAGAAAAAGGCCTAAGGGGAAGGAGAAGCTGAGATGGCCGAAGCCGAAAAGCAAGCACAGCAGAAAGCGGCCGCGGAAGGCGCGTCGCTCCTGGACGAGATCATGGTCCAGACGAAGATCAAGCCCTCGGACGAGGGCTACGAGGTCGCCCGGCGCGGGGTGCAGGCCTTCATCAACCAGCTCCTGGCGGGGGCGCCGGGGCAGAAGGTCGACAAGAAGATCGTCGACGGCATGATCTCCGAGATCGACCAGAAGATGGGCCGCCAGCTCGACGAGATCCTCCACCACCCGGCGTTCCAGAAGGTGGAGGCCGCCTGGCGCGGCCTGCGGTTCATGGTCGACCGGACCGATTTCCGCGAGAACGTCAAGATCAACGTCGTCAACTGCTCCAAGGAGGACCTCCTGGCGGACTTCGAGGACGCCCCGGAGGTCGTCAAGAGCGGGCTCTACAAGACCATCTACACGGGCGAGTACGGCCAGTTCGGCGGCGAGCCCTACGGGGCGATCGTCACGAACTACGTGTTCGGCCCCGGGCCGCAGGACATCGCGCTCCTGCAGAAGTCCGCCAGCGTGGCGGCCATGGCCCACGCCCCCTTCATCGCCAACGCCGGGCCGCAGTTCTTCGGGATGGACAACTATCTGAAGTTGCCGAACCTCAAGGACCTGAAGTCCATCTTCGAGGGCCCCCAGTACGCCAAGTGGCAGTCCTTCCGCGAGTCGGAGGACGCCCGCAGTGTGGGCCTCTGCGTGCCGCGCTTCCTCATGCGCCTGCCCTACGGGGCGGACACGGTGCCGGTCAAGGCCTTCGGCTACGAGGAAGGGGTCAAGGGCAACCACGACGCCTACCTCTGGGGCCAGAGCTCCCTGGCCTTCGCCACGAAGCTGGCCGACAGCTTCGCCAAGTACCGCATGTGCGCCAACATCATCGGCCCCACCTCGGGCGGCGCCGTGGAGGACCTGCCCCTGCACCAGTTCGAGTCGATGGGCGAGATCGAGACCAAGGTCCCGACCGAGATCCTCATCTCGGAGCGGCGCGAGTTCGAGCTGGCGGAGGAGGGCTTCATCGCGCTGGCCATGCGCAAGGGCAGCGACAACGCGGCCTTCTTCTCGGCCAACTCCTGCCAGAAGCCCAAGAAGTTCGGCACCTCCAAGGAGGGCAAGGACGCCGAGCTCAACTACCGGCTGGGGACGCAGCTGCCGTACCTCTTCGTGATCAACCGGCTGGCCCACTACATCAAGGTTCTCCAGCGCGAGCAGATCGGCTCCTGGAAGGAGAAGGGCGATCTCGAGCGCGAGCTGAACAACTGGATCAAGCAGTACGTGGTCGACATGGACAACCCGTCGCCCTCGGTCCGGAGCCGCTGTCCCCTGCGCACGGCCCTGATCTCGGTGGAGGACGTCCCCGGCGAGGCGGGCTGGTACAAGGTGGACATGAAGGTCCGGCCGCACTTCAAGTACATGGGCGCGTTCTTCACGCTGTCCCTGGTGGGCAAGCTCGACAAGAAGTAGGATCCGGCCGGGAATAGGTTCGGATGGACCGCATTTAGGAGCGATTCACGATGTCAAGCATCCTGGTGAAACAGGTGGACGTGGGATCGGTCCAGCTCTTCCTGAAGGTCGTGGGCAGCGACGGGAAGCCCATGACCGCGGACGAGAGCCCCCTCAAGAAGGATCACAGCGAGATCCAGAGCTTCACGATCTCCTCCTCGGCGCAGTGGGACCCGAAGCACGGCACGACCGCCCAGGGCGGGGTCACCGTCTCCTCCCTCAGCGTCTCCCGCGTCGTGCTGCCCTCCTCCCCCCTGATGTTCAACGCCGTGATCAACGAGGATCCGATCAAGAGCGTGGAGGTGGTGGCCCAGAGGAAGGGCGCCAAGGACGTGGTCTTCACGGTTAAACTCGAGGACGCGCGCATCTCGAGCTGCAACATCGCCGGCTCGTCCGAGGCCTCGATGAACGAAAGCCTCACCTTCGAGGGCGTGCGCCTCATGATCCGCCACGAGGTCGGTCCCAAGGAGATCAGCTGGGACTGGACGAAGCAGCAGTCGGTGTAGGGATTCCCGGAAGATCGTGACGGTCGGCCCGTCCCGGCCCCCGCGGCCGGGACGGGTACCCCCGTCCGCCGGCCATGTCCAGGGAAAGGACCCTCCTGGAGCGTCTCGCCCGGCCCTCCGCCGCGCGGGACCGCACCGCGCGCGAGGACCCCGCGGAGATCGTCCGCTCCGTCCTGGGGAACCTCCAGAGGATCCTCAACGCCCGGCTCGGCCACGCCCCCGCCCAACCGGACCTGGGCATGCCGGCGCCGTCCGACATCCTCCGCACCGGGCCGGAGGCGGTCCACTGGATCCTCGACACCCTGAGGATCTGCATCGAGAAGTACGAGCCGCGGCTCACCGACGTGCAGGTGGCCCACCTGAGCGACGAGGGCGACGTGCTGGCCCTCCGGTTCCAGGTCACCGCCCGCCTCGCCGCCATGAAGGATGATGTCCCCGTGAGCTTCGACACCACGGTGGACCCGGCCGGGAGGGTCCGCGTCCGGGATTGAGAAGATGGCCTTGGGTCGCGGCTCGGCCGCGCTGTGACTTGGTGGTGGATTAGAAAGAACCGTGTTCAACAAGTACTACCAGGACGAGCTGGCCTACCTGCGCGAGATCGGGCAGGAGTTCGCCCGCGCCTATCCCGACGCGGCGCACTTCATCGGCGAGGCCTCGCGCGATCCCGACGTGGAGCGCCTCCTGGAAGGGTTCGCCTTCCTCACCGCCCGCATCCGCCAGAAGCTCGACGACGAGCTGCCGGAGGTCACCCACGACCTCATCGAGATGTTCTGGCCGCACTACCTGCGGCCGGTCCCCTCGATGACGGTGCTCCAGTTCGAGCCCCTTCCCCAGGCCGCCCGCGAGATCCGCCCCTTCCCCCGCGGCATCGAGGGCGTCTCCGTGCCCGTCGACGGCACCCCCTGCCGCTTCCGGACGATCTACGACGTGCCGCTGGTCCCCCTGAAGCTGGAGAGCGCCTCCCTCCGGGCGGAGGTCCCGTCCCAGCTCCGCCTGAGGCTCCGCCTGCCGGAGGGGGTCCCCCTCAAGAAGCTCAACCTGCAGGCCCTCCGGCTCCACCTGGCGGGGGACGCCGCGGCGAGCCGCGGGCTGTACCTGTGCCTGTGCCGGTACCTGCGGAAGGTCTGGGCCCAGCCCGCCGGGACCGGGGCGCCGCGGGCGCTGGATCGGGCCGCCGTCCGCCCCGTGGGCGTCCTGCCGGCGGAGGCGATGCTCCCCTACCCCGCCGTCTCCCTCCACGGGTTCCGCCTGGTCCAGGAATACTTCTCGTTCCCCGCCAAGTTCCTGTTCGTGGACGCGGTCAACCTCGAGGGCCTCGCCGCCCTGGCGCCGGCGCCCACGTTCGACCTCGTCTTCGAGTTCTCCCGGATCCCCGACGCCATGCCCCCGGTGACGGCGGCCAACGTCCTGCTGAACTGCGCCCCGGCGGTGAACCTCTTCCGGCACGCGGCCGAGCCCATCCGCCTGGACCACGAGCGCATCGAGTATCCCGTCCGCCCGGCGGGCGGGGAGGCCGGCCACTTCGAGATCTACCCGATCGACACGGTGACGGCGCTGGTCAAGGGCTCCGGCCGCGCCCAGGCGTACCGGCCCCTGCTGAGGTTCGCCCGGCCCCCCGACGAGGACGTCCTGTTCTACCGCCATCGCGTGGACCTCTCGGTCGCCGGCGAGGGGAGCGACCTCTACGTGAGCCCCCTCCCCCCGAGCGTCCCGGGGGCCCTCCCGGAGGTCGAGACCCTGTCCCTCGACCTGACGTGCACCAACCGCCAACTGCCCTCGAAGCTCCAGATCGGGGACGTCTCCGCCCTCCCCGGGGCGGCGGGGACGATCGCCCGCGTCCGGAACGTGCTCCGGCCCACCCCGTCGATCCCGGCGCCCCTGGGCGGGGACCTGCACTGGCGCCTCCTCTCCCACCTGGCCGTCAACTACCTGTCGCTGGCGGACCTGGAGGCTCTGCGGGCGACCCTGGGGCTCTACAACTTCCGCGCGCGCGTGGACCGGCAGGCGGAGCAGGCCCTGCGGCACCTCCTGCTGGGGATCCAGAAGGTCTCCGTCCGCCCGTCCATCCGCCTCCTGGAAGGGTCGCCCATCCGCGGGGTCTCGGTCGAGGCGGAGGTGGACGAGACGCACTTCGGGGGGGAGGGCGAGGCCTACCTCTTCGGGAGCCTCCTCAGCGAGGTCTTCGCGCAGTTCGTCTCGCTGAACGCCTTCTGCCGCCTCCAGGTCCGCGGGCTCAAGTTCGGGGAGATTCACGAGTGGCCGACGAGAATCGGGGACCGGATCATCCTCTGACGCGCTCCATCGTGAAGGAGGGGCACCGCTTCTCCTTCTTCCAGGTGGTGCGCCTCCTTCAGCAGGCCTTCCCCGACTGCGCCCGCGTGGGCGGCACGGGGCCGGCGGCGCGGGAACTGCTCCGCCTGCGCCCCGCCCTGGACCTGGCCTTCGCCCCCTCCGACGTGCGCGAGGTCCGTCCGGTCGAGGGGCCGGAGGGCGCCCCGCGCTTCGACGTGGTCATCACGTTCATGGGCCTCTACGGCGCCGTGTCGCCCCTGCCCACCTACTTCACGGAGGAGCTGATCCAGCAGGAGGAGGAAGGAGGGAGCCTGGCGCGGGGCTTCCTGGACCTCTTCCACCACCGCCTCCTGTCGCTGTTCTACCGGGCGTGGGAGAAGTACCGCCTGGCCGCCCAGTTCGAGGGCGCCGGGACGGACGCGCTTTCGCGGAAGTTCCTGGCCCTCCTGTCGGTGGACCGCCTCCCCGCGGACCACCGGCTGAAACCCGTGCGCCTGCTGGGCATGGCGGGGGTCCTCACCCGGAATCCGCGGTGCGCGGGCGCCGTGGCCGCCCTCCTGAGCGACTACTTCGAGGGGCCGGCCTTCGAGGTGGACCCCTGCGTGCCCCGCTGGGCGGCGGTCCCCCCCGACCAGGAGAACCGCCTGGGGCGGTCCAACTGCCGGCTGGGGAGCGACCTCACGCTCGGCGGGCGGATCCTGGACCGGAGCGGCACGTTCCGGGTCCGCGTCTCCGCCCTGGGCCTGCGGGACTTCCTTGGCTTCCTCCCCGGAGGGGACCGCCTGGCGGAACTGCGCGAGCTGGTGGACCTGGCCAACACGGACGGATTGGACTACGAGGTCGATCTGGGACTGCTCAAGGAGGAGACCCCCGAACTGCGCCTGTCCTCGGAGACGGCCCGCCTGGGGTGGCTCACCTGGCTGGGCGGGCGTCCCGAGACGGACCCGCGGGTGAAATTTCTGATGGAAGGATGGTTCCATGGTCGAGGTTAGCCTGAAGGCGCTGGTCTCCCGGCTGGACCGGTTCTGCACCCGCTCGCTCGAGGCGGCCGCGGGCCTGTGCGTCTCCCGGACGCAGTACGAGGTGGCCCCGGAGCACCTCCTGCATTCGATGGGCGAGGACCCGGGGGCGGACCTGGCGGTCATCTACAAGCACTTCGGCGTCGATCCCGGCCGCGTCCAGAAGGCGGTCCTCGGGATCGTGGAGCAGTTCAAGACGGGCAATCCCGGCCGGCCGGTCTTCTCCCCGCTCCTGCTGGAATGGTTCCAGCAGGCGTGGATCCTGGCGTCGCTCGACTTCGGCCTGGCCGAGATCCGCTCGGGCGTGCTCCTCCAGGCGCTCCTGGCGAGCCCCGCGCGCCTCGGCGCGGACGAGTACATGCACCTCTTCGAGGGCGTCAACCGCCTCGACCTGAAGGCCAAGTACGCCACGATCGTCTCGGCCTCCACCGAGCAGTCCCGCCGGATGGCGGCCGGGACGGCGGACGCCGGCGCGCCCCCGGCGCCGGGCGCGCCCGGGGCCGCGGGCGGCGACCCGGCGCTGGGG
>CAYNDR010000030.1:20941-31142 GCA_964395295.1 uncultured Planctomycetales bacterium
CTCCGCCGGCACCACCGCCCTCGCCCGGTTCGCCAACAACTTCACCGGATTGGCGCGCGCGGGCAAGGTCGATCCCGTCTTCGGCCGCGACCGCGAGATCCGCCAGATGATCGACATCCTGGCCCGGCGCCGGAAGAACAATCCCATCTGCGTGGGCGAGGCCGGCGTGGGCAAGACCGCGGTGGTGGAGGGCCTGGCCCTGCGGATCGTGGAGGGGGACGTGCCGGAGTCGCTCCGCAGCGTCGAGGTGATGGGCCTGGACCTGGGGCTCCTGCAGGCGGGGGCGAGCGTCAAGGGCGAGTTCGAGAACCGGCTCCGCCAGGTGATCGAGGAGATCAAGGGCTCCCCGAAGCCGATCATCCTCTTCATCGACGAGGCCCACACCCTGATCGGCGCCGGCGGCGCCGCCGGCGGGGGGGACGCGGCGAACCTCCTCAAGCCCGCCCTGGCGCGCGGCGAACTGCGCACCATCGCGGCCACGACCTGGAGCGAGTACAAGAAGTACTTCGAGAAGGACGCGGCGCTGGCGCGGCGCTTCCAGCTCGTCAAGCTCGACGAGCCCGACGACGAGACCGCCGTCACGATGCTCCGCGGCCTGCGCGAGCGCTACGAGAAGGCCCACGGGGTCGTCATCCGCGATGACGCGCTCCAGGCCGCGGCGCGCCTGGGCAGCCGGTACATCGCCGGGCGCCAGCACCCGGACAAGGGCGTGGACCTCATGGACACGAGCGCCGCGCGGGTCAAGATCGCGCTCACCGCCAAGCCGCCGGAGCTTCAGGACCTCGAGCGCCGCGTCCAGACCCTGGAGCGCGAGCTCGGGGCGCTGAAGCGGGACCGGGCGGCGGGCGGCGCGGCCGCCGGCGCGGAGGACCGCCCGGCCGAGATCGAGAAGGAGGTCGCCGCCGTCAAGGGCCGGATCGCCGAGCTCACCCCCCGCTGGCAGAAGGAGAAGGGCGCGGTCGAGAAGGTGCTGGAGATCCGGAAGAAGATCGAGGCCCCCCCCGACCTGAAGGAGGACCGCGCGAAGCTCCAGAAGGAGCTGGAGGCCGCCCAGGCGGCCCTCAAGGAGGCCCAGGGGAAGGACCCGCTGGTCTTCGCGGAGGTCACCCCCGAGGTGGTGGCCCGCGTGGTGTCCGACTGGACGGGCATCCCCATCGGCAAGATGGTCCAGGACCAGGCCCAGGCGCTCCTCAAGTTCGAGGAGGGCCTCCGCAGGCGGATCAAGGGCCAGGACCACGTGATGGAGGTCGTGGGCAAGGGGATCCGGGCCGCCAAGGCGGGCCTGAAGAACCCGCGCACCCCCATGGGCGTCTTCCTCTTCGCGGGCCCCAGCGGCGTGGGCAAGACCGAGACCGCGCTCGGCGTGGCCGACCTCCTCTTCGGCGGCGAGCGGTTCCTCACCGTCATCAACATGTCCGAGTTCCAGGAGAAGCACACGGTCTCGCGCCTGATCGGCTCGCCCCCCGGCTACGTGGGCTACGGCGAGGGCGGCGTCCTCACCGAGGCCGTCCGGCAGAAGCCCTACTCCGTGGTGCTCCTCGACGAGGTGGAGAAGGCCGACCCCGAGGTGCTCAACCTCTTCTACCAGGTGTTCGACAAGGGCATGCTCGCCGACGGCGAGGGCCGCGAGGTGGACTTCAAGGACACGATCCTCTTCCTGACCACCAACCTCGCCAGCGACCAGATCGTCCAGAGCACGGCGGACGGGACGCGGCCCGCGGTGGAGGACCTCGTCGGCCTCATCCGCCCCGTGCTCTCGAAGCATTTCAAGCCGGCGCTCCTGGCGCGCATGACGGTCGTGCCCTTCTACCCGATCGGGCCCGACGCCCTCAAGGAGATCACCCTGCTCAAGCTCGACCAGCTGGCGGCCCGCCTCAAGGACAGCCACCGGATGGCCCTGGACGTGGACCCGAAGGTGGTGGACGCCATCGTGGAGCGGTGCACGGAGGTCGAGACCGGGGCGCGCAACGTGGACCACATCCTCTCCGGGGCGCTCCTGCCGCGGATCTCCAGCGAGATCCTCCAGCAGATGAGCGTGGGGGCGCTCCCCCGCCGGATCCTCGTGGGCCTGGACGCCTCGGGCGGCTTCACGTTCGAATTCAAGGACTAATGGGCTGTTTTTTGGACCGCGGAGACGCGGAGGCGCAGAGTTGAGATATTTGGGGATTCCCCCTCCGACTCCCCCCGGGGGAGGGGGGAGTCCTGCGGCTGGTTTCCTCTGCGTCTCGGCGCCTCTGCGGTTTCGCGTCGGTTTCTAAGGGGGCGGCCATGGCAGAAGCCCTGCTCGCCTTCCACCGCGGCGCGGTGCCGGACAAGACCTTCCTGGTGCGGCAGGCCGAAGGGACCGAGGAGGTCTCCGGCCTGTACCGCTTCGAGCTGGAGATGTTCGCCCAGAAGGACCGCCTCGACGCGTCCTCCATCCTGATGAGCAAGGCCTGGCTGGCGGTTCGCCGGCCGGCCCACCTGGGGGGCCCGGCGGCGGGCAAGCCCGCGAAGATCCACGGGCTGATCTCCTCCTTCGAGCAGATGGAGAAGGTCGGCGATTGGGTCCGGTACCGGGCGGTCCTCTCCCCCCGCCTCTGGAAGCTCTCGCTGGCCCGGCACAACCGGGTCTTCCGGGACGTGAAAGTGGACGACCTGGTCTCCCGCCTGCTCCAGGAGGCGGGCCTGAGGCCGCGGCTCTCGATCTCGGCCGCCCGGCCCGTCCGCGAGTTCACGGTCCAGTACCGGGAGAGCGACCTCGACTTCCTCTCCCGCTGGCTGGAGCACGAGGGCATCTTCACCTTCTTCGAGCAGTCCGACGCGGAGGAGACCGCCGTCTTCGCCGACAACACCGCCGCCCACAAGCCAATCGAGGGCGCCTCCGAGGCGACGTTCGAGCCGGACGAGGCGCCCGCCGGCGTCGTGGCCCAGAAGGGCAAGGCCGAAGGGGCGGTCACCGCCTTCTCCCTTCGCGCCCGGCCCCTCCCCAAGGAGGTGGTCCTGGTCGACTGGGACGCGCGGCAGGTGGAGGAGGTCCAGGGGACCGCCGAGGTCGACGGCAACGGGTACGGGAAGGTCTACGAGTACGGCTGCCACCCGGCCGACTCCTCCCACGCCGGGCTCCTCGCGAAGGCCCGCGCCGAGGCGATCAAGTGCCGCGGCAAGGTCTTCACGGGGACCGGCCGGTGCCGGTTCTTCCGCGCCGGGGCCACCTTCGACCTGAAGAACCACTACCGCTTCGACGGGAAGTACCTGATCACCCGGGTGGTCCACCGGGCGTCCCAGCCCGTGGAGATCCGCGGCGTCAAGGAGCTCCCGGACGCCTACGGCAACGAGTTCCAGTGCGTCCCCTCGGACGTCCCCTACCGGCCCGAGCGCGTCACCCCCTGGCCCCGGATCCACGGGTTCACCGAGGCCCTCGTGGTTGCCGGCGGGGGCAAGGGCCAGTCGAACATGGACGACCAGGGCTCCTACCGCCTCAAGATGATGTACGACAAGGACGACCAGGGCCAACCCAAGGATTCCCACGCCGTCCGCATGGCCCAGCCGTACGCCGGGGAGTCCTTCGGCATGCACTTCCCCCTCCACGTGGACACCGAGGTCCTCGTGGGCCACAAGGACGGCGATCCCGACCGGCCGGTGATCCTCTCGGCGGTCCCCAATCCCAAGAAGAAGAGCCCCGTCGTGGGGGAGAACGCCACCCAGTGCGTGATCAAGACCGGGGCCGGCAACATGATCCGCATGGAGGACAAGGGCGACGGCGAGGACTTCTTCATCTTCGCCAAGAAGGAGATGGACGTCCGCGTTGCGGGGGACTCCAAGGAGAGCGTGGGCGGGGACAAGCACGTGACGGTCGGGGGCGAGAGCGTGGAAAGCGTCGGGAAGGACCGCCACGTGGCCGTGGGGAAGTCCCACACCGAGGAGGTCACGGAGGATCGGTTCATCACCGTCGGCAGGAAACAGGCGGTCTCGGTCGGTTCGGGGGGCTTCTGCCTGGCGGTCAGCGGCCCGATGGTGGAAATCTTCGGCAAGAACCACTACGAGGAGACGTTTGCCGCCCACTACCTCAAGGCCATGGGCGTGATCATCGAAGCCACGAAGGGCATCACGATCATGTGCGGCGGTTCCTACGTCCACATCGGCCCGGCGGGCGTGACGATCAAGGGGCCGATGCTGACCCTCGATGGCTCCATGTCCAAGATCAACTCCGGTCCCGGTACGCCCAAGGAGTCCGGCCAGGCGGAGTCCGAGATCAAGCCCTCGAAGCCCAAGGCCCCCAAGGAGGCGGCCTCGTGATGCTGAGCGGCCAGCCGCCCCGTTCCCCCTTCGGGGCCCCGCAGGGTCCCCTCCTGGGCCCGGAGCCGGAGATCGCCCCGCTGGAGGCACCGGCGCCCGTCGCGGCGGCGGGCCCCGAGCGGCCCTACGTCAAGGACGATTCCAAGCCCGGATGGGTGGAGATCGCGCTCGTGGACGACGAGGGCCGTCCCGCCGCGGGCGAGCTCTACCGCGTCCGCCTCCCGGACGGCTCCGTGGCCGTGGGCCGGCTGGGCTTCAGCGGCGTCCTGCGCCTCGAGGGCGTCGAGGCGGGGGAGTGCGAGGTCACGTTCCCGGAACTGCACCAGGATTCCTGGGAACGGATCGGGGAGGAGGGCGCATGACCCGCCCCCACGAGGTCCTGCCGGGGGAATGCCTCGCCAGCCTCGCCCATCAATACGGCTTCGGGGACTGGAGGACGATCTGGTCCCACGCGGACAACGCGGAGCTGAGGAAGAAGCGGGCCGAGCCGAACGCGCTCCTGCCCGGCGACGTCGTGGCGATCCCCGACAAGGAGCCCAAGTCGGAGGCCTGCTCCACCGGAAGGCGGACCGCCTTCCGGGTCCGGCGCGCCCGGGCCTGGCTCCGCCTGTTCCTGCGGGATGACGACGGCCTTCCCCTGGCGGACAAGAAGTACTGGCTCGTCGTGGGCCATGCGGGGTTCGAGGGCCGCACGGACGGGCGGGGGCTCCTGGAGCAGAAGGTGCCCCCGGAGGCCCAGGAGGCGGACCTCGTGGTCTGGGTGGACGAGCAGGACATCGAGGCCGAGGTGCTCGCGGTCTCGCTGAAGCTGGGCCACCTCCCGCCCGCGGAGACGCCGGCGGGCGCCCAGGCGCGCCTGACCGGGCTCGGGTATACGTGCGGGAACGCCGAGGGGACGGTCGACGCCGGGACCCAGGAGGCCGTCAAGGCGTTCCAGAAGGCCCAGGGACTCATGGTCACCGGCGCCCTCGACGGGCCCACGGTGGAGAATCTGCGCAAGGTCTATCAAGGAGCCTGACCGGCCGTGGTGAAAGTGTCGCGCGACGGCACGAACACGCTCGTGTTCCGCAAGGTGACGGTCCGCTTCCGGATGTACCCGGGGGACGACAAGGCGGGCGCGCTGGGGAGGATGAGGTACGTCCTCAAGGCGCCGATCGCCAGCGTGGCCGGGATCACGCGTCCCGACGGCAGCGTCACCCTTCGCGTCCCGTGCGGCGGGACGGCGAGCCTCGAGATATTCGGGTCGACGTACGAGATCGGGCTGGCGGGACCTCTGCCGCCGTCCACGACCCTCGCGGGCGTCCAGCGGCGGCTCTCCATGCTCGGCTATCGGGCGGGGCCGGAGGACGGGAAGCCGGACGCCCGGACAGAGATCGGGGCGCTCGGCTTCCAGGCGGACCACGACCTCGATCCCCGCGGGCTCGACAACGCGGGCAACCTGGACGCGGCGACGCGCGCGAAGCTGGAGGGGCTGACCTCGGCGTAGAGGCCACGGAGGATGTTAAACACGGAGCACACGAAGGCTACGGAGGAGGAGATCACGGAGAGAGGTCTCAAGAATTTCCATCTCCGTGTCCTCTCTTCTCTCCGTGCCCTCCGTGCACTCTGTGTTGATAATTCTCCGTGTCCTCTGTTATTTCGGAGGCCGCGAGGATGCCCGTGAAGCAGGATGTCTTCCCGTTCCACACGTTCGTGCCCGTCCGCTTCGGGCGCGCCGGGGAGGGACCGCCCCTGCCGGACGCCCCGGAGGTGGACGACCGCGGCCACGCCGGGAGCGAGCCCGAGGCCGCCGTGGGCATGGCGGAAGGGGACACGGTCAAGGTGGCCGTCTTCCGGGAGGGGATCGGCGCCGATCCTTCGGCCCGCCTGTGCGTGACCTCGGCGAGCCCGGACGTCGCGGCGGTCCTGGCCCCGCCGCATGGCCTCCTGCCGCCCGCCCCGGACGGGGCCTTCCAACTGCGCGCGCTGAAGGGAGGCGAGGGGGCCCCGGGGCGCCGGGCGTGGATCGAGGTCCGCTACGGGAACGGGATGGGGCCGGTGGTCGCGCGGCTGGCGGTCCACGTCTTCCGTCCCCTGGCGCTGAACCTGGTCCTGCACCCGGTGCGGGTCAAGGGGGCCACGGGCGAGGCGGCGAGCGCCGCCGACCTCAAGGCGGTCCTGGGGTTCGTCCGGGCGATCTGGCGTCCGTGCGGGATCTCGGTCCTGGCGGGGGCGCCGCGCCCCGACGAGGCGGCCTTCGCCCGGCCGGGGGCCGTGGAGGACGGGCCGTGGTCGCCCGCGCAGGGTTTGAAGAACACCGAAGTGGACCGCCTGCTCGCGGCCGGCTGGATCCCGGAGGCGATCAACGCCTACTTCGTCCGCCGGCTGTCGTCGGGGGCGGGGGTCCTGGGCTTCACGCGGCGCGCGGCGAGGGCGTTCCAGCTCCGCAACCCGGGGATCGTGGTGGCCGAGACCGACGCGGCGGGGAAGGACCGCGACCCCTACGCGCTGGCGAACGACCTCTGCCACGAGATCGGCCACTTCCTGGGGCTCGAGCACCCGGACCGGCGGGCGGCGCCGCGCGAGCGGGAGGACGCGTGGTCGCGGCGGATGCTCATGCACAACCACAATCCGCTGATGGGCCGCGAGCCGTGGCCGCGGAAGCACGCGGGGGGCGAGCCCTGCGCCGAACGGCCGCTGGCGGAAGACGTGGGATACGGCCCGGGGAAGCGGGGGGGCCTGGTCACGATCCGGCACGTGCCGCGGCTGGCCACGGACGGCGAGGCCGTCCGGGCGCGGCGGGCCCTTCTCCAGCCCGGCGGGGTGTACTGATGGAAACCCTGAAGGAGATGGTCCTGGCGCTCGATCCGGGGGCTCTGGCGCTGGCGCGGCAGGCGGGGGCCGGGGCGGCCGCGGCGCTCCGCGAGCTGGCGGGCCGCCCGGAGGCCCCGGTGCGCGTCCTGGCGCTCCAGGTCCTGCTCGAGGCGGGCGGGACGGCGGCGGTGGAGGCGTGCCTGTCGGCGGCGCTGGACGATCATCCCCAGGTGCGGGCGGTCGCCGTGCGGGGGCTCGCGGCGCTCCTCGATCCCGCGCGCGCGCCGGCGCTCCTGGACCTCTACGACCGCTGTCCCGACCCCGAGACGCGCCGCCAGCTGGCGCTGGCCTACGGGAAGATGGACAAGGCGGACGCCGCGGCGCTCAAGAAGCGCCAGGAGAAGGAGCGGGAGCCGGAGGCCCTGGAGGGGCTGGTGGCGGCGGCGGCGCGGCTGGGGGACAAGGACGCGCAGGCCGAGTTCGCCCGCCGTCTCCAGGCGGCCTCGAGCCCCGAGGCGCGGGCGCGGTTCCTGGAGTACGCGGAGCTCATCGGGGCGCCGTGGGTCCTCAAGGCGCTCCTGCCGCTCCTCGACGACGCGACGCCCGTGGCGCGTGTGGGCGCCGACGGCCGGGGCGAGGTCCCCGAATACCTGAAGGCGCGGGACGCGGCGGTGAACCTCGCCACGGCGATCGCGAAGCGGAAGTCCCCCTTCAAGGTGGACGCGGGCACGTCCTACGGGGAGCCGGAGGTGGAGGACGTGCGCCGGTTCCTGAAGGGGCTGGCCTGATCCGCCGCGCTACTTGGCCGCCTCGACCTTGATCGTGTGCTTCACCGGGACGACCGCGGCGGCGCAGGCGTCCCGCGCCTCCACGTCCTGCTTCACGAGCGCCCCGGCGATCCGGTCGAGGGACTCCTTCTCCTCGGGCACCCGCCGCGCGTAGGCCGGCAGGTTGTGGACCAGGCTCTTGACCAGCTCCACTTCCATGCCCTGCTTCTGGGCGATCTTCCGCTCCACCGCGCGGAAGGGCTCGCCGAAGGGGTTGTCCAGGAACTCCGCGGCGAGGTTGATCCCCTTGGCAAGGTCGGCGGCGGCGAACTCCTTCGACGCCTCCCCCCAGGTCACCTTCAGCCGGTCCGCCCCCGCGTTCTTCACGACGAGGCGGAAGCGGTTGAGGTCCTCGTTGAAGGGGATGAACTCGATGACCCCGCGGGTGGAGTTGGGCCTGGAGGGATCGCCGAAGAAGCAGAACGGGTAGCGCGAGCTCTCGACCTCGACCGAGCCGCCCTGGCAGGAGAGGACCTTGTGGCCGCCGGTCGCCTCCGCCTTCCCGGCGGCGAGGTCCAGGGTGACCGTCCCGATGGCGCCGTCGCATCCGAGGGCCTTGAGGAAGGCGTAGGCCATGACGAGGTGGCCGTTCGCGTCGGGGTGGACGCCGTCGCCGCCGCCCACGTGGTAGGCCTTGCCGTACTTCGCCTTCCCCTTCGTCATCGCCTCCATCATGGGGTCGAAGACGTTCGCGAAGCCGACGCCGTCCTCCTGGGCGACCTCGCGGGCGATGTCGCGGAGGGCGGCCAGGGTCTTGTTGTACATCTCGGCCTGCGCGGGGTCCTTCTTGAAAGTGTCGGCGTCCACGACGCCGGGGGAGCCCACCGCGATGAAGCGGACTCCCGCCTCCTTGAGCTGGCGGACGATGGCCTTCTGCCCGTTCTTGTAGCGCTTCCCCTTGGCGGGATCCATGGGGGAGTAGCCGCCGTCGTTCATGCCGAAGCAGGTGGTCGCCACGGCGGGCTTGAAGCGGAGGCAGTCGTTGGCCATTCGGCCGGCGAACCCGGGCGCCGTCTCGCCGCCCCAGCCGAACTGGGTCGCGCGGAGGCCTGCCGCGGGGCGGCACATGAGGAGGTAGTCCTCGATGTAGAGGGAGTAGAGGCGCTGCTCGGTGATCGAGTCGCCGATGACGGCGACGTAGTCCCCGTCCCGGAGCTTCGGATCGTCCGCGGCGGCCGCGGGGAGGAAGGGCGCGAGGACGAGAAGCAGCGCGGTCGTGAGCCGGGCGTTCATGATGGCCTCCTGAGAAGGATGACTCTAATACGCCCGAGAGTATCATATCGGAGGCCCATGATGACCTACATTGTCCGGCGGGCGTCGGCGCGGCGCGGCCTCGCCGGGGCCGAGGCGGCCGACCTTGCGCACTTCCGGCCGGAGGGCTCGGACCACCGCCCGGCCGTCACGGCCCGGCTGATCCACGACGGGGCCCGCCTCCTGGGCCGGTTCGAGGTGTCCGACCGCTACGTGCGGGCCGTGGCCACGGAGTACGGGGGCAGGGTCTGGGAGGACAGCTGCGTCGAGTTCTTCTTCCAGCCCGTCCCGGGGAAGGGGCACTTCGGGTTCGAGTTCAACTGCGGCGGCGTCTTCCTGGCCAACTACATCACGGACCCGACCCGCGTCCCGGGCGGCTTCAAGGAGTGGAAGAGGCTGAGCAAGGAGGAGGTCTCCTCCGTCGGGGTCCGCTCCGCCTGCAAGGCCCCGATCGCGAGGGAGATCGCCTCGCCGATGGCCTGGTGGCTGGAGTACTCGATCCCCGTGGCGGTCCTCGAGCCGTTCGTCGGGGCTCTGGGGCCCCTGAAGGGCCAGCGGTGGCGGGGCAACTTCACCAAGTGCGCCGACGCGTGCTCCCACCCCCACTGGGTCTCCTGGATTCCCCTGAGGAGGCTGGAGTTCCACTCGCCGGGGGAGTTCGGGGAGCTGGCGTTCGAGTGAGCGCAGCGCCCGATGATTCCCACCACAAAGACACCGAGGGCACAGCGCGGCCGAGCCGCACCCCAAGGATTGTTGCGGCGGTTGCCGCGCCTTGAGTGATTGCAGATTGGGCCATTGAGCCATTGATGCTCGCGGCCGCGCACTCCCCCAGGAAATGACGCAATCCCTTGGCACTAAGTTCTCCCCGCACGATGCCGGGAAATCTTTGCGGCGCAAGAGGATTCTTGTCGTTAGTAGTACAAAGAAGAATCCGTATTGCTCGCCCCCCCATGACCCCCCCCCGGGAGGGCAGGGGGGAATCCATGATTAGGGTATTTGTAAGCGTTCAGGGGCATCTGGGAATCAAGAATGGAGAATCGAGAATCAAGGAG
>CAYNDR010000031.1:0-31115 GCA_964395295.1 uncultured Planctomycetales bacterium
ATTCTGCTCCTTCGGCGGCGGCGGCTTCGTGGCGGACGCCTCGGGCGCGCGACTGCCGCTCCCCAAGTTCGCCTGGCACGGCAACATGTACGTCCAGGAGCACGCGGTCCTGCTGGACAGCATCCTCAACGGCAAGGCGGTGAACCACGCGAAGGACGTGACCGACTCGACGCTGGCCACGATCATGTCGCGCGTCTCCGCCTACACGGGCCAGCGGGTGACCTGGGACGAGACGATGAAGAGCAACGACGCCTGCAAGCCTTCCGCCGCGGACTTCGAGGCCGGCGAGGTGAAGGCGCCCGCGGACGACGTGATCGCGGTCCCGGGGAAAGCGTGAGAGCCGCCGATGAAGGGCTACGGCTCCCTCTGGGTCCTGATCGTCCTGCTGGTCCTGCTCTCGGTCCTGGTCCACGTGGCGGCGTGGAAGTGGGCCGTGATGAAGCGGCTCAAGGCGCGCGCGAAGGAAGGCGCGGCCCCTTCGGGCAAGCCGGGGCCGGCCCCGAGGGACGAGCCTCCCCCCGCGGCCTAGGGATCCTGGTTCCTCCGCCTCGCCTTCCCGCCCTTGCGGCCCGGCGCCTCCCCCCCGGCGGGGTGGAGCTTCTCGAGGACGGCCTGGAGGCGCTGCCTCGCGGCCGCGGCGGCCTCGTCCTTCGCGTCGGCCGCCACCGGCGCCTGGGCGAACGGCGCGTCCTTCATGTCGAAGAGCTGTCCGGCCTGGTCGAGCTTCCAGCCCGCCTCCCGCGCGTACCATTGGGCGCCGAGCTGGACGTAGGCCCACTCGCGCGGGGTCCCCTTCTCGCCCTTCAGCTGGGGCGCGAAACTGCGGCTGTCCAGCGCCACGCCCTCCGGGAGCTTCGCGCCGGCGAGCTCCGCGAACGTCGCGTAGAAGTCGCTGAAGTCCACGAGGTCCCGGCTCACGGCGCCCGCCGGCGCGGTGCCCGGCCAGCTCGCGATCAGCGGCACGCGGCTGCCCCCCTCCTTCAGGGAGCCCTTGCCGCCGTCGACGCGCCGGCCGTGGACCGAGCCGCCGCCCACACTGCCGTTGTCGCCGGCGAAGACGACCAGCGTCTTCTCGCGGAGCTTGAGCGCCTCGAGCTCGTCGACGAGCCGGCCCACGAGCTTGTCGAGATAGGCGACGTTGTCGGCGAACAGCGTGCCCGGCCCCTTGCCCCTCCCGCCGCCCGCGGCACCCTCCTTGCTGTCCGGCGTGCGCAGGATCGGGCCGTGGACGAGCGGCGTCGGGTAGTAGACGAAGAACGGCCCGTCGCGGCGGCGGCGGATGAAGTCCACGACGAACTCGTGGAGCAGGTCCGGGCCGTACTTCCCCTTGGCGTCGGCGAGGGGCTCGCCGTTGAGGCTGTAGGCGGGGTCCCAGTACCGCTCGCCCTTGGCCTCGTCCGCGGACCCGGCCCAGACGAGGAACTCGTCCCAGCCCCACTTCCGGCCGTCCTCCTTCGAGGCGAAGTGCGCCAACTGCCGCCACTTCCCGGCGATCGCGGTGGCGTAGCCGGCCTCCTTCAGGACCCGGGCGATAGAGACCTCCTTCTCCGGGGTCGCGGCCGCCCCGCTGCCGTTGTCGAGCACGCCGGTGCGGAACGCGTAGCGGCCGAACATGCACATCGCCCGCGAGGGCCCGCACAGCGGCGCGCTGAAGCAGTGCTCGAACCGGATCCCGCCGGCCGCCAGCGCGTCGAGGCGGGGCGTCTTGAACTCGGCCCCGCAGCAGCCCACGCCCCCGATGCCGAAGTCGTCCGAGAGGATGAAGATGATGTTGGGCCGCTCGGGCGCGCGGGCCGGGCAGGGGGAGGCCGCGCCGGCCGCGGCCAGGGCGACCGCCAGGAGCCTCGCGAAGGGGGTCTTCATGCCGTCCGTCCTCCTCAAGGTGGTAACACGGCCCCGGCGCGCGGGTTCCGCCCCTCCCGCGCGCCCGGCCCTTGACTCCCGCGGGCGCGGCCCTCTATAGTTGTCCCCGGAAACAGTTGAATCCGGAAACAAATGACCCCTCCCCAGGAGTGCGCGATGATGGTGCTGTCCGTGGTCCCCGAGGTCATGCAGGGGATCCGGGGGGAGGCGCGCCGCGGGCGGGCCCCCGGCCTCCCGGTCCCGCAGTTCCGCGCCCTCGTCTTCCTCTACCATCACGAGGGGTCCTCCCTCTCGCAGGCCGCGGAACACGTGGGGCTGTCGCGGCCCTCGATGTCCAAGATGATCGACGGCCTCGTGCGGAAGGGGTACGTGGGCCGCCGGGCCCATCCCGGGGACCGGCGCCGGGTGAGCCTGGACCTCACGCCCGCGGGACGATCCGTCCTGGCCGCCGCGCTCAAGGCCGCCCGGAACCGCCTGGCCGGGATGCTCCAGCCTCTGCGGTCCTGCGACCGCGCGATCATCGTCGAGGCCCTGAAGACCCTCCGTGAGGTGTTCCATAGGCGTCCAGAGGATCGTCCATGCCCGCCCTGCAACGGCTGATCCGGATCCTCGGGCCGGCGGCCCTCGCGACCCTGGCGCTTGCCGCGCCTCTGCTGGCGGGCTGTGCCGACATCCGGGCCGCCCGCGAGGCGCAGGACCCCGCCTCCGCCGGGCCCGGCGAGCGGACCGTGGCCGCCGAGGAGATCGGGCTCGGCCCCGGCTCGACGCTCACGCTGGAGCGCGGGCTGGAGCTGACGATCCAGTACAACCCCTCCGTGGCCCTCGCCCGGCGCTCCGTGGACGCCGCCCGGGCCCGCCTGCGCCAGGCGAAGTCCGGCTTCTACCCCCAGGTCTCCGCCGGCGGCGGCGCCGACGCGAGCGGCCGGAAGGGCGTCCACGGCGTCGACGAGTCCTTCTCCGCCAGCGCCTCGGCCGACATCCTCCTCTACGACTTCGGCCGCACGGACGCCCTCCACCGCCAGGCCGCCCTCAACCTCGCGGCCGCCGGGATGGACTTCCGGAACGCCGAGATCGAGGCGGCCTTCGCCTTCCGGCAGGCCTTCTACGACGTGCTCAAGCAGATCGAGCTGGTGGGCATCGCCGAACAGACCGTCCGCCAGTTCGAGAAGCGGCTCGAGCAGGTCCGCAGTTTCGTGGAGGTGGGGACCCGCGTGAAGTACGACCTCACCAAGGCGCAGGTGGACCTCGGGAACGCCCAGCTCGGCCTGGTCAGGGCGCGCACCGCCCTGGCGGTCCAGCAGGCCGTCCTGGGGAACACGCTGGGCCTGGCGCAGGTCCCCGCCTACGCCCTGGAGAAGCCCGCCGAGGCCGAGGAGGCCGCGCCCGCGGCCGAGGCCCTGATGGGGACGGCGCGGCAGAACCACCCCCGGCTCCTGGCGCAGGCCGTCCGCGTGCGCGCGGCTTCGGCCGCCGTGGACGCCGCGGTCGCCGACCTCTTCCCCGAGCTGGGGCTGAGGGGCTCGATCTCGGCCTCGGGCGCGATGACGCCCGTGGACTGGGCCTGGTCGGCCGGCCCCGCGCTGAACTGGCTCGTCTTCGGGGGGTGGGCCCGGCTGGGGCAGGTAAACGAGTCCGTGGCCGGCCTGCAGGCGTCGCGCGCCTCGCGGGCCCAGGCCGAGCAGGAGGTGTTCCTGGACATCCAGCGGGCCCTGGCGGCCCGCGAGGACGCGCGCCAGAGCCACGCGATCCTGGCCCTCACGGTCCGCCAGGCGGAGGAGAACCTGGACCTCGTCGAGGGGCGCTACGCGGCCGGGAAGGCATCCTCCGTGGAGGTGACCGACGCGCAGGTGACGCTGGCCACGACCCGAGGCCAGAAGGTCCAGGCGGAATACGACGCGCGGATCGCCGCCGCCCAGCTGAAGCGGGCGGCGGGCGCGCCGCCGGTCCCCCCGAAAGGAAAGCCATGAAGAAACTGCTGATCCTCCTGGCCGTCCTGGCGGCCGCGGGCGGCGGCGGGGCCTGGTACTGGACCCGCGGCGCCAACGGCGCCCCCGCCTTCCGCCTGGCCAAGGTCGAGCGCGGCGACCTCCTGGTGACCGTCACCGCGACCGGCACCGTCCAGCCCGTCACCCAGGTGCAGGTGGGCACGCAGGTGACCGGGACCGTCCAGAAGCTCTTCGCCGACTTCAACTCCCGGGTCAAGGCGAAGGAGGTCGTGGCCCAGATCGATCCCGCCCCCTTCAAGGCCAGGGTGGACCAGGACCGGGCCAACCTCCTCCGCGCGCAGGCCGACGTCGAGCGCGTGAAGGCGAACCTCGTCCAGGCCCAGAAGGAGCTCGCGCGGTCGAGGGAGCTCGCCAGGAGGGAGCTGGTCTCGGCCTCGGACCTGGACGCCGCGACCGCCGCCTACGATTCGCTGGTGGCGCAGGTCAAGGTCGCCGAGGCGTCCGTCAACCAGGCCCAGTCCACCCTGCAGATCTCCGAGGTGAACCACGGCTACACGACCATCGTCTCGCCCATCGACGGCCTGGTCATCTCGCGCAACGTGGACGTGGGCCAGACCGTGGCGGCGAGCCTCCAGGCCCCCACGATCTTCGTCATCGCCGACAGCCTGAAGAAGATCCAGGTCCAGGCCAGCGTCGCGGAGGCCGACATCGGGAAGATCGCCGCCGGCCAGGAGGTCACCTTCACCGTGGACGCCTGGCGGGAGCGGCCCTTCAAGGGGCAGGTCTCCCAGATCCGGCTCTCCCCCACCACCGTGCAGAACGTGGTGACCTACACGGTCATGATCGACGCGGAGAACCCGGAGGAGAAGCTCCTGCCGGGGATGACGGCGAGCGCGTCGTTCCTGGTGGCCCGGCACGAGGCCGTCCTCAAGGTCCCGAACGCGGCCCTGCGCTTCACGCCCCCGCCGGAGCTGGCGGGCGGGGAGGACGCCGCGGCGGCGAAAGCGCCCGGAGGCGGGAGCGGCCCGGCGAGCGCGGGCGGCGGAGGGGGCGGGCGGCGGCCGGAGGGCGGCGGGAGCGGGAGCGGGCGGGGGGAGCGCGGGCGCGGCCGAGGCGGCCGCGTCTGGGTCCAGGTCCCCGGCGGCGGGCTCAAGGCCGTCCCCATTTTCCCCGGCGCCACCGACGGGGCGTTCACCCAGGTCGTCAAGGGCGAGCTGGCGGAGGGGCAGGAGATCGTCACGGGCCAGGTGACGAGCGGCCCCGATTCCTCGGTGTCGAATCCCTTCGCGCCCCAGAGGCCGGGCTTCCGGCGCTAGCATGGACGGACCGCCGCTCATCGAGATCGAGAAGGTCTGCCGCCGCTACCGGATGGGCGACGAGGAGGTGTACGCCCTCCGGGACGTCTCGCTGGCCATCCCCAAGGGGGGCCTCGTCGCGATCATGGGGGCGTCGGGCTCGGGCAAGTCGACGCTCATGAACATCATCGGCTGCATGGACCGGCCCACGAGCGGGGCCTACCGCCTGGACGGCCGCGAGGTCTCCTCGCTCGGCAAGGACGAGCTGGCGTACCTGCGGAACCGGAAGTTCGGGTTCGTCTTCCAGAGCTTCAACCTGCTGTCGCGGACCTCGGCGCTGGAGAACGTGGAACTGCCCCTGCTCTACTGGAACCGGCTGGGGACGCGGGAGCGCCGCCAGCGGGCCGAGGCCGCCCTCGATCGGCTGGGCCTCAAGGACCGGATGCGCCACTTCCCCAGCCAGCTCTCCGGCGGCCAACAGCAGAGGGTGGCCATCGCGCGGGCCCTGATCAACGAGCCGTCCGTGATCCTGGCGGACGAGCCCACCGGGAACCTCGACTCCCGCTCCGAGCGCGAGGTCATGGCGATCTTCGCCCGGCTGAACGCCGAGGGGATCACGGTCATCCTGATCACGCACAACCAGGAGATCGCGAACCATGCCCGGTCGGCCATCCGGCTCCGGGACGGGAAGATCCAGGGGGATTGAGCCATTGAGTGATTTGGTGATTGAGCCATTGAGGGCCCCCCCCCAGCCCCCCGGGGGGATGGGGATTGAGCCATTGAGTGATTTGGTGATTGAGCCATTGCGGGCCCCCCCCCAGCCCCCCGAGGGGGGGGACGATCCCGCGATTCGAGATTCGTGATTCGCTGATGACGACATGGGACCGTTCCTGATCCTGCGCCTGGCCCTGCGGTCGCTCCTGCGCAACAAGGTGCGCACGGGGCTGACCATGCTCGGCATCATCATCGGCATCGCCAGCGTGATCGCGATGGTGGCGCTCGGCCAGGGCGCCTCGGGCATGATCCAGCGGCAGATCAGCTCCATGGGGCGGAACCTCCTGCTGATCATGCCGGGGGCGGCCTCCTCGCGGGGATTCTCCTGGGGGGCGGGGAGCGTGATGACCCTCACGCCGGAGGACGGCGAAGCGATCCTCAAGGAGGTCCCCGCGGTCCGCGCCATCACCCCCGTGGTGCGGACCCGGGCCCAGATCATCTACGGGAGCCTGAACTGGGTCCCCTCGTCCATCGAGGGGGTGAGCCCCGCCTTCCTCGACGTGCGCGACTGGAGCGTCGAGGAGGGGAGCTTCTTCGCCGAGGGGAACGTCCTCTCGGCCCACAAGGTGTGCGTCCTCGGCCGGACCATCGTGGACAACCTCTTCGGGGGGGAATCCCCCGTCGGCCACCAGATCCGGATCAAGAACATGCCGTTCCTCGTCGTGGGGGTCCTGTCCCGCAAGGGCACCAACGCGATGGGCCGCGACCAGGACGACACGGTGCTCATGCCCTGGACCACGGTCAAGAAGGCGCTCCAGGGGTCGGCCTTCAACAACGTGGACACGCTCCTGGCCTCGGCGGCCTCGGCGGAGTCGCTGGAGGAGGCGACCCGGGAGATCACCCGGCTCCTCCGCCAGCGCCACCGCCTGCAGGACAAGGAGGAGAGCGACTTCAACCTCCGCCCCATGTCCGAGATCGCCGAGACGGCGGCGTCGACCTCGCGGATCATGACCCTGCTCCTGGCCGTCATCGCCTCCATCTCCCTCGTGGTGGGGGGCGTGGGGATCATGAACATCATGCTGGTGGCGGTGGCGGAGCGGACGCGCGAGATCGGGCTCCGGATGGCGGTCGGGGCGCGGGGGCGGGACATCCTGCTCCAGTTCCTGATCGAGGCGGTGGTCATCTCGTTCGTGGCGGGCGCCGTGGGGATGGCCCTCGGCGCGGCGGCCGCGGAGGTCCTCTCGTCGACCCTGAAATGGCCCACCCAGGTCTCCCCCGCGTCGATCGGGCTGGCGGTCCTCTTCTCCGGAGGCGTCGGCGTCTTCTTCGGCTTCTACCCCGCCGTCAAGGCCTCCCGGCTCGACCCCGTCGAGGCCCTGCGGTACGAGTAGGCCCCCCCGCGCGGCGCTTGACTCCGCCCCCCCGCCGCGGTATGATTACGCAAACGAAGTTTGATATGCCAAACAAGAGAGGCCGGATCCTGGAGGACGCCCGCTACCGGATCCCCAGCCTGGAGCGCGCCCTCGAGGTCCTCGAGCACCTCGACCGCCGCCCCGAGGGGAGGACCCTCGTGGACCTCGCCCGCGGCCTCGGCCTCCCCAAGAACAGCGTCTTCCGGATCACCACGACGCTCCTCCGGCACGGATACCTCGACCGGGACCCGGAGAGCAAGCGGCTCTCCCTGAGCCGGAAGGTCCTGGCCCTCGGCTACGGGGCCGCCTCCGGGGGCGGCCTCGTCCGGTGCGCCCTGGGGCCCATGCAGGACCTCCGCGACGCCGCCCGCGAGACGGTGGTCCTCAGCCTCCTCGTGGACGGCGAGGGGTTCGTCCTCGACCAGGTCCAGGGGACCCACCCCTTCCGGTTCGTGGCCGAGCCGGGGGCGCGCCAGCCCCTCCACGCCTCCGCCTCCGCCAAGGCCATCCTCGCGTTCCTGCCCGAGGGCGAGCGGGAGGCGCTCCTGGGGCGGGCGAAGCTGGCCCGCCTCACCCCGCGCACCCTGACGACCCCGAAGGCCCTCCGGGAGGAGCTCCGCCGCGTCCGCCGCCAGGGCTACGCCCTCGACCGCCAGGAGCACATGCGGGGCGTCCACTGCGTCGCCGCGCCGGTCCTGGACCGCCACGGCCGTCCCGCGGCGTCCATCACCGTCACCGGCCCGGCCGACCGCCTGCCGGAATCGGCCATGGACGCCCTGGGGAGGAAGGTCCGGAAATGCGCGAACCAGGTCTCCCGAAAGCTCCAGGACGGCCTATAATTCAGGGGGATTGAAGTTGAGGTGTGGCATGGCCTGGCGCGTCCGATGGCTCGCCGCCGCGGCGCTCCTGGGGGGGCTCGCGGCCCCCGCGCGCCCGGACGAATCCCCCGACGCGCTCCTCTTCGTCAAGCGCTTCACCTTCCAGTCCAGCCACATCTACACCGACTATACCGACGGCAGCGTGAAGCCCGGGGGCAACCTCTGCGTCCTCTCCCCGGACGGGAAGGTCCGCGTCCTCGCCCCCTCGCTCGACGGCGGGTTCTTCGGCCGGTTCGACCTCTCCTTCGACGCCCGGCGCGTCGTCTTCGCCTGCAAAAAGGACTCGAAGGCGCGGTACCGCCTCTACGAGATCGGCGTGGACGGGACCGGACTGCGCCAGCTGACCCGCGACACGCCCGAGGAGGCCGGCTCCGCCCACCGGACGGACGACATGGACCCCTGCTGGCTCCCCGGCGGCCGCATCGCGTTCGTCTCCACGCGCTCCCGCCGCGAGGTGCTCTGCTTCAACACGCCGGTCGCCACGCTCCACGTGATGGACCCCGACGGCCGCGGCATCCGGTGCCTCTCCGACAACACCGTCAACGACTTCACCCCGACCCTCCTCGAGGACGGCCGCATCCTCTACACGAGGTGGGAGTACGTCGACAAGGGATGCGGCGACGTGCAGAGCCTCTGGTCGGTGCGCCCCGACGGCACCGGCTCGGCCCACGTCTACAAGAACAACGTGAGCCGCCCCGCGACGCTGATCGACGCCCGCCCCATCCCGGGGAGCCACCGCCTCGTCGCCATCGGCGCCCCGCACATGCCCATCCCCGCGGGCCCCGTCATCCTGATCGACCCGCGCGTCAGCCAGACCGACGCCTCGGCCATGACCAACCTGACGCCGGAGCTCGGCTATCCCGGCCACAACAACTACCCCAACGGCGAGAAGGCCGGCTATTACAAGGACCCCTGGCCGCTCTCCGAGGGCCGCTTCCTCGTCTCCCACAACCCGGGCCCGTCCCCGAGCGCGGCCGCGGGCTACGGGATCTACCGGCTCGACGCCGGCGGCCGGAAGGAGCTCGTCTACCGCGATCCGGCCATCTCGTGCTTCCAGCCGGTGCCGCTCCGCCCCCGCACGCCGCCTCCCGCGACCGCCCAGGCCGCGGAGGAAGGGGGCGACCCCTCGAAGGCCGTGGTCTTCCTTCAGGACGTCTACGCCGGCCTCACGGGCATCGAGCGGGGCCGCGCGAAGTTCATCCGCGTGATGGAGGACGTGCCCAAGCCCTGGGGCGCCACCGCCCGCGCCGACCGCGACGGCGACCGGTTCGGGCTCCAGGGGCCGCCCGTCAGCCTCAAGGGCCCCTTCTCGATCAAGCGGGTGCACGGGATCGTCCCCCTCGAGGAGGACGGCTCGGCGCTCTTCACCGTGCCGGCGAACCTCAACCTCTACTTCCAGGTCCTCGACGGGGACTACCTGGAGCTCCAGCGGATGCGGACGTTCGTCAACCTCGCGCCGGGGGAGCGGCGGTCGTGCATCGGCTGCCACGAGCCGCGCGTCCGCGCGCCGGCCGTGCGGCGCGCCCGGGCGCTCGACGCGCCGCCCCGGGCGCTCGGGCCCCAGCCGGGCGAGCGGGGGCCCCGGGGCGTCCATTACCCCGCGGACGTCCAGCCCGCCTGGGACCGGCACTGCGCGGCCTGCCACGGCGACGCCGACCCCAAGGGGGGCCTGAGCCTGTCGGGGACGATGACGGTCTTCTTCTCCCGCTCCTACGAGGAGCTCATCAACAAGAAGTGGATCAACAACATCGACATCGAGCCGCGGGACGCGCGCATCCCCGCCGAGCCGCCCCTCAGCGTGGGCTCCCACCGGAGCCGGCTGGTCCAGGTCCTGCGGGCGGGCCATTACGACGCGAAGCTCGACCCGGAGGAGTTCATCCGGCTGGTCACCTGGATCGACGCCAACGCGCCGTTCTACGGGACCTACGAGGGCCGGCGGAACGTCAAGTGGAAGGGGCAGGCCGGCTTCCGGCCGGACCCCGCGGCGGTGAAATAAGAGGCCACGGAGAAGGCAGGGATATTAACCGCGGAGAGCACGGAATGCACAGAGAAGAGCTGGCGGGAAGCGGCCTGAAAGGCAGTCTGGCCCCGAAGGGGCCGGCCTCCCGGTGGCTCCCAACGCAAAGGCTTTTCTCCATATCTGCTCTTCTCTGCGTTCTCTGCGCCCTCTGTGGCAAGTTCTCTGTCTCCTCCGTTCCCTCACCGCCCGGCGACGACCCGAAGCTCGCCCCCGTCCCCCCCGCCTCGAAGCCCCTCGACGCCGCGCTCCCGGCCGCGGAGGTCCTCCGGCAGGTCGAGACCGACTGGCTCGTCCAGGCGATGACGCGCGCGGGCCTGCCCCTCCGCAAGAAGGGCGCCCTGCCGCCCCGGTGGGAGGAGCTCGCCGCGGCGGCCGGGACGTTTCAGGGACCCTTCCCCACGGCCGACAGCCTCGCCCGCGCCCGGGCGCTCGCCGCCGACCTCGCGCGCTCCGGCGTGGACGTCTCCGGGGCCGAGAAGGCGCTTGACGAGGCGGCCCGCCTCGGCGATCCGCGGGAGGCCTACCTCGCCGCGCGGCGCGCCTGGCGCCGGCTCGCCTTCTCCGATCCGCTCCTGGGCTTCGACCGGCTCCTCTTCGTGAAGCGCTTCACCCAGGAGACCTACCCCGACGTCTGCCTCAACCACATGCCGTGGGTCTCGCGGCCCGGCGGCGACCTCTGCGTCCTTTCCGCCCCGGGCGGACTCTTCCGCGCGCTCGCGGAGGGGCGGCCCGTCACTCTGCGCGCGGTCCTCAACGGCGCGCTGGGGCCCGGGCACGTCCACGGCATGGACCTCGACTGGGACGGCGGCCGGGTCGTCTCCGGCTACGCCCGCACCCCCCCGGACCAGCCGCACGCCGGGTGGCTCAACCGCGCCGAGAGCGGCCGCCTGCGGAAGGCCGTGGAGCCCATCCACCTCTTCGAGGTCGGCGCCGACGGCCGGGGCCTCCGCCAGCTGACGCGCGGCGAGTGGAGCGACCTCGACCCCGCCATCCTCCCCGGCGGCGACGTCGCCTTCGTCTCCGAGCGGTGCGGCTTCTCGCTCCAGTGCAACGAGTACGACAAGGACGAGACCTCCTGCAACCTCTACGTGATGCGGCCCGACGGGAGCGGCGTCCGGCGGATGAGCGTCAACAAGGACGGCGACTACCTGCCGCACGCGTTCGACAACGGTCTGCTGGGCTACACCCGGTGGGAGTACCACGAGCGCGGCTGGGCGTACATCCAGTCCATCTGGACGGTCCGGCCGGACGGCACGGGCGCGGACGCGCTCTTCAAACAGCACCTGCAGAATCCGTGGGCGCTCTACGACGCGCGCTCCATCCCGGGGAGCCACAAGATGTCGGCCCTCGCGGGCGGGCACCACACGCTCTACGCGGGGCCGGTGGTCGTCGTCGACGCCGACCGGGGCCTCAACAATCCCGCGGGCATCGCCATCGTGACGCCGGCCGTGAAGCCCCAGGAGGGCGGCATGGCCGGGACGCCCGTCCCGGAGGGCGGCGTCCCCGAGGCCGGCGGCCTCTACATGACGCCGTGGCCGCTCTCGGAGAAGCGCTTCCTCGTCTCGCACAGCTATCGCACCCTGCCGATGGACAGGACCGATCCCGAGGGCTTCGCGCTCTACCTCATCGACGTCTTCGGCACCAAGGAGCTGGTCTACCGCGACCCGGCGATCTCCTGCTCCTCTCCGATCCCCCTGCGGCCGCGCCCGCGGCCCCCGGTGATCCCCGACACGCGGGACGCCGGCGAGGGGCGCGCCGTCTGCGTGGCGACCGACGCGGGCTACGGCGTCCCGGGCGTCCCCCGCGAGCGGGTCCGCTACCTCCGGATCGCGGAGCCCGTGGGGTGGCCGTACGACAACGCGCACGGCGGCCGGCGGTACGGCGAGAAGGGCCCCACGATGGTCAACTGGACGCCGGTGCGGATCCTCGGCGACGTGCCCGTGGAGGCGGACGGCAGTGCCCACTTCGAGGTCCCGCCGGACACGGCCGTCTACTTCCAGCTCCTCGACGAGAACCGGATGGAGCTCCGGCGGATGCGGAGCTTCATCAGCTTCCAGCCGGGGGAGCGGCGCGGGTGCGTGGGCTGCCACGAGACGCGGGTCGAGGCGCCGGTCTCCGGGCCGGGGATCGCGGCGGAGCGGCCGCCCTCGCGCTACCTGCCGGCCCCGTGGGGCGACCGCCCCGTGAGCTTCCTCCGCGACCTCCAGCCGATCCTCGACCGGCACTGCGTCCGCTGCCACGCCGGGCTCAAGCCCGCGGGGGGGCTGGACTATTCGGGGGGCCTCACCACCTACGAGCCGCGCATCGCCGGCTACGGCCACAACCGGGCGTACGACACGATCGTGGGGAAGCGGCTCGTGGCGTTCTCGGACGTCCACGCCCAGGACGCGTCGGTGACGCCGCCGCTGGCCTACGGATCGCGCCGGCGCAAGCTGGTCGAGACGCTGGGGAAGGCGCCGCACACGGAGCGGGCGGAGCTCTCGCCGGAGGAATGGCTGACCCTCGTGATGTGGATCGACGCGAACGCGCCGTACCACGACGGTTTCGTGGACAAGCGCCCCGAGCGTCCGGCCTACGACCCGGCGGGGGACAAGGCGCTCCAGAAGGGCCTCCAGGCGGTGCACGAGCGCCGCTGTGCCGCGTGCCACAAGCCCGCCGAGGTGACGCGGATCGACTGGATCGACCTCCGCGAGCCCGCGCGGAGCCGTTTCCTGGCGGCCCCGCTGGCCAGGGCGGCCGGGGGCCTCGGCGCCTGCGGGGAGGTCTACAAGGACGGCGCCGACGCGGACTACCGGGAGGCGCTCGGGCTGGCGCGGGACGCCGTGGCGCGCCTCTGGGAGAGCCCGCGCCGGGACGTGCGGTCGCTCAAGGAGTCCGGGGCGCCGCCTCCCCGGTAGCCGCCTCGGCGCCGGGCGCGGGCGGGGGGGGGCCGTATTGCCGGACTACACCCGCTTCATTGCCGCGCTCTCGGTCGGAGGGGGCCGGTATCACAAGTCGAAAGTATCCCCCCTTATTCCCGCATTTCTATGCTCATTTGCAATCCGAATCACTCCTTTGGCACCACGAAAGTGGAGGCATCCAGGGATTCATCAATGACATAATTTGAATATGTGTCCTCCAGCCGTCCGGAAAAGACAATCTTCTCCCTCGAGTATATTGACTCGCGCTTGAGTGGAACATGCTTACCGGTATCGATCCACAGGGACTCTAGTCGATCAGGCTTTGGATGTCCTGTTAGGCGCTCCAGGATAATCGTTTCGCGCTGTCCAAGTTTTACGCGGCCTCGCACCCGGATATCTGTCAGTTCCTCCCTCTCCCGAGGTGGCGCGCCTTCTTCCACCTCAAACCAGGGGTCTAAGGACGAAGGGATCGCGTATAGCATAAGCGTAACAGCATTGGCCCCCATCCCTGCGTAAGTCTTTCTTGCTATACCCTTGCGCTCCCCATTCACGTAGAAAAGGAGTTCCGTCCCGTTTGACACTCTCGTATGGGTTAAAGGAGTGTCAGATCGCGGGCACGTAAGGGTATAGAAGATCTTGTCACCTTCCCTGGCAAATCGGCCAGTTCCTGTTTTGCCCTCGAAGGTGTGAGTGTAATCGAAACGCAGCGTACGAGCCTTAAACAGCGTCTCCTCGACTTGTTTTAGGATGCTTTTCGCTTCTTTACAAGTGGATATCTCGTCCACGCCTGACGAGCTTTCTTTCCTCCACTCGAGCACTACCATGCGGTTCAATGGGTCTTTCTCTCCTGCAGACCCCCCTTCAGATTTCACTGTTCCGCCGGGAACATCAGGGCAGGTCCAGAAACTCATCTTGAATGGAACACCCCCAACCTCTCGACGTACGTCTGAACGCCGGCATGACAACTTGCGACCGGCAATCTCCAATATCTCGTCTGACTCCTTCACAATCCCAAGTTCCGCAGTCACCCGCGCTGGGACCCTTTTCTCCCCCACCGTCGCTGATATTGTATTCTCTCCAGAGTATACCCTCTGGGTCAACTCCACCTTGGCCCCCTCCGCATCAACACTCAATAGCCGGATCGTCACCACCTGAGTCAACTCATATTCCGGAGTCTTCTGATCTATGCGACACCGCACCCAAGAGCCCGGCTTGCAGCCCGACCAATATTTATAATCTGGTGTTTCAGCCCCTTGCGCAAGCAGGACTAGCACAATTCCTATCATCATCTTTGTCTATAACATTGGTATCGTAGATGAGTCTTTCAGCCAACACGCTCGATGGGGGCCGAGACCCTGCCCATAATAATGCGCCCTATTTCTTCATACATTTAACGAGCGCTTTCCTGTATTCCGGATCTTTCTCGTTAAACCCTGCCTTACGATTATTGATATCGAGATTTATATATGCCTCCGAATATTCGTCGTCCTTGTCGCTCTCGTAGAACACCTTGATCTTAATCGGGCCTTTCGTAGGCGTGCTCGGATTACCCTCAAGCGATATCCCGGCGTACACAACAGAATCCTTCATTCCAATAGGATTCATTCCAGTGGCATATGTTTTGTCCATGAATTGGACGAAACGATCACTCCTCCCGTCAATACGCTGTATTGTAACGACTCCCTTGTAGGTCGTTATCTGGCCGCCAAGCGTCCCCTTCTTCCATTCGCGCCCCAGCACAACGCGGAATGCTACTTCTTTACCATCCGCGTTACTCGCCATCTCGACAACGTATTCACCCGTTTTAAGGCCTTGAGCCATCGTAACCGCAAACGTCATGTCGACGAAGCCCTCTTCTGCTCCTGACAGGATTGATGGAAGACTCGACGGCGTACGGTCCGAGCAGCCCAGCAGACACATAATTGCTCCCAATACGCTTTGTGTTCGACTAGTCATCTACGCGCTCGAAGGGGGCGAGGGCGTACCGGTCGGACAGTTTGAATAGAGCCTCTTTTCGAAGACCGTCCGCGGCCGTAGGAGCCCGAAAAGCCGCCCCCCATGGCCCTTCCAGCGTATTCACTCCCTGCAGAACCGGTCCTGACGCATCCCTCCGGGAAGCAGTGTAGAACGCCCAATCGCACTTCCTGGGGAAGACGACGAAACTCATTCGCCCCCCCCCGGCCCCGGGGCCCCGTTCCATCGAATCCGGGACCTCGAGGCGCCCGGATCCATCGGGCCATGGGGAGAGTCCCGGTTCCGGCTCCAGGCGCACCTCCCCCGGCCGGCCATGATGTTCCCCTGCAATCCTTCCGCCTTGTCGCGCTATTTGATCTTGCCAGGGCATCATGGTCTCCCGCCGTTTCAGGGCGGGCTTGCGAATGCGCCCGTGGGCGCGGAGGACGAAGCATGCGTGCCGCATGCCTGTGGATGATCCTTCTCTTGGGGTTCGAGCGCGAATCCGCGGGCCAGGATTCGCCGCCTCGCGTCATCTTCGACTCCGACATGTCGAGCGATCATGACGACGTCGGCGACATCGCCGCCCTGCACGGCCTGGCCAGCCTGGGGGAGATCCGGATCATCGGCATGATGGTCTCGTCCAGGAACTACGGGACGGCGCAGTTCATGGACGCGGTCAACACGTGGTACGGCAAGCCGGACATCCCCATCGGCCTCCCGCCGGACATCGGCGGGGTCGGCGAGTACCCCGGCGCCGCCTTGGGCACAGGCCGATGGCCCCACAGCCTGGGGGCGACGAAGGAGGCCGGCCTGGCCTCGGGAGCCTGCCTGTGGGCCAAGGACCTGTATCGGAAGCTCCTGGCCGGAAGCCCCGACCGCAGCGTGGTCATCGTCACGACCGGATACCTGCAGAACGTGCAGGCCCTGATGGAGTCCGCGCCGGACGCCACCAGCCCCCTGGGCGGCATGGACCTGATCCGCAGGAAGGCGAGGCTCCTGTCCTGCGCCGGCGGCTGCTACCCGAGCGGCGACGAGTTCAACTTCCGGGTCGGCGACACGTCGCCCAGGCCCGCGTACACGGTGGTGAACCGCTGGCCGACGGCCGCGTGGTATGTCGGCTATGACGTCGGGCAGGCCATCACCACCGGCGGATGGCTGCCCGAGGCGCGGAAGGACAGCCCCATCCGCCACGTCTACGTCGATTCCCTGACCGAGGACTATCCCTACCCGTCCTGGGGCCAGATCATGGTCTATTACGCGGCGCGCGGACTGGACACGTTCTGGAACGCCCAGGTCACCGGCCGCAACAACGCCAATGCCGCCGGCAGCAACTGGTGGAGCCCGACGCCCGACCCGTCGGGCGATCAGGAGCAGGGGTACCTGCTGGAGACGGTCCGGTCCCCGGTGCGCGAGAGCATCGATGCGCTGATCATGCTTGAGCCCAACGACGGTTCGCCGTGCAAACCGGGCCAGCCGAGCAACTTGCGGGCCACGATCAACGGCAACCGGGCCGACCTGCAGTGGCGCGACAACGCCTTCAACGAAGCCGGCTTCCGGATCGAGCGCGGCATGAACGGCGTCACCACCCAGGTCGGCACCGTGGGCGCGAACGTCACCCGGTTCTCGGATGCCGGCCTGTCCTCGACCGAAAATATCGCCTACCGGGTGAAGGCCTACAACGCGGCCGGGGACTCGCGCTGCGCCCAGACCTGGGTCTACAGCGGCTGGACGGAGGTCAGCCCGAAAGACTCCGGCCCGGGGCCGCTCTACACCTACTACCAACCCTGCCATCTGCGGTGGGGTCGCGCGCCCCACCAGGTCGACCACGTGGCCCTGAACAACGATTCCACCCACGGCCAGGACGCGACCATCGAGGTCGACGCGGGCGCCCTGGACAACCAGGGGACGTTCTTCGTCTATTTCCTCTACCAGAACCCGGACAACTGGTACCGGCTGGCCTACGACAACAACGCCGGCGCGCAGGCGTTCAGGTTCGAGAAGCGCATCAACGGCGCGACGACGACCGTGGGATCGCCGCGGACGCTGACGCAGACTCAGCCGGCCCAGTTGAGCGAGCATTTCCTCCACGGCATCGGCAGCGGCAGCCGCCTGCGCGCCTGGCGGATCCAGGTGTCCCCGGGGTTGCTGTCGTTCACGACCGCCGAGCACGCGCTGGCGGCGGATGACACGCCCGCGGACGGGGGAAAGCGGGTGACCAGCCGGATCACGCTGAATGTCGCAGAGACGCGCAGCCTGAACCGCGGCCTGATCGGCCTGGGCTCGCACCACCAGAGTCCGCTGTGGGAGAACTTCCGCTTCACGACCCCCGGCACCGGCGTCCTGGCGCCGTCGATCGCCGCCCAGCCGCAGGACGCGGCCGCGATCGACGGCCGCACGGCGACGTTCGCCGTGGCGGCGAGCGGCAGCGGCCCGCTCCACTACCAGTGGAAGAAGGACGGGACAATCCCGGTCGGGATCAACCGCGCGGTCCTGGCCTTCGCCAGCGCGAAGAACTCCGATGCGGGCTCGTACGCCTGCACGGTCAGCAACGGCGCGGGATCGGTGACGTCCGGCGCGGCGACGCTGACCGTGAATCCCGTGGCGGCGCCGGCCATCGCCGCGCCGCCGGTGAACGCGACGGTGCCGGCAGGCGACACGGCGCGGCTCGCGGTGACGGCGAGCGGCACCGCCCCGCTGACCTACCGGTGGAAGCGCGGGACGACCCCCGTCGGCACCGACAGCCCGATCCTGACCCTCGCCGACGTGCAGAACGCGGATGCGGGCTCGTACACCTGCACGGCGAGCAACAGCGCCGGTTCGGCGACCTCGAAGGCGGCGACGCTGACCGTGGTCGGCGCGCTGGATCCGCTGATCGTCGGAACGGCGGTGATCCACGACGGCGGCGGCACCTACGGCGGGTATCCCAACACCGCCGAGAAGGCGTTCGACGGCCACACCGCCAGTTTCTACGACGCGAAGAATCCCAAGGGCTCCTACACCGGCATCGACCTCGGCGCCGGCAAGGACGCCGCCGTGACGGCGATCCGCTGGTACGCCCGCAGCGGCCAGGCGGGGCGGATGGTCGGCGGCGTGTTCGAGGGCTCGAACGCGCCGGCCGGCGGTTATGTGGCGCTGGCGACCGTGGCCGGCGCCTCGGACGCGGCGTGGACGACGGTGCTGGTCAGCGGCGCGGCGCGGTACCGTTACCTCCGGTACCGCGGACCCGATGGCGGCTGCTGCAACGTCGCCGAGATCGAGTTTCACGGCACGACAAAGGCGTCCGCCCGATGACCCGGGCGCAAGCCTGAAGAACCGGCCCATCCCGGGCGGCTGTTTTCGCGATGGAGCGCGGACCCCTCGAACGCCGGCGGCCCCTATTCCATCAGCTGGGCTTCGATGCCGGCGATCTGACGGTTGGCGAACTCCTCGGTGAGGAACCACTGTTGATAGAGGCTTTCGATCTGCTTCAAATATCTGTCGACCTGCGACTTCCTCAGCGTGCGCTTCACGCCCTTCGGCCTGTCCTCGTCGCGAATCGGCGGGCGCAGGCGATCGTCGGGCGGCCTGTAGGACGGATTGAAGACCAGGGCCGGCAGGGTCTCCGCGGGCAGAAGATGGCGCCACAGGAAGGCCTGCATCCGGTCTTCGGCCGCCACGGCCGCATGGACGATTTCCCGGTCCCCCACTTTCGCGCTGCCCGTGACGGTGAGGTCGACCGGCTTCTCCATCTCCGCAAGGCTGGCCTTCAACGCCAGCCCCACCGCCTCCTTGTTGGCCGCCAGCGTGGCGCCGGACGATTCAAGGCCCGCCGGCAGGTCCTTGAAGCCCAGCTTGATCGGCCCGTCGAACCCGTCCTTCCGTATGGCGAAGACGGTCACCGAGGCGGAGCCCTTGCCGGGGATGCAGATCCGGGAAGGGATCAGGCGCAGTTCGAAATCCGGCTGAGGATGGCTGATCCGGAGCCGGTAGGCATGGTCCTTGCCCGCGTGCCGCCGGGTGTCGCCGAGGTGGATGAAGTACTTCCCGTCGGCGGGCAGCTTCACCATGAGGCAGGAATCGGCGTGGTCGGTGTTCAGCCCCGAGGCCGCGTCGAAATGATCGTCGTTCAGCGCGATGATCCGGCCATCCGCGCCGGTGACCTTGACGAAGGAATCGAAGGGGGAACCGAGCCGGCGCGCGCGCACTTCCGCGACGACGGTTTCGCCGGCTTTCCCTTCCACCTCGAAAACATCCCAATCCCCCGGGCGATCCGCCCGCCCGTTCACGATGACGGGAAGGCCGACCTTCTGCGCCTTGGACGGCTCGTCGTTGGGTTCCTGCTCCAGGCATTCGGGCAGGATGTCCAGCGCGAACGGCACGGTGTTCGAAACGAGTTTCCCGTCGGTGGCGGCCAGCAGATACAGCCCCGGTCCGGCGTCCCCGGGGGGCGGCGACAGCGCGGCCTTTCCCAGGTTCCAGCCGCTCATTTCGACCTTGACGGGCTCGCCCGCGCGGCCGCCCAGCGGGAAGACGCCGGTCACGAAGGGCAGCTCGCCGATGGTGATGCGGTACACGAAGCTCTCGCGGCCGCGGAAGAGGGCCTCGTGGATGGTCAGCAGATACTCCCCGTCCTCGGGGACCTCGAAGTGGATGACCGGGTCGGGGTTGGAACGGAAGTCGTCGTTGTACGCCACCTCCCGGCCGCCGGAGTCGCAGAGCCTCAGCACCGCCTGGAACCAGCCGGGAACGCCGTCGGCGACGTAGGGCACCAGGTCCCGGGCCCTGGCGGAGATGACCAGGCGCTGCCCCTTGCCCGCCTGGAAACGATACCGGTTCACCTCGCCCGGGGCGATCTGGCCGTTCATCGTGCAGGGCACCGTGATGCGCAGTTCCTCCTCTCCCGCCGGCCTCTTGCGCTGGGCCTGGTACTCCTTCCCCAGCACCGGGAGCTGGCAGGTCTTCATCGGCTTGCGGGCGACCTCGGGGACCTGGCCGACGTAGAAGGGCAGCGGGTTGGAGACGCCCCGCTTGGTGATCACCCGGATCTCCCGCCGGCCCGGCCGGGCGTCGGGCGCGATGGTGATCTCGGCGAAGACGAGCTCCGTCTGGGAACGGACCGCCGGGGTGCGCTCGTCTTCCGCGAACCTGCTTTGGATCCGCTCGATCAGCTTCTGCTTGGCCACGTCCTTTTCGGACTTGGGAGTCCCGCTCTTCGCCCCGCTCCCGCCCGGATTGGAGTCCTTGGGTTTCTCCAGCTTCACATTGCACTTGATGCAGACGGCGGCGTCGGGCGGATTGGCCGTGGCACATACCGGGCAGATCAGGGAATGGAACGCGTCGGGCCCGGTATCCGGGCCGATGGGCGCGGGAAACTCGAACCAGGTCATCTTCTCGACCATCGCGTCGCTGACCGTCGTCTCCTTCTTCCGCAGATCGCCCAGCTGCTGGTTGAGCAGGGTCATTTCCTGGTTGTCCAGGGGCCGGCAGTAATCGACCAGCCGGGCGGAGACCCCTTCCCCGCTCACCGCCACATCCGAAGCGTCGGCGAGCCCCTGTCCGCCCAGCCTGACCGGGAAGGTGGTGCCCTGCTGGCCTCCGGCGGGATAACCGTAGCCGATGTACTGGCCCTGCGCCCGGGCCGGGGACGCCGCGGCCAGAAGGATGGCCAGCCCCAGGACCGGAAGCCCGACGCCCCCGCTCATGAACTTCCTCATCTTCCGCCGTCCGCTACAGGATCTCTTCCAGGAGCCCGGCCGACAGCATGCCTTCGTTCTCGGCGTCCAGCACGTGGGCATCCAGCCCCCAGGGATGGGGCAGCCGGGCCGCGGCGTCGATGCCGGCCAGCAGATACATGCTTCCCAGCAGGTCCGCCGGATAGACGGGCCTTTCCTTGACCTGCTCGCCTTTCGCATCGGTCGATCCGACGACGCAGCCGCCCTTGAACCCGCCGCCGGCGACCAGCACGGTGAAGACCCTCCCATAGTGATGGCGGCCGCCGTTCCAGGGCGGCTCCCAGGACACCTTCGGCGTCCGGCCGAACTCGCCGGTGCACCAGACCAGGGTGCTCTCCAGCAGGCCCTTGTCGCCCAGGTCCGCCAGCAGGGTGGCCAGTCCCTGGTCCAGCGAGGGGCACTGCCGCCGCATCGTGGCGAAATGGTTCCCGTGCGTGTCCCAGCCGCCGGGGAAGCTGATCTGGATGTAGGGCACGCCCGCCTCGACCATCCGCCGCGCCGCCAGGCACTCCTGCCCGAACGTGTTCCGGCCGTAGCGGTCCCGGAGCGCCGCCGGTTCGTTGTCGAGATTGAACACTTCCCTCCCCTTGCCCAGGATCAACCCGTAGGCCTCCTTCTTGGCCGTTTCGGCGGCGTTCGTCTCCGGGGCGTCGGGCAGGCCGAAGCCCAGGACATTGGTCTGGTCGGCCAGTTCGCGGCGGGCCTTCTGCCGCCCGTCGTCGATCCCCCTGTTGACGATCCCCGCCACCTCGAAGCGGGGCCCGTTCGGATCGCCGCCCGTGGCGAAGGGTTTGTACGCGGGCCCCAGGAATCCCTCCTCCGAGAACCGCCCGGCCGCCTGGAGCATCACGATATAGGGCGGGACCAGCCCCTTGTACTGATCCTTCTTGAAGAAGGTGAAGATGGCGCCCACGCTGGGGTAGGCCAGCCGCCCGCCGGGCAGGTGGCCGGTCTGCATCAGGTAGGCCGCCGTCTCGTGGCCGTCGTTGCCGTGCGTCATGCTGCGGATCAGGGAGTACTTGTCGGCCTGCTTGGCCAGCTCGGGGAAGAGCGCGCCGATCTCGATCCCCTTCACGCCGGTGGGGATGGCCTTGTCGAACTCGGCCATGTAGTCGTAGCCCGAACCGGGCTTGGGGTCCCAGGTGTCGTTGTGCGACATGCCCCCCCACAGGAAGATCTGGATGACCGACTGGGTCCGGACCTTCTTGGCCTTGGCCTTGGTCCTGGCCGCTTCGTCCCGCGCCGCCTTCGCCTCGGCAAGCTTCTGCTGCTGGGGCGTCTTCTGGGCCTGGGCCGCGAAGACGCGGGGGCCCAGGGCGCCGGCGGCGACCATGCCCGCGGCGCCCATCGCGCCTCTCCGCAGGGCCTCGCGCCGGGTCATCGGTCCCTGGTCATCACGATCGCGGTTCGTACTCATGACTTCCGTTCTCCTTCAACTCGCCCACGGACCCTATACTACCAACGCTAGACTTCTTGTTCTTCCGGGAGATTTCCCGCGGGGCGGCCCATCTCCGGCGATTCCAATGACTTACTCGGATTCACGTCCCCTTTCCGTGCCCGCGGGATCAATCGCTCAATCTGCAATCCCTCAATGCGCGGCAACGGCCGCAACAACCCATTTTGGCTGCGGCTCGGCCGCGCCGTGTCAGGACCCCGCTCTTATTACGCCGCGTCCTGCGCTCTCCTGTACGATCAATGCCGCAGAAGGAACTCGGGGCTGTTGATCAGCGCCCAGGCGAGATCGACCCAGGCATCCCGTCCTTTCGCCCCCTTGGCCCTGGCGTATTCCTCCACGACCTTCAGGTCGGCCTCCGTCGGAAACCGCGAGAGGATGGTCAGATAAAGCCTCTCGGCGATTTCGTTCGGTTTTCCGCCCGCGGAGAGCATCGCCGCCAGCCCGGAGCCGCTCTGAAGCTTGCCCTGGATGGCGGTTGAATTCAGCAGGTACAGCCACTGGGTCGAGGCCAGCTCGCTGACGCGCTCGCCCTCCATCCCCGTGGCCCGCGCGGAACGTCCGAACAGCGTCAGGAAGGAGCTGGTGACGCTGCCGTCGGCCAGCTCCACCGCGGACATTTCCTTGGGGATGTACGTGAAGGGCTCCGGAACGGCGCTGGTGTACAGGTCCGTACTGCCGGTGATCCGGTTCAGCGCGTCGTTCAACACCTCGGCCTCCACCCGCCGCAGGGGGTAGCCGGCGAAGTTGGCCTTCGCTTCCGGCTTCGCCGACCTCGGGACCGAGGAGAACTGGTACACGGTCGAGGTGAAGATCAGCCGCCTCAGATGCTTCAGGTCGTAGCCGCTGGAGACCAGCTCCTTCTCCAGGAAGGAGAGGAGTTCCGGGAGGCCGGCCGGATTGTCGTCCCGGATGTCGTCCGGCTCGTGGACGATGCCGCGCCCCATCACCCACGCCCAGGTCCGGTTGACGACGGCCCTGGCGAACCAGGGATTCTCCGGCCGGATCAGCCAGTCGGCGAACGCCTCCCGCGGATCGCGGTCCGGCGGGATCGTCGTCCTGGCGCCGTCCGGGAAGACGGCCTCCAGCGGCCCGTTCCCGCCCAGCGGTTGAGCCAGCGCCTGCGGGATCCGGTTGGTGGCGGCCACCGCCTTGGCGACGGCGTCCTCTCCCGGCGCGGTGCTCCCCGGGACCTTGACCGAGCGGAGGGGATCCCAGAAGACGACCTCCTCTTTCCACTCGCTGGTGGGCTTGTAGCCGATCTGCGAGAAGAACGCCCCCATGCCGGCGCGGCGGTCCTGCGGCCAGAGCTGGACCCGCGTGCCCATCAGCGCCAGTCCCACGGCGGCGGCGAGGCCCTCCGGAGTCTTGTCCTGGATGGCGCGGTAGAAGTTGACCGCGCCGACGCGGAAATTGCTGCCGCTGGAAGTGAGCAGTTCCCGGGCGAACCGGTCGTACGGCTTGTTCCGGGCGACCGATTCCCATATCCACCGGTGATACGCCTGCGCCGCGTTGGGCCAGACCTTCACGGGGAACTCCGCCTTGACTTTCAGGATGTCGCTCCATTTCATGGCCCAGTAATCGGCATGCGCCGGATGATCGAGGAGGCGATCGACCAGGCCGACGCGCTTGTTCTTGTCCAGACTCAGGATGAACGCCCGGGCCTCTTCCGCGGACGGCAGCGTGCCGGTCAGGTCCAGGAAGGCGCGGCGGACGAACACGGCGTCGGAGCAGAGGGCCGGCTGGAGGCCCAGCGCCTTCAGTTTCGCGAACACGATTTCATCGATCCGGTTCGCCGGCCGGGGCGGCTCGGGACTCTCCATGAGGCCCGCCACCTGCCTCCCGGCGATCAGCCGGTACAGCCGGGCCTTGGCCTGCTCGACCAGGGCGCGCTTGTCGTCGGCGGTCTTCACGGCCTCCTCATGCGCCGCCCGCGCCTTTCCCGATTCCCCCTTCAACGGGACGGCCGCCTCTTCCGCCGCCCGGGCGCCCTGTTCGTCCGCCTCGTGCGACTCTTTGGCGGCGGCGATCCGCTTCTTGAGGTCCGCCAGGCCCTCTTCGGCCGACTTCTTCCTCGCCTCGGCCCGGGTCAAGGCCTGCGCGGCGGCGCCGGCCTGGGCTACCGCCTGCTCCATCTTCTGCCTCGGCGGGGCCAGAGCCGCCTTGGCGGCGTCGGCCGCCTTGCGCCGGGCGGCGGCCTCGGCGGCGGCCTGACGGCTTGCCGCCTCCAGCGGGAGGAGTTCCTTGGCCGCCTCCTGAGCCGCCTGGTTCGCGGCCGTGGCCGCGGTCACTTTGTCCCGGGCGCCGGCCAGGGCCTCGTCGGCGGCCTTCTTCTGCGCCGGGGCGTCGGCCGGCTTCAGGAGGACCGCCGCGGTCTGGGCCTGGGCCTTCTTTTCGGCCTCCTGCGATTTGGCCAGGGCCGCCCCGGCCGCGTCGGCCGCCTTGCGCCGGGACGCGGCTTCATCGGCCGCCTTCTTCTTCTCCGCGTCCGACGTGCCGGCCTCCGCCGCGGCCTGCTTCGCCTTGGCCTCGGCGTCCTGAGCGGCCCGCTCGGCGGCCTGAGAGGCGGTCGTGGCCGCGGCGGCCTGTTTCTTGGCGTTGGCCATGGCCTCGTCGGCCGATTTCTTCTGGGTCTCCGATTCGGCCAGCTTCTGGGCGGCGGCCGCGGATCGAGCCTGCGCCTGCTGTTCCGCCTGCTGCGCCTGGATCAGGGCCGCTCCGGCATCGGCCGCCGCTTTCCGCCGGGCGGCGGCGTCGGCGGCGGCCCGGGTCTTCTCCTCGGCCGATTTCGCCGCGGTCTGGGCGGCCTGCTCGGCGGCCGGAATCGCGGCGGCGGCGGCGGCCGCCTGGTTCCTTGCGGCGGCCAGGGCCGCGTCGATCCGGTCCTTCTGGGCCGTTACCCGGGCCAGTTTCTGCGCCGCGGCATCGGCCTGGTTCTGCGGGTTCTGCAGGACGGCCTGCGCCTGGGCCAGGGCCGCCTTGGCCGCGTCGGCCGCTTTGCGCTTGGGGGCGGCGTCGGCGGCCGCCTGCTTCCTCTGCTCCCCGGACCTGCCGGCACGCCCGGCCATCGCCTTGACCGCCGCCTCCGCCGCCTGGGCGGCCTGCTCGGCGGCCTGGACCGCGGCCGCGGCGGCGGCGACCCGCTTCCTGGCGCCGGCCAGGGCCTCGTCGGCGGCCTTCTTCTGCGCCGGGCGGTCGGCCAGCTTCTGGGCGGCCGTGGCGGCCTCGGCCTGGGCCTTTTTCTCGGCCTCCTGCGGCTTGGCCAGGGCCGCCTTGGCCGCGTCGGCCGCCTTGCGCCGGGTCGCGGCTTCATCGGCCGCCTTCTTCTTCTCCGCGTCCGACGTGCCGGCCTCCGCCGCGGCCTGCTTCGCCCTGGCCTCGGCGTCCTGCGCGGCCTTCTCGGCAGTCTGGGAGGCGGTCGCGGCCGCGGCGACCTCATTCCTGGCGTTGACCAGGGCCTCGTCGGCGGCCTTCTTCCTCCCCGGGGCGTCGGCCAGCTTCTGGGCGGCCGTGGCGGCCTGAGCCTGCGCCTGCTGTTCGCCCTGCTGAGCCTGGGCCAGGGCCGCCTTGGCCGCATCGACCGCCTTGCGCCGGGCGGAGGCGTCGGCCGCGGCCTTCTGCCTGTCCGCCTCGGAATCCACCCTGGCGTTGTCCTCGGCGGCCAGCGCCGCCTGCTCGGCGGCCTGGCAAGCCGCCATGGCCGCGGCCGCCTGTTTCCTGGGATTCGCCGCGGCCTCGTCGGCGGCCTTCATCTGCATCACGGCTTCGGCCAGCTTCTGGGGCATGGCGTCGGCCTGGTTCTTCAGGTTCTGCTCGCTCTGCCGGGCTCGGACCAGGGCGGCCCTGGCCGCGTCGGCCGCCCTCCTCTTGGCCGCCGCCTGGGCCGCGGCCCTCCTGGCTTCGTCGTCGAGCCTGCCCGCCGCGCCGGAGGCGACCCTCGCCGCGGCCTCGGCCTCCTTGGCCGCCTTCTCGGCCGCCTCGTACGCCTGCTGGAGGGGAAGCGCGGCGGCCTTGGCGTCGGCCGACGCCTTGTCCAGGGGGGGCTTGGCGTTGGCCGCGTCCGTCAGGCCCTTGAGGGCCGCGGCCAGGTTGGCTTCGGCCTCGGCCAACTCTTTGATGCCCGGCTCGCCCGCCAGATTCTTCGCGACATTGGCCTGCTGTCGCTTCGCGTCGGCCGCCTTCTTCGCGTCGGCATAGGCCTTGTCGGCCTTCTGCATGGCGGCCTTCACGGGGGCGATCGCGGCTTCCTCCTCCTGGGCCGTCTTTTCGGCCGCATCGTATTCGGCCCTCGCCTTGGCCTCGTCATCCGCCTGTGCCGCGGCCGGAAACGAGCCGGAGGAGGCCAGCACGAACACGGCGAGGGCAATCGTTCTTGTATTCATCACGAGCGGCCTCAGACGGAGCCCCTCGGCGCGATGCCGCGCCTCGCACGGGGGCCAGGCGCAGGCGAAGTCGGGCCCGGGGTGCCGTTGAAATTATACACCATGCCGGGAGGCAGGGAGGATTCGAATATGCACGCGGATCGAATTCGCCGCCGCAAACGGGGATTGGCCCGCGCGGGGCGGCATCAGGGCCCCTTCTTTGTACTGCCAACGATAGACTTCTTGTTTTCGCGAGAAGATTTCCCGCAAGGCGGCCCATCTCCGGCGATTCCAATGGCTGGCGTGGATTCGCGTCCCCCTTCCGTGCGCGGGGGGGGGCAATCGCTACATGGCAAAATCTTCAATGATTCACACGGCCCTGTCGTGGAAGCTGCCTTAACCGGCCCCGCGGTGAAATTTCACGGCTTGATCCTCTCCCGGTCGATCCGCCAGCCGCTCCCGGCGGAACAGCCGCAGGGGCGCTCGCCGTCGTAGAAGGCCCCGCACCCGAGGCAGTGCTCCCTCAGGACTTTGAGATCCTTGAGCTCCTTCGCCAGGCGATCGAATTCCACGATCTTTTCCTTGCTCCAACCGGCATCGGGATCCACCCTGTCCCGGGCCGCCCGGGCGCGGCGGCAGGGGGGCTCAGCGCCGCGGCCGCTCTTCCGGGACGGCGCCGCGGAGGGCCAGGTCCATCAGCGCCGCGTGCGTCCCGCGGGACTCCGGGCCGTCGTCGCCGGCCGCCGGCTGGCGCTGGACGTACGAGCCGTCCGGCCTCAGGTCCCAGGCCTGCCGCCGGTCGCGGAGCAGGACCTGGAGGACCTCCCAGAGCCGGGCCTTCGCCGCGGCGTCCTCCACGGGGGCGACGACCTCCACGCGCCCGAGCAGGTTGCGGTACATCCAGTCGGCCGAGCCGATGTAGAACTCCCCGGCCGCGGGGTCCTCCTTGCCGGCCGCGAAGTGGAAGATGCGCGAGTGCTCCAGGAACCGCCCGATGACGGAGACGACGCGGATGTTCTCGCTCAGCCCCGGCGCCCCGGGCCGCAGACAGCAGAACCCGCGGACGACGAGGTCGACCGGCACGCCGGCCTGGCCGGCCCGGTAGAGGGCCTCGATCACGTCCCAGGACTCCAGGCTGTTCATCTTGGCCGCGATCCGCGCGGGCTTCCCGGCCTTGCGGTTCTCGATCTCGCGGTTGATAAGGAAGAGGAACCGGTCCATCATGTTGACCGGCGCCACGAGGAGCTTCCGGTACTCCCGCTGGAGGGAGCGGCCGGTGAGGAAGTGGAAGAGCTCCGTGAGGTCCTCCGCCAGGTCTCCCCGGCAGGTCAGCAGGCTCAGGTCCGTGTAGAGCTTGGCGGTCTGGACGTGGTAGTTGCCCGTCCCGATGTGGCCGTAGCACCGCACGCCGTCCGGCTCCCGGCGCACCACGAGGGCCACCTTGGTGTGGGTCTTGAAGCCCACGAGGCCGTAGACCACGTGGACGCCCGCCTTCTCCAGCGACCGCGCCAGCTCGATGTTGCGCTCCTCGTCGAAGCGGGCCTTCAGCTCGATCACGGCCACGACCTGCTTGCCCGACTCGGCCGCCTGGATGAGGACGGGGATGAAGGGGCTGTCGTCGCCCGTGCGGTAGAGCGTGATCTTGATCGCCAGGACCTGCGGGTCCTCCGCGGCGGCGCGGATGAAGCGCTCCACGCTCGACCGGAAGCTCTCGAAGGGGTGGTGGACCAGCAGGTCCCCGGCGCGGATCAGGCCGAAGAGGTCGGAGTTCGGGGCGGCGAGGGCCTTGGGGACCGCCGGGGTCCACGGGGCGTGCCGCAGGTCGGGGATCGGCAGGTCCGCGATCGCGAGGAGGCCCCCGTATTCGAGCAGGCCGGGCATCTCGTAGACGTCGTCGTCGGCCAGCTCCAGCTCCTGCTTCAGAAGGTCGAGCATCCACGGGTCGGGATTCCTCCCGACCTCCAGCCGCACCACCGGCTCGAACTTCCGCTGGCGCAGTTCCTGCTCCACGAGGTCCAGCAGGTCCTCGACCTCGTCGGCGTACTGTTCCACGTCGGCGTTCCGGGTCACGCGGAACGGCATGACGCCGAGCACCTGCATGCCCGGGAAGAGGTCGGCGGCGTGGCGCCCCACGAGGTCGAGGAGCCCCAGGAACTCGTGGCGGTCCCCGCCGGCGCCCTCCAGGGGGACGAAGGCGGGGAGGACCTCGGGGATCTTGACGCGCGCGAAGACCTTGTCGTCGCGGTCCGGGTAGCGCAGGGCGACGCCCATGGAGGTGGAGAGGTTCGAGATGAACGGGAAGGGGTGGCCCGGGTCCACCGAGAGCGGCGTGAGGACGGGGAAGACCTGCGCGCGGAAGTATTTCCGGGCCCACTCCCGCCGGCCCTCGTCCAGCTCCTCGTACGGGCGGACGACGATGCCGCGCCGGGCGAGGGCGGGGAGGAGGTCGTCCGCGAAGGACTTCGCCTGGCGGGCGAGCAGGTCCTGGACCTTGGCGCGGAGGGCGGAGAACCGCTGGCGGAGCGAGGCGGAGTCCGCGCGGCGGCCGCCGGAGCCCTCGGCCACGCGGCGGCTCAGGGGCCCCACCCGCTTCATGAAGAACTCGTCGAGGTTGGAGGTGAAGATGGAGAGGAACCGCAGGCGCTCCAGGAGCGGCGTGCGGGGGTCCTCGGCCTCGTGGAGGACGCGGGTGTTGAACTCCAGCCAGCTGATGTCGCGGTTGAGGTAGTTCTCCGGCGTGGCGCCGGGGCGGTCGGCCTTGGCGGGGGGCGCGATCCCCGCCAGCTTGCCGGCGCGGAACCGCTTGCGCGGCTTGACGGCCCGGGGCCGGGAGGCGGTGTCTCCCGGCGCGGCGGCGGGGCCGGCCGCGTCCGGGTTCTGGGGAGTCATGCGGATCCGATGATACCCGCCGGACGCCCGGAAGCCAAGCGGGGGGCGGCCGCGAGTTCCCCCAGCGACGCCCAGACCTCCCCGTGCCCCTCCCACCACCCCGCGAACCGGCGGTAGAGCGCGCGGCGCCGGCGCGCCCGGTCCCCGCGGAGGGCGGCGAACCCCTCCGCGTCCGCGGGCAGGATCGCGGTCCAGACGTCGCAGTCGTGCAGTTCGCCCAGGATCTCCTGGAGCGCCTTGACGGCGGCGATCCGCGGCCCCAGCCGCCTCCCGAAGACCGGGAGGAAGACCTCCAGGGCGTACCGCAGGCGCTTGGCGGCGATGCGCAGGCGGTGGTGGCGGTCGGCGGCGTCCTCGCGGGAGACGCACGGCGCGAGGGCCGCCACGTCCCGGAGGCGGCGCCGGACCTCGCGGGCCGCCAACGCGCGCGCCGCCTCGGGGACCGGACGGCGCCCCGCGGCCGCGCCCCGGCGGGCCCAGCGCGTCAGCTCCCCGAGCACCCCGGAGTCCCGCGTGCGCTTCAGGGCCTTGACGACGCCCCCCTGAGCCTCCCTCCGCCGCGCCTCGAGGCGGCCGAGCAGGAGGGCCAGGTCCCCCGCGGCGGCCCTCCGGCGGAGGAACGCGCGGAGGAACCCGATCTGGACGTCGAGGTCGCGGGCCCGGCCGAGGGCGCGGGTGACGCGGCGGACCGCCTTGCGCCAGGCGCGGGCCCGGCGGACGCCGCCCGCCTCGAGCAGCGAGAGCGCCGCGCGGAGCCGGCGCGAGGCCACGCGGAGATCGTGCACCGCCCCCGCGTCCCGGCCCGCGCGCGCGGGCCCCGCCAGCCGCCGCGCCCGCCCCGCCTGCTCCAGGACGGCCCGCGCGCAGACCCCCGCGTAGGCGTCCCGGCCGGTCACCGGTCCCCCATGCAGGTCCCCACCAGCCGGGCACTGCGGACGAGCGGGTGGTCCGGCGGCACTTCCTTGCGGATCCCCGCCACCTTCTCCAGCGGCACCGGGCGGCAGCCCTCGCCGCGGTAGGCCACCATGACGTTCGCGGCCCCCTGGGCCACGAGCTCCGCGGCCTTGGTCCCCAGCAGGGTGCAGAGCATGCGGTCGAAGGCGGAGGGGACCCCGCCCCGCAGGACGTGCCCCAGCGACGTGACGCGGGCCTCCGTGCCGGTGCGCTCCTGGAGCTGGCGGGCGATCCGGCTGGCCATGGGCTCCTGGACCACGTGGTACGCCTGGACCTCGTCGCGCACCTTGCGGACCACGAGGGGCTGGCCTTCGCGCGTCTCGTCGAGGAAGACCTCCTCCTCCGGGCGGCGCGCCTTCTTCTCCTTCTTCCGGCCCTTCTTCTGTTCCCTCGCCGCGGCCTCCGCCTCCGCCTTCGACCGGGCCCCTTCCGCCACCGCCACGATGCTGAAGCGCTTCCCGCCGCGGCGGCGGTCCATGAGGCAGCGGGCCACGACGTCGAGGTCGTACGGCAGTTCGGGGATGAGGATGACGTCCGCGCCGCCGGCGAGCCCCGCCCCCAGCGTGAGCCACCCCGCCTGGTGGCCCATGATCTCGCAGACGATGATCCGGTGGTGGCTGGTGGCGGTGGTGTGGAGGCGGTCCACGGCCTCCGTGGCGATCCCCATGGCGGTGTCGAAGCCGAACGAGAAGTCCGTCTCGGCGACGTCGTTGTCGATCGTCTTGGGGAGCGTGATCACGTCGAGGCCGGCCTGGGCCAGGCG